>NZ_JAGPXQ010000013.1:0-139916 GCF_018070435.1 Micromonospora sp. C51 | reverse complement strand
GGGTGGAGAGGCGGGCGGGGGTTAGGTCGTAGGGGCGGAGCAGGAGGGTGGCCAGGCCGATGAGGAGGGCGGGGAGGATGGTGAAGCCGAGCAGGACGCCGAGGCGGGCGGTGTCGGACTGGGTGGCGGCGGTACCGGTGGTGGAGGAGACGTAGCCGGTGGTGGCGAGGACCAGTCCGTAGATGCCGGGGCCCAGGGCCAGTCCGAAGGTCTCGCCGGCCGTCCACACGCCGGTGAAGACGCCGGCCTGCCGACGCCCGGTGCGCACCGTGTCGTACGCGATGCAGTCCGGGAGCATGGCCAGCGCGAAGACCTGCTGACCGGCATACCCGACGCCGAGCACCGCGACCAGCAGGTAGACCACGGCGGTGGGCAGCACCGGCGCGGCAACCAGCGCCAGTCCGCCGGCCGACAGGATCAGCGACGCGGCGACCAGGGCCGCGAGCTTGCCCACCCGGGCACCCACCCGGGACCAGAGCGGCATGACCACCAGCGCCGGGCCGACGAAACAGACGAAGAGCACGGTCGGGCCGGTCGTCGAGTCCCGCAGCACGTGATCGGCGAAGTACTGGACCCCGGCGAGGATCGTGGCCACCCCGGCGGACTGCACCACGAAGCAGAGCAACAGCGCCCGGAAGGGCCGGCTGCGGGCCGCGACGGTCAGTTGGGCCCGCAGGCTCGGCTCGCTCTCGCCGACCGCGCCCTGCGGAGCGGACCGGGTGCCGAGGAAGGCACCGACGGCCCCGAGCGCGATGAGGGCGGCCACGAAGACACCCATCCAACGGTGTCCGGGTACACCTCCGCCGGCCGCATCACGCACCAGCGGCGCCACCGCACCGGCGACCAGGATGGCCAGCGCCAGCACCGCGATCCGCCAGGTCATCATCCGGGTACGTTCGGCGTAGTCGCTGGTCAGCTCGGCCGGCATCGCCACGTACGGCACCTGGAAGAAGGCGAACGCGGTCGCGGTGGCCAGGAAGGCGACGGCGACGTACGCCCCGGCGGCGGGACCGGCGCCGAACGGCGCGGCGAAGATGGCCCCGAAGAGCACGGCCAGGGCCAGCCCGCCGAAAAGCAGGTACGGACGACGGGCGCCCCACCGCGACCTGGTGCGGTCGGAGATCCGCCCGGCGACCGGGTTGACCAGTACGTCCCATGCCTTCGGCAGCAGCACCAGCAGGGCCGCCACGCCAGCGGCCACCCCGAGGGTGTCGGTCAGATAGGGCAGCAGCAGCAGACCCGGCACGGTGCCGAAGGCCCCGGTCGCCAGCGAACCGAGCGCATAGCCGGCGTGCACCCCCCTGGGCAGCACGTCCGGTGGGGCTGGGCTCTGCGCGGGCTGTCCGGGGGTGGGCGGTGGGCCGGAGCCACCCGGCGGCGCGGTCATGAGGCCGAATATTACTCACGTTATGGCGGGGGTCACATCCCCTACCCGGGCCACCACGCGGCCGTCCGCATGTCCACCCCGGTACCGCGCAGCGGCGTCCCCTCGGCGAGCCAACGCGCCCGCGCCTCCCGGGCCAGCCGGGGCGGCAGCCCGCCGGACGCGTTCACCACCCGGTGCCACGGAGCCCCGCCACCGTGGCGGGCCATGATCGCCCCAACCAGCCGCGCCGACGTCCGCCCGGAGCGATCGGCCAGCGCGTCGGCCACCGCCCCGTACGACATCACCCGGCCGGATGGGATCCGGTCGACCAGCTCCAGCACCGCCTCGACGTACTCGTCAGGTGTCACAAGCGGCCAGACTATGGGAACGGCGACAGGCCACGCCGCGACGACAGCGCAGAATGGGCGGGTGCGCGACGCAGTCACGGCGGCCCGGCGGGTCGTTGTCAAGATCGGGTCCTCCTCGTTGACCACCGCCAGCGGCGGGCTGGACGACGGGCGGGTCGACGCGTTGGTCGACGCCCTCGGCCTACGGGCCACTGACGGCCGCGAGGTGGTGCTGGTCTCGTCCGGCGCGATCGCCGCCGGCCTCGCCCCGCTCGGTCTGCCCCGGCGACCGCGAGACCTGGCCACCCAGCAGGCCGCCGCCAGCGTCGGCCAGGGCCTGCTGATCGGGCGGTACGCGGCCGCCTTCGCCCGGCACGGCCGTACCGTCGGCCAGGTGCTGCTCACCGTCGACGACGTGACCCGACGGGCCCACTACCGCAACGCGTACCGCACCCTGCGCAAGCTGCTCGACCTGCGGGCGGTGCCGATCGTCAACGAGAACGACACGGTCGCCACCGAGGAGATCCGGTTCGGCGACAACGACCGACTGGCCGCGCTGGTGGCCGCGCTGGTCGACGCCGACCTGCTGGTGCTCCTCTCCGACGTCGACGCGCTCTGGACCGGGAACCCGACCCGACCCGGCGCCCGCCGCATCCCCGAGGTACGCGACGAGGCCGACCTGGTAGGTGTCGAGATCGGCGGCAGCGGCCGCGCGGGGGTCGGCACCGGCGGCATGGTGACCAAGGTGGAAGCGGCCCGGATCGCCACCGGCTTCGGCATCCCGGTGGTGCTCACCTCCGCCGCCCAGGCGGTCGCCGCGCTGGCCGGTGAGCCGGTCGGCACCTTCTTCCACCCCAGTCTCCGGCGACCCGCGGCCCGGCTGTTCTGGCTCGCCCACGCCACCGCGCCCCGGGGCCGGCTGCACCTCGATCCGGGCGCGGTCGCCGCGGTGGTGGGGCGGCGCAAGTCGCTGCTGCCCGCGGGGATCACCGCCGTGGACGGCGCCTTCACCGCCGGCGACCCGGTCGACCTCGTCGACACCTCCGGCGCACCGGTGGCCCGAGGGCTTGTCAATTACGACGCGATCGAGCTGCCCGGCCTGCTCGGGCGGTCGACCGCCGACCTCGCCGCGGCGCTCGGCCCGGCGTACGAACGGGAGGTCGTCCACCGCGACGACCTGGTGCTGCTGTGAGTGGGAACGTGGAAGGAGTGGGGAGATGAACGTGAGCGAGCAGGCCCGCCGGGCGCGAACGGCAGCGGAGGCGCTGGCGGTGACGACGCGTACCGCCAAGGACGCCGCGCTGCACGCGATGGCCGACGCGCTGGTGGCGCGTACGCCGGAGATCCTGGCCGCGAACGCCGCGGACCTGGCGGCCGGACGCGACGCCGGGCTGAGCGCGGCCGTGCTGGACCGGCTCGCCCTCGACGAGGGGCGGGTGGCCGGCATCGCCGACGCGCTGCGCCAGATGGCCGCGCTGCCCGACCCGGTGGGCGAGGTGGTCCGGGGCTCGACCCTGCCCAACGGGCTGGAACTGCGGCAGATCCGGGTGCCGTTCGGGGTGGTCGGCGTCATCTACGAGGGGCGGCCCAACGTGACCGTGGACGCCGCCGGGATCTGCCTGAAGGCCGGCAACGCGGCGCTGCTGCGCGGCTCCTCCTCGGCCGCGCACTCCAACGCGGCGCTGGTGACGGTGCTGCGGGACGCTATCGCCGGTGCCGGTCTGCCCGCGGACGCGGTGCAACTGGTGGACGCCAGCTCCCGCGATTCCGTAAAGGAGCTGATGCGGGCCCGGGGCCTGGTCGACGTGCTGATCCCGCGCGGCGGGGCGTCGCTGATCCGCACGGTGGTCGAGGAGTCGACCGTGCCGGTGATCGAGACCGGGGTGGGCAACTGTCACGTCTACGTGGACGCCGCCGCCGACGTGTCGATGGCGGTCGCGATCACCCTGAACGCGAAGACGCAGCGCCTGTCCACCTGCAACACGGCCGAGTCGCTGCTGGTGCACGCCGACGTCGCCGACGCCTTCCTGCCGGCGATGCTGGCCGCGTTCGCCGAGGCCGGGGTGACCGTGCACGGCGACGCACGGGTAGCGGCCCACTCCGAAGCCGTGGTTGCGGCCACCGACGAGGACTTCGGCACCGAATACCTCGCCGCCGACATCTCCGCCGCCGTCGTGGACTCGCTGGACGCGGCGGTCGCACACATCCGGCGGTACGGCAGCGGCCACACCGAGGCGATCGTCACCGACTCTCAGCCGGCCGCCCGGGAGTTCGTGGCCCGGGTCGACTCGGCGGCCGTGATGGTCAACGCCTCGACCCGGTTCACCGACGGCGGCGAGTTCGGCTTCGGCGCCGAGATCGGCATCTCCACCCAGAAGCTGCACGCCCGCGGCCCCATGGGCCTCCCCGAGCTGACCAGCACCAAGTACGTCGTCACCGGCACCGGCCACCTCCGCCCCTGACCACTCCCACCCTTCCTCGTTGATCATGAGGTTAGCCGTCCTGGTAAGCGCTTTCTGCGCTGCTAACCTCATGATCAACGCTGGGAGGGCTGCGCGGAGGCTGGGGTCAGCGGAAGGCGCGGATCACGGCGAGGGTGGCGTGCACGTCGAACTGGTGGCCGTCGTCGCTGCTCCAGCCACCGTCACTGCGCTGCGTCTCGGTGAGCCGGCGTCGGGCGGCCACCAGCGTCCACTCCTGATGATCGACGCCCACCCGGCGCAGCGTCACCGCGAGCCAGGCGGCATCGGCCGCCGACGCCTGCGGCAACCGCTCCGCCAACACCGCCTTGATCTGCGCCGACTCGTAGAACATCTGCTGCCGGTGCAGGACGGCCGCGCTGAGCCAACCGGCGGCCAGGAAGGACGGCCAGCTGCCGTCGGGGCGCAGTTGGGCGGCGAGCGCCTGGCTGGCGGCCTGCACCACCCCGGCGTACGCCCCGCCGACCCGGTGGTCCAGCGGCCCGGCGGCCCGCGCGTCCAGGCCCGCCACCGTCAGCCAGAAGGCGGCGTTGGCGGTCAGGTACAACCGCGCCTCCGGGTCACCCGGCCGGGCCCACTCGGGCGCGGAGTCCGCGAGGGCCGGATCCTCCTCCCAGCTGCCGTCGCGCTGCTGGCCGGCGGCGAGCCAGTCCAGAGCCCGGCGAGCGCTCGGGCGGCCCAGCGCGCCCAGGTCGTCCAGTTCCGCGAGCCGGAAACAGGTCGCGTCGACCGAGGCGACCTCGTCACCCCAGGACGCCGGCCAGCCGCCGCCGAGTGTCTGCCCGACCTCGGCGCTGTCGAGCACCTCCGGCGGTGGCTGCGTGCCGGTACGCAGCCAGGACAGGCGGGCACGCTCCACCGCATCTCCGTGAGCCACCACGAACCCGATCGCGGCGTCGATGTCGACCACGGCGGCCACGCTACCGGCGCAAACGTGATCTCGCCTCAGGAGGACGGATAGGTGAGATCCGACCGACGGCAGGGTAGCGGCGAGGGGCCCCTCCCCCATTGGACACGGCGGAGGGGCCCCTCGGCTGCGGATCAGTAGGCGGGCAGCGACGGATCGATCTGCTTGATCCAGGAGAGCACGCCCCCCTGCACGTGCACCGCATCGCGGAAACCGGCCGCCTTCAACGCGGCCAACGCCTCGGCGGAGCGGACGCCGGACTTGCAGTGCAGCACGATCTGCCGGTCCTGCGGAAGCTTGGACAGCGCCTCACCGGAGAGGATCTCCCCCTTGGGGATCAGGGTGGCCCCGGGGATGCGGACGATCTCGTACTCGGCCGGCTCCCGGACGTCGACGAGGAAGATGTCCTTGCCGGCGTCCTGCCACTCCTTCAGCTCGGACGCGGTGATGGTCGCGTCGACCACCGCCTCCTGAGCCTCCACCGACACCGCGCCGCAGAAGTCCTCGTAGTCCTCCATCAGGTCGGTGAGCGTCGGGTTCTCCCCGCAGAGCACGCAGTTCGGATCCTTCCGGACCTTGATCTTGCGGTAGCTCATCTCCAGGGCGTCGTAGACCATCAGCCGGCCGACCAGCGGCTCACCGATGCCGGCGAGCAGCTTGATCGCCTCGTTGACCTGGATCGAGCCGATCGAGGCGCAGAGCACACCGAGCACCCCGCCCTCGGCGCAGGAGGGCACCATGCCCGGCGGCGGGGGCTCCGGGTAGAGGCACCGGTAGCAGGGGCCGTGCTCGGCCCAGAACACCGACGCCTGGCCGTCGAAGCGGTAGATCGACCCCCAGACGTACGGCTTGCCGAGCAGCACCGCCGCGTCGTTGACCATGTAGCGGGTGGCGAAGTTGTCGGTGCCGTCGACGATCAGGTCGTACTGGGCGAAGATGTCGCGGACGTTGTCCCGGTCCAGCGCGGTGTTGTGGATCTCGACATTCACCAGCGGGTTGATCTCGCGGATGCTTGCCGCGGCCGACTCGGCCTTCGAGCGTCCGACGTCGGAGACCCCGTGGATGATCTGGCGCTGGAGGTTGGACTCGTCGACGGTGTCGAAGTCGATGATGCCCAGCGTGCCGACACCGGCGGCGGCCAGGTACATCAGGGCAGGCGAACCGAGGCCACCCGCGCCGACACAGAGCACCCGGGCGTTCTTCAGCCGCTTCTGCCCCTCCACCCCGACGTCCGGGATGATCAGGTGGCGCGAGTAGCGGCGGATCTCGTCAACGGTCAGCTCGGCGGCGGGTTCGACGAGCGGGGGCAGCGACACGGTGGACTCCCCGGGATCGATGGTGGGCAACCGGGCCATTGTCGCTCGGCGACGCGCCCATCGACCATGAGCAGGGACACGTCGCCCGCTATGCGGGAGCGGGAATACCGTCGGGCCGTCGGCGCTTGCCGCCGCCGTGGTCAGCCGATCAACTCGCCGGCGTACCGACGCCCGTCAAGGATCGGCCAGGCGTTCGGCAGGCAGCCGTCCAGGCCGTACGTCTGCTGCTGCATGACCGGCGCCGGGTCGCCTGGTGCCGGACACGCCTCGTGCCCCTCCCCGAATTCGTGCCCGACCTCATGGTTGATGACGTACGCCCGGTAGACCTCCAGCGGTGCGCCGTAGTCCGGCACCGCCTCCAGCCACCGGGCCAGATTGATGATGACCTGCCCGGGCAGCCGGCACGAGGTGTAGCCCTCGGTGCTCAGGCCCCCCTCGGCGCACATCGCCTCCGAGGTGCGCGGGGTGGCCAGGTAGATGGTGAAGTCGGCCGATTCCGCCTCGGCGATTCGTTGCACGCGCAGCTGGCCGGTGCCGATCCAGCTACGCGCGTCGGCCAGCACCCCGTCGACCGCGGCGGCGAAGGCAGCCGGATCCTGGCCGGTGCCCCGTTCGACGGCGACCCGGTAGCGGGCCACCGGACCGTCCTCGCCGTGCACCGGCGAGTGGTCACCGGCCACCGTGAAGCTGCCGACGCCCGCCCATGGATACCGGCTCGGTTCGATCCGCTCGTCACCTCCCGCGCCGGACGCGATCCGGTTGCCGAAGCCCTGGTCCGGGGCGGCCACCCGCTTACCGGTCCGGGCCAGCAGCACCGCCGCGGTGGCGGCCAGCACGAGCACCATGCCCAGCGTCACGATCACCTGGTACGGGACCGCTGGGCCGTGGTGCCGATCGTCGGGCTCCGGCGGGTCGCCCGAGCGCCGACAATCGCGCCAAAGGGGTGAAGAGGGCATGACGTCATCGTCGCACCTTATTCCGGCACATCACCACATATTGATCGACTGGGCGCGCTCAGCAGGGATCCGCTCAGAGCGGCGGGCCCGCGTACCGCCGGCCGTCCAGGTACGGCCACGGGTTCGCGACGCACCCCTTGAGGAAGAGCGTCTGCTGCATCATCACCGGCGCCGGCTTGCCACGCCCCGGGCAACGCTCGTGCCGGTTACCCAACTCGTGCCCGACCTCGTGATTGACCACGTACGTCCGGTACAGCGACAGCGGCACGTCGGCCTCGACGAAGTGCGGCACCGACAGCCGCCACCGGTCCAGGTTGATGATCACTTTCCCCTGCGCGCGGCAGGAGGTGTACGGCCGGCCACCGATCCGGATGTCCACACCCCCGGCGGCGCACATCCGGCCCGCCGTCCCGGCCGTGGCCAGATAGACGGTGAAGTCGTGACGAGCGGTGCGCTCGACCTGCCGCAGCCGCAGCCGGCCGCCGCCGACCCAACTGCCCGGGCCGGCCAGCGCCGTCCGCACCGCCAGGGCGAACTCGCCCGCGTCCACGCCGGCGCCGGGCTCCACCGCCACCCGGTAACGCCGGAGGTCACCGGCCGTACCCAGCACCGGGCCGGTCCGGTCGTCATAGCCGAACCGACCCGGGCCGGTCGACGGGATCGAACCGGGCTCCTGCAGGACCGGTGGCGCGGGCGACGGGGACACCGCCACCGACGACGGCGTCTCCACAGGCGCCATGGACGACGGGGCCACGGGCGGCCCGGACACCACCGGGTCGACCTCGTCGGCCGCCCCCGAGCCCACACCGGTGCCGCCGGCCACCATCGTCACCACGGCGCCGACGGCGGCCACCAGCACCGCCAGCCGGATCAGCGCACCCGTCCCGGGCCGCCTACGACGCCGCCCGCCCTCGTCGGACACGGTCTGGTCCGCCGCTCGATCATGGTGGGGAGACCCGCGCCGGACGGCGTGCCGGCCAGCGGAACGAACCGATCGAGGATGGCTACCAGGGCTGTGCACCCGGTCATCCTGCCAGGTCGGCCCCGTGGGCGGGTTCCACCGCCTCGGCGAGCAGCCCCAGCACGGCCCGGGCCACCAGGCGTGGCACCTCAAGTTGAGCCACGTGACCGACACCGTTGATCATCAGGAGGCGGCTGTCCGGGATCACCCGGGCGGCCTGCGGCGCCACCCGCACGTCGACCAGCCGGTCCTGCCGTCCCCCGATGACCAGCGACGGCGCCCGCACCGTACCCGCCATCCGCCACAGCGAGCCCGACCCGGGCAGGTACGACCGCACGAAGCTGGAAACCAGGCCACGAAAGGTCCGCACGTAGGCCGCCGCGTAGTGCTCCGCCTCGTAGCGGACCCGGATCTCCTCCAGCGCCTCGCGCCGACGCTGGTCGCTGATCCGGCTGAGATCGGCCACACACGCCTCCATGACCTGTTGCGCCATCACCTCCGGCGCGAGTTGGGCCAGCCGCCAGGCGGCCACCCGTTCGCCGCGGGGGATCGCCAGCAGCGGCAGCATCCGTCCCTGCAACGACCGGCGGAAGTCGAGAAACGGCAGGGCCGGCGACACCAGGGTCAGCGTCCGGACCAGATCCGGCCGGAGGGCGGCCACCCGCACCGAGATCGCACCGCCCAGCGAGTTGCCGAGCAGGTGCACCGGCCCGCGGTCGGAGTGCTCGATCCAGCGGATCACCCGGTCTGCGAAGACCGGCACGGTGTAGCGCCGGCCCGGCTCGCTGCGGCCGAAGCCGGGCAGGTCGATCGCCTGACCGTCCAGCCGCTCGGCGAGCAGGCCGGCCAGGTCGGTCCAGTTCTGCGACGAGCCGCCCAGGCCGTGCACGTACAACGCTGGTTCGGCGTCCGGTCCGGTGGCCGGCGTCTCCCGGACGTAGGTGACCGCGCCGTCGAGTCGCACCTCGCGCCCCGGCCAGGGCGGCGGAACCGAGTGGGCGGGCAGCAGCCCTTCGGGCCAGAGGGTGGCAGGCTTCACCGTTCCAGTTTGCCTGGAACGGCTCACGCCAGCAGCGCCTCCAGCCGACGATTGACGGCGGCCAGGGTGGCGCGTACCACCGCCTGCCGGGGATCGCCGGCCACCAGCGCGGAACCGGCCAACTGTTCGACCCAGCCGTCGCAGACCAGCAGCACCACCACGGTGGCCACCTCGCAGTTGCCGAACGGCACCACCGCGGCGTGCTCCACGAAGCACCGTCCACGTTCCGCCGTGGGAACGGCGGCACAGAGCAGCTCGTCGATCGCCGCCGCCGCCGCGACGCCGCACAACCGCAGCACGAAGCCGTCCACGGCCGGCCCGGTGGCGTACCCCGAGGCGTTGTGATCGCCCGCGACCAGCCGGACCTCGACGTTGGCGTCCAGCCCGAACGTGCTCACCTGGACGTGGTCGAGTACCACCCGGGGGCCCGGCACTCCCCCTGTGTCCAGCGGCCGCGACGGCGCGGACTCGGTCGTGGTGAGTTGCCCACCGGAGTAGGAGGCACCGAGGGTCGCCGGACTGCCCGGCACACCCGACTCGTCCACGACCGCCCGGCCCCGGTGCGGAGCCGGGGACTGCCGGCGCCGCCGGGTCGTCTCCGGAACGGTCTCCGGCCGGCTCGGCGGAGTCTCCGTCCGGGTGCCACCGGGTCGGGCGGACGGACGCCGTGGCTCGGCGACCGGGCGCGTCTCGCTCGCCTCGCTCCGGCTCTCCGCAGCGCGTCGCCGCACCGGCGCAGCGGCCACTCCGGGCAGGCCACGCGGTGCCGCAGCCAGCCCCATCCGCTCCTGCAACAGTCGCGCGACGTGTCGGCTCACCTCGGCCGGGTCGGCCCCGTCGGCGAGGTCGAGGCGCAGGCTGTGCGCCCCGGCGGGGGTACGCCGCAGGGCGGCGTCGCGGACGCCCTCGACTCCTCGGACAGCGGCGAGAATCGCGTTGACGTCGAAGCCCTCGGGCCGGTCCCGCAGCGTGGCCGGCTCGTCGTCACGGCGGAGATGAGTGGCGATCCGGGCGAGTTCCGGGGTTTCGGCGGGTGGCTCCACAGCTGGCGGCTCCGGCACGACGGGCACGTCCGGTTCGGCAGGGACGCGCTGCGGCAACACCGCCGTGGTGCTGTCCTGCGATCGGTCGCCGGCCGACTCGGTCGACGGCACCGGATCGGGCGCGGACCGGCGTGCCGCATAGGGGGCTGCACTCGTCGGGACGGGCGCAGAGGGGGTGCGCTCGCGGCGGCCGGGCTCACCCGGAACCTGGTCGGTCGCGGCCGGCCCGGTGATCGGATCCGGCGGGGCGGGAGCAGAGACGGGCGTGGGTGTCGGCTCGTCCGGAACCGGCCGCAGCCGGAACGGGCGATACCCGGGCGGATCGGCGGCCGACCGGGCCTCGGCGACCGGTGGCGTCGAGCCGGGATCGAGGGTCTCCCGCCGACTCGGCGGGTCAGGCTGCGGCGCGCTGCCGATGGGGGCGGTCGACCGGGTTCCGGCCGGTGGAGCGCTGGTCGGATCGGCGGCACCGGATGGCGTGCCGGCCGGCGGGGAACTGGCCGGATGCAGCGCCCACGGCAGACGCTCGTCGGTCGGCTGGCCGCCGGACCGGTTGCCCCAGGACGGGGCCTCCTCGTTCCGCGTACCCCAAGGCAGGCCCTCGTTCGCCGGTGCGCCGCTGACCGGCGGCAGCGCCCAGGACGGACGCTCCTCCACCGGCGGCACCTCCGGCGCACGCGCCCACGACGGCCGCTGGAGGGCCGGCGGGGCACTTGTCGGATCGCCGCTGGCCGCGGGCAGCGCCCAGGATGGACGCTCCTCGGCCGGCGGCAGCTCGGACGCACGCGCCCACGAGGGCGGTTGCGGGATCGGGGGTGCGCTGGTCGGCTCGACGGCGGCCGCCTTGTCCCCGGGCTCGGGCGCGGCGGGTGACACGCCTTCCGGAGGCTCGGCATCCCGGCGGGTCTCGTACGGCCGGGGCCGCTCCGCACGGACCGGCTCGTACGGACGGGTCGGCTCGGCGCGGACCGGCTCGTACGGGCGGCTGGGCTCGCTGGCCCAGTTCCGGGCCGGCACCTCACGGGACCGGCGGTCGGCGGACTCACCGTCGTCGCGCGCCCACGGCGGCGCCCAGTCGCGGGCCGGGCCGGGCTGGGCCCAGCTGGGTCGGTCCGGATCACCGGCGGGCTGGTCGGCAGGCGACCAGCGGGCGGGCTGGTCGATGCCGCCCGGCGCGTCCGACCAACGGGCGGGCTGGTCGGTGCCGGCCGAATGCTGGTCGGCCGGCCCGCCGACCTGATCGGCGACCGGCGCGGTCGGCCAGGGCTCGCCGACCGACTCCGGCGGGAATCCGTCGTCCCAGCTCTGCTGCCGGCCACCGGTCGGGCCCTCACCGGACCGTTCGGCGGTGGGCGCGTGCAGGCCGGGTGGCATCTCGAAGCCGGAGGGAGCGGTGCCGACGGGCGGCACCTGCACGGCCGGGGGCGACGAGGTCGGCAGACCGGGGCCGGTGGTCACCGGCACCTCGCCGGACGGCGCCGGGCGTGGGGCCGGTACGACAAGCCGGTCCTTGCCGGGATCCTGACCCGGCCCGTGCAGGCCGGGCGGTGCGCTGACCGGGGCGTGCCGGTTGGCCGGCGTCTGGTCCGCGACGGGTGTGCCGTTCGTCCGGTGGCCGTTGACGTGGTTGCCGTTGACCCGCACGGGCCGCTCCGGCTCCGCCTGCTCACCGACAGGAGCGGGCAGGTCGGCGTGGCGTGACGAGGCGGTGGCCCAACCGGACGGGGACTCCGGCCGCGGCCTGGTCGCTTCGGAACCGGGCACGACCTCGGGACCCCACGACCAGTCGACCGGTGGCGGCGCCCACCCGTTGCCGGAACGGGCCAGGTCATCGTGCTGACCCGTCCCGTCGCCGTGCTCTCCCGGGGTGGCGGCACCGGGTTGCCCTGTTTCACTCACCGCGCGCTCCTTGGTCGCCCCCGCTGAGGCTACCGTGTGGCGACAGTGGCGATAAGTTACAGCGGCGGGCCAATTCCGCGAGGGGCCGAGGGGCCCCGACCGGTTCGGGTGATATGCCGGCCCGTACGACAACCTCGGAGGTTCCCATGACCGCTGTGGGGAACGGCGCCCAGACCGCCGGCCGACCCACGCGCCTGCCCCGTTCGGCGCGCCGCAAGCAGCTACTTGCCGCTGCTCAGGAGGTGTTCGTCGCGCAGGGTTACCACGCTGCGGCCATGGACGACATCGCCGAGCGGGCCGGGGTCTCCAAGCCGGTGCTCTACCAACACTTCCCCGGCAAGATGGAGCTCTATCTCGCGCTGCTCGACACGCATTGTGACGCGATCGTCGCCAAGGTGCACGACGCCATGGCGAGCACCACCGACAACAAGGAGCGGGTCAGCGCGTCGGTGCGGGCGTACTTCGACTTCGTCGATCACGAGAGCGAAGCCTTCCGCCTGGTCTTCGAGTCGGATCTGCGCAACGATCCGGCCGTGCGGCAACGCGTGGAGCGGGTCGAGCAGGGCTGCATCGCGGCGATCACCGACACGATCATCTCCGACACCGGGGTCAGCCGGGCGCACGCCGAACTGCTCGCCTCGGGCCTGGTGGGCGCGGCCGAGACCGCCGCGCAGTTCTGGTTGGCCGGCGGCCGCCAGGTGCCCAAGGCCGAGGCCGAGGCGTTGGTCGCGGCGTTGTCCTGGCGGGGCATCGCCAGCTTCCCGCTGCAAGGTGAGTCAGCCTGACCTTCGACCTTGTGATCGGATAGCCTTCGCAGGGCGGCCATTTCGCCCGATGGAGGAGGCACAGTGGAGGTCAAGATCGGCGTGCAGTACGCGCCGCGCGAGCTGGTCCTGGAGAGCGCACAGTCGCCGGCCGAGATCGAGCGGATCGTGACCGACGCCGTCGCCAGGGGCGAGGGCACTCTCTCCCTGACCGACGAGAAGGGGCGGCGGGTGATCGTGCCGGTCGGCAAGGTCGCCTACGTCGAGATCGCCGAGGCATCCCCTCGGGCGGTCGGTTTCACCGTCCGCTGACGTTCTGACAGACCGGCGACAGGACCGGCGGGGCGGGCTGTCTCGCCACACCGCCCTGTTGCCGGTCTCTGCTCAGACGTTGCGCCCAACTCAGTCGTTGCGCCTCAGTTGTTGAGCCCGACGGCGGCCATCCGCGCGGTGTGCGCAGCGGTCAGCCGCCGGAACAATTCCGTCACATCGACATCACCACCTGCGGCGATCAGCATGGTGAGGGCCCCATGGTCGGCGGTGGCGACCCGCCCCGCCTGGGACAGCGCCTCGCCGACCAGACGTCGAGCCCACATCGACAGGCGGCCCGCCACGGTCGGATCGGCCTCGACCGCCAGCCGGATCTCGGCGGCGGCGAACTCCGCGTACCGCGACTCGTGCAGCACGTCGAGGACCAGCTGACGGTCGGGCTCGCCCAGCGCGACCGCGATCCCCCGAAGGAAGTCATCGGTGATCGCATCACCGACGTACGCCTTGGTGACCGCCTCCGCCCAGTCGCGGGGCTCGGTCGAGTCGTGGTACGCCTGCAACGGCATGACGTACGCAGCCATCGCGTCGTCGGGCGGCACGCCGAGCGCGGCGAGCCGGTCGGCCACCCGCCGGTAGTTGGCGATCTCGGCAGCGGCCATCTCACTCAATGCGGCCCGGCGGCGCAGGTCGGGAGCGAGCCGGGCGTCGGCCGCCATCCGGTCGAAGGCGAGCAGTTCACCGAGGGCCACCAGACCGAGCAGGTCGGCGACGGCGTGGCCGGGCGGAGTGGGGGCGGACACGTGCGCAGGCTACCGTCCGGCCGGGGTACCGGCAGGCCCGCGCGGGCCCCCGCATCCCGGGAAACTGTGATACAGGTCACTTACAAACCTTTGCGCCGCCACCGCCCCCCACGGAATCGGGACGCTGTTTGGCCCGTTCAGGTAGCATGGAGGAGTTGCCGTAGGTGCCGATCCGGCTGGAGTCAACTCCGATCCGGTCGAAGTCCGACCCACGGCGCGCGTGCGGCCCGGTCCGCTCGGCTCTCTGCCGCCGACCGTGTGGCCCGCGCCATACCGAACGCGCCCTGAGGACATGACGGGGCGCACCCACGAGAGGGCACCCCCAAATCCATATGAGTGAGCCGATTCAAGACATTATCGACGGCCAGGAACTGGCCCCGACCGCCCCGGTCCGACCGGAGGCACCGACCTTCGCCGAGCTCGGCGCGCGCGCCGAGACCGTCGACGCGCTGGCCGCGGCCGGTATCACCCGCGCCTTCGCCATTCAGGAGTACGCACTGCCGATCGCGCTTCGCGGGGCAGACCTGATCGGGCAGGCGCCGACCGGCACCGGCAAGACCCTGGGCTTCGGCGTACCGCTGCTGGAGCGGGTCTTCGCACCCGACGAGGGCGGCGACGGGTTGCCGCAGGCCCTGGTCGTCGTACCAACCCGCGAGCTGGGCATCCAGGTTGCCAAGGACATCGCCGCCGCCAGCCGCACCCGGGGCGTACGGGTGCTGCCGATCTACGGCGGCGTCGCGTACGAGCCGCAGATCGAGGCGTTGCGCAAGGGCGTGGAGATCCTCGTCGGCACTCCCGGCCGCCTGCTGGACCTCGCCAAGCAGAAGCATCTGCGCCTGCACGGGGTACGCGCACTGGTGCTGGACGAGGCCGACCGGATGCTCGACCTCGGCTTCCTCGACGACGTCGAGCGGATCCTGGCGATGCTGCCGGAGGACCGGCAGACCATGCTCTTCTCCGCGACCATGCCGGATCCGATCGTGACGCTGTCCCGACGCTTCCTGCGCCACCCGATCACCATCCACGCCGGGCACACCGCCGAGACCGGCCCGTCGCCGCAGACGGAACAGCTTGTCTACCGCACCCACTCGATGAACAAGATCGAGATTGTGGCCCGGATCCTCCAGGCCGAGAGCCGTGGCCTGACCATCATCTTCACCCGGACCAAGCGGGCCGCCGACCGCGTCGCCGAGGACCTGGACTTCCGTGGCTTCGCGGTCGCGGCGGTGCACGGCGACCTCGGTCAGGGGGCCCGCGAACGGGCCCTGCGGGCGTTCCGGGCCGGAAAGATCGACACTCTGGTCGCCACCGACGTGGCGGCCCGGGGCATCGACGTCAGCGGCGTCACCCACGTGATCAACTACGACTGTCCGGAAGACCAGGACACCTACACCCACCGGATCGGCCGGACCGGTCGGGCCGGCGCGAGCGGTGTCGCGGTGACCTTCGTCGACTGGGACGACATGCCCCGCTGGCGGATCATCGACAAGACGCTCGGCCTGGACATGCCCGAGCCGCCGGAGACGTACCACACGTCGCCGCATCTCTACACCGACCTGCACATCTCCACCGAGGTCACCGGCACCCTGCCGACCGCGGAACGCACCCGTGCGGGACTGGCCGCCGAGGTCGAGGAGGACCTGGGTGGGGGCCGCTCCCGGCGGGGCGAGCCGCGCGGCACCCGCCGCCGCGGTCGCGGCGACGGCAGTCGCGGCGACGGCAGTCGCGGCGACGGCGGTCGTGGTGACGGCGGGCGCGGACGCGGCGGCAGCGGGCGCCGGCAGGACGGTGCCGACACCACGCCGACCGACGCCACCGCGAGTGACGCCGAGGAAGGCACCCGTACTCCCCGGCGTCGTCGGCGTCGCCGGGCCGGCGAGGCGGCGGCGGGCGCCGAGATCGTGTCGACGGCCGTCGACGGCGCCCCCGCCGAGGCGACCACCGACCGCAGCGAGGACGGCGCCGGTGAAGCTGCTCCGCGCCCACGCCGCCGCCGACGCCGCCGTGGTGCCGCAGCCGACAGCGGTACGCCGGCCGAGGCGACCACCGACTGACCACGTACCGCCCGAGGCGGCGGAGAGCTGCCAGCGCCGCTGGCGCGACCCGTCGCCGCCCGGGCGGTGCTTGCTGTCCGGCCCCTTTGCTCTGCTTCACTCCACGCACCGGCTATGCCGAAACCTGTGCGTCGGTTGAAGCAGAGCTGGCTGATGGGCAGTGCCGGGGTCGTGGACCCCTGCACAGCTGACGATGCCGCCAAGTCCTCCCCGAAAGATGGAGCGATGCCCGAACCACTGGACTCCGCCCTGGCCGAGGTCCGCTCGATGCTGCTCGGACCGGCCCTGACCCGGGCCGTGGCGGCCGGACGGCGGCGCGGCCAGCGTCCCTCGGTGATCCGGGCCGAGCTGCGGCCCGTCGCCCTCAAGGCCGGTCAGCGGTTGCAGATCTCCACCTCCGACGGAGCCCGGCCACACACCCGAAACCTGAGCCCGGGGCCGGAGGCGGACGCCGCGGTGGAGGCGCTGCTGGCCGAGCCGTTCGGCAACTGGCATGTGGAGACCGCCGACGCCACCCTGCAACTGCGGGTCACCAAGTCGGGTGAGGCCCAGGTGCACCGCAGCACGGCGAGCCGGTCGGCCGCTCCAGCGGTAGCAACCGGGCACGACCGGACCAAGGAGTACCTGCTCGATCCGGGCGATCCGCTCTTCGCCGAGATCGGCGGCTCGGCGGCCAAGCGACGGCAGGTGGACGCGTTCCTGCGAGCGCTGACCGCCACCCTCCCGGACGGGCTGGCCGGGCAGTTGGACCGACCGCTGCGGGTGGTGGACCTGGGTTGCGGCAACGCGTACCTGACCTTCGCCGCGTACCGCTATCTGTCCCGGTCGGGCCTCGACGTCGAGCTGGTGGGTGTGGACGTACGCGACGACCAGCGCCGCCGCAACACCGAGCTGGCCGAGCGGCTGGGCTGGGCCGGACGGGTGCGTTTCGTCGCCGGCACGATCGCCGACGCGGCTGTCGAACCGTCGCCCGACCTGGTGCTCGCACTGCACGCCTGCGACACCGCCACCGATGAGGCGCTGGCCCGGGCGGTGGGCTGGCACGCCCGCTGGGTGCTCGCCGCGCCGTGCTGCCACCACGACGTCGCGACGCAGCTGCGTAACCGGCCGGCACCGGGGCCGTACGACCTGCTCACCCGGCAGGGCATCCTGCGGGAGCGCTTCGCGGACGTCCTCACCGACGCGTTGCGGGCCGGGCTGCTCCGGTTGCACGGCTACCGGGCCGAGGTGGTCGAGTTCGTCGACTCCGCGCACACCCCCCGGAACCTGCTCATCCGGGCCCGGCGAACCGGTGCCGAGCCGACCGCCGCCCAACGCACGGAGTACCGGGACCTGGTCGCCCAGTGGCAGGTCACACCCCGGTTGGAGACGCTGCTTCCGCAGCTGCCGCCGACGGTGTGACGGAATCGCCGCCCGCCACCGAAATCGTCTGGTCGATCAGTCAATTGTCCGGCAACGTTCCCGTACTACTCTCGAAGAGCGCACCGTCGGGTGCCGGTCGGGAGGGAAGACCCACCGGATGGGTTCGGCAGAGGTTTCGCCGCAGATGGCCTTCGCGCGTTTCGTGCGCCGTGCCATCGACGATGCCCGCGAGGAGCGCGGCTGGACGGTCACCGACCTGGCCGCCCACACCGGTGTCGGTCGCTCGACCGTCTTCCGCTGGCTCGCCGGTGACTGGCAGGACTATCCCGAACTGGCCAAGGTCCGAGGCTTCTGCGCCGCGCTCGATCTGCCGGTGGCGGCTGCCTTCCGCGCCCTCGGTCTGCCCGACGCGGGCCCCGGGTCCTGGCGACGCGGCGACGACGGCCCGGTGGAGGCCGATGTGCGGGTGATCCTGCAACGGTTGGCGGATCCGGCGGTGCCGGCGGAAGAGAAACACCACATCCGCGACCTGCTGCGCTACCTCGCCCGACGGCCGGTCCGCCGGCCGGCGGACCCCACCGCCGCACCGATGCGCCGGACGGCGGGCTGACCCAGGGCCTAAGGCACCGACACCGTGAACTCTGCCGTGCGTACCTCGCCCCCCGTCGCGAAGTCCAGGTAGAGGCGGTACCGTCCGGTCCCCGGTGTGGTCAGCCAGAACCGGATCGCCCCGTCGACCAGCTCCGCCTCCGGGTGCACGTGCAGATAGCCGAGGTCGCCCTCACGCAACGCGACGAGGTGGCCGTACGCGCCGAGGTAGCGCTCCAGCGTCGGGCCGGCGCCGTCCGCCCCCGTGATCCGGAAGTCGACCGGCACGGTGAGCCCGGGCTGGGGAACCCCCTGATACGTGACGGTGAAGTCGTCGACCCTGGCCGTGGTCGCCGGTGTGGGCAGGTCACGAGGCGTGTAGCTGCCGGGCGCGGCCAGATCCACCCCGAGCGTCGTCGCCGTCTGCCGGCCGTCGTCGGCGACGGCGGTGAAATCGGCGTACGCGCGCCAGACGCCGGGTGACGGCAGCGTGAGCGGCACCGACCAGGTGCCGTCCACCGCCATGGTCGGATGCAGGTGCTGATAGCCGGACAGGTCCCGACGCACCACGATCACGTGCATCGGCTTGTCGTGCACCACCGCGAACCGGGTTACCGGCCGCCGCTGCCCGTCCCGGATCTGGAATCGCAGCTCACCTGCCTGACCGACGGTGAACTCGGCGGTCAACGGGGCCAGGGTGTAGCCGTCGCGGCTGACGGCCAGGCCGCCGGCCTCGGCCGCCGCGTCCTGATCGGCATCGTGCGAGTGGGCGCCGGCACCGGGGGCGTGGGGGTGATCGGCCAGCGCACTGTCGGTGCCGCCGGCCGCCGTGGGGCCACCGCCCCCGTTGATCCGTCCGAGCCCGAATCCGAGCAGCACCGCCAGCACCAGCCCGCCGACCACCAGGGCCAACCGCAGCGTGGCGCGATCCGGTACGGCCGAGGCCGGCGCCTGGCGGGCCGGAGTCGCGCCGGAGTCCTGGCCGGCGACTGGTCGCTCGGCGGTGCGTACCGACCCGAGCGCCGGCGCCTCGGGTGCCTGGTCAGCCATGCGCCCACGGTACCGCCGGGCCGATCGGACACCCGGCGAGCCGACCGGATCGTGGTTCCGGTCGCACCTCAGGCGGCGACGGCGAGGGCGAGCGGCAGCACGCCGGTGGCGCCGGCGCGGCGGAGTTCCCGGGCCGCCATCGTCATGGTCCAGCCGGAGTCGACCAGGTCGTCCACCAGCAGCACCGGGCCGTCCAAGTCGGCGACGGCCTCGGCGAGACGGTCGGGGACGGTGAGGGTGCCGTGCAGGGCGCGTACCCGCTGCGCGCTGTTGCCACGCGGACCGTCGGCGGCCACCGACCCGGTGGGGATCACCTGGCCCAGCAGCGGCAGCCGGCCGACGGCGGCGATCCGCTCGGCCAGCGAACCGACAAGCGCCGGACGGGTCCGGGAGCCGACCGCGACCACCCCAGCCGGGCGGTCCGGCCAGGGGTCGTCACCGTGCGCCCACGCCTTGAGCACCTCGACGACGGCGGCGGCCACGTCGTCGGGCACCGGGCCGTCCGGCGCGTCCGGGCCGACCAGCCCGCGCAGCCGACCGCCCCAGCCGAGATCCGACAGCCGGCCGACAGCGCGGCCCGGCAGCGCCTGTTCCGTCGGGGCGATGCGCCCCTTCAGCGGTACGCCGACCGCCTCCAGCCCGGTCGGCCAGAGCTTCTTCGGCGCGACCTGCACCCCGGGGCGGCCGAGGAAGGTCTGCGCGGCGGTCAGCGCGGCCGCCGACACCTCGGGCGGGAACAGCGGCTCGGCGCAACGGTCACACCGACCGCAGTCGACCGCCTCCGCATCGTCCAGGCATTCGCGCAGGTAACGCATCCGGCAGCCGGTCGTCGCCGCGTACTCGACCATGGCTTGTTGTTCGGCGCTGCGGGCGGCGGCGACGCGACGCAACCGGGCCTCGTCGTAGGTCCAGGGCTCGCCGGTGGCGAGCCAGCCACCCCGCACCCGACGGACCGCGCCGTCCACGTCGAGCACCTTGAGCATCAGTTCCAACCGGGCCCGGCGCAGGTCCACCAGGGGTTCCAGTGCCTGCGTGGACAGCGGCCGGTCGGTGTGCAATGCGGCCAGCACCGCGCGGACCTGCTCCTCGGGCGGAAAGGCCAGTGAGGCGAAGTACCGCCAGATGGCCGCATCCTCGGCGCCGGGCAGCAACAGCACCTCGGCATGTTCGACGGCCCGCCCGGCCCGGCCGACCTGCTGGTAGTACGCGATCGGCGACGGCGGCGCCCCGAGGTGCACGACGAAGCCGAGATCCGGCTTGTCGAAGCCCATGCCGAGCGCGCTGGTGGCCACCAGTGCTTTGATCTTGTTGTCCAGCAGGTCCTGCTCGGCGGCGCGACGGTCGGCGTCCTCGGCCTGCCCGGTGTACGCGGCCACCGCCCAACCGCGTGAGCGGAGGAACTCGGCGGTCTCGGTCGCCGAGGCCACCGTCAACGTGTAGACGATGCCGGAACCGGGGAGCCGATCCAGGTGGTCGGCGAGCCAACCGAGCCGGTGCGCCGGGCTCGGCAGGTCGAGCACGCCCAACCGCAGCGACTCCCGGTCCAGGCTGCCGCGCAGCACCAGGACGTCCGGTCGCGGCCCGGCCGCCGTGGCCGGTTCGGTGCCCAGTTGCTCGGCCACGTCCCGGGTCACCCGGGCGTTGGCGGTGGCGGTCGTCGCGAGCACCGGGGTGCGGTCGGGCAGGTTACCGAGGAAGGTGCGCAGCCGGCGGTAGTCCGGCCGGAAGTCGTGCCCCCAGTCCGACACGCAGTGCGCCTCGTCGACCACCAGCAGACCGGTGGTGGCGGCCAGCTTCGGCAGTACGGCGTCCCGGAAATCCGGGTTGTTCAGTCGTTCCGGACTGATCAGCAGCACGTCCACCGTGCCGGCGTGGATCTCGGCGGTGATCGCGTCCCACTCGTCCAGGTTCGCCGAGTTGATGGTGCGGGCCCGGATGCCGGCGCGGGCCGCGGCGTCGACCTGGTTACGCATCAGGGCCAGCAGCGGCGACACGATGACCGTCGGCCCGGTGGGGCCGGCCGGGTCGGGGATCCGCGCCTCGTCGCCGTCGCGCTGACGCAACAGCGCGGTCGCCACGAAGTACACCGCCGACTTGCCCCACCCGGTGCGCTGCACGCAGAGCACCCGTCGCCGATCCACCACCAGCGCCTCGATCGCCCGCCACTGGTCCTCGCGGAGCCGGGCCTGCGCGCCGGCCAGCCGCTGGAGCACCGCCTCGGCCCGCTGCCGTACCGCCGTCCGTTCCTGGCCCATCCGACGTTTCTACCAGCGGTGCGGCAGCAGAACCGCACCGCGGCCGGGAGTGTGTTCTACCATTCCCGTTCGATACCGGAGAGAGAGACGAGATGACTCAGCGAACCGGCACCACCGCCACGACCCGGCGTCTCGCGGCCGTGGCCGCCGCCCTGCTGGCCGCGACCGTGGTGGCCGGCTGCGACGACGAGGCCACCCCGGCGGCGGCTCCACCGCCGCCGGACCCCAAGCAGGAGTTGCTGGCGGCCGTGCCGGGTGAACAGGACCCGGCCTTCCGCTTCACCACAAGCGACTCCTCCGGGAACGTCTCCGGCGTGGTCGACCCGGCGAACCGGGGCATGGACATCGACACGGTCACCAAGGACAAGGACTTCACGCTTGAGATGTCCTTCCGGATGGTCGAGTCACGCACCTGGATGAAGGTCAACTTCAAGGGCGCCAAGGACATCCAGAAGCTGATGAAGCTGCCCACGAAGTGGATGGAGCTGGATTCGGCGAAGATCGAGGGACCGGACTCGCTGCCCACCTACGAGGGCACCGACCCGGGCAACGCCGACGCGATCATCCGCGCGGCCTCCGATGTCCAGGCCGGTGAGCCCGGGACGTACACCGGTGTGGTGGACCTGTCCGTGGTGCCGGAGCTGGCTGACGCCCTGGAGGGCGTGGCCGCGCTCGACGACACCGACGGGCAGCTTCCGCTCAGCGCGGTGGTCGGCGCGGACGGCAACCTGTCCTCGCTGACGCTGGAGATCCCGCCGGCCGGCAAGAAGAAGGCGTCCGAGTACGTGGTCGAGTACTTCGACTTCGGTGCCGCTCCCGCCGTCGTCGCATTCACCGAGGAGCAGGCCCAGCAGGCCCCGAACGCCGCGTACGACCTGCTGAACGGCTGACCGGTCAGCGGCCGAGCACCGACCCGCCATTGACGCCGAGCACCTGCCCGGTGACGTAGCCGGCGGCGGGGCTGGCCAGGTAGCGCACCGACTCGGCGACGTCGTCCGGCAATCCGGCCCGGCCGACCAGGGTCGCGGCCACCCGCTGCGCGTGGCCCTCGGGGGTCATCCGGCCGTCGAAGAACTCGGTTTCCGCGACGTAGCCCGGGCTGACCACGTTGACCGTGATCTGGTCCGGCCCGAGCTGGGCCGCGAGGCTGTACGCCCAGCCGTGCAGCGCCGCCTTCGCCGCCGAGTACGCGTCTCCGCCACCGCGCTGCGCGGCGATGGAGCTGATCAGGATCACCCGCCCGCCGGGCCGGCGCAGCGCCGGTCGCAACGCCTCGGTGAGCAGCACCGCGGTGAGCACGTTGGTGTCCAGGGTCGCTCGCCAGTTCGCGGCGATCCCGGCAAGCGTGTCACTGTCCGCGCTGTGGTAGCCACCGGCGTTGTTGACCAGCACGTCGACCGGCCGACCACCCACCGCCTCGACCACCTTCACCGCCTGGTCGGGGTCGGTGAGGTCCGCCGTAACGGCACGGATCGCCTCGGGACGGCCAGATTCGGCTCCGATCCGCTCGACGGTCGCCCTGAGCACCTCCGCGCGCCGGCCCAGAACCAGCACCGAACACCCGTCCAGGACGAGCGCCCGTGCCACCGCCGCCCCGATCCCCGTACCGCCGCCGCTGACCACGGCCAACCGCTCGCTCATGCCGTCCTCCCCGCCGCTGCTTGTCCCGCACGGGCCCGTCCGGACCCGCCACCGCTCTGCCGTAGCGCGACGGTGACCAGCCGGATGCCCGACCGGCCGGACCGAACGCCGGCCCGGCCACCGATCATGAGGCTAGCGCGGCGGGACGGCACGCCGTCCGTGCCGTCCCGCCGCCCTCTTGATCAACCCTGGGGTCGGGAGCCGGTACGCAGGGAGTCACGGAGCAGGGCCAGGCGAGGAGCGAGGCTGGCCAGGCCACCGGGGAAGAAGTAGACGGCCAGGATGAAGACCGTGCCGAGCACGAACAGCGGCTGGGACAGCGGCCGGCTGAGGAACGCCGGCAGCGCGTTCACCGCGTCGGAGGTGCCGAACGACACCAGTCGGTGGTCCAGGTACATGTAGAGGATGCCGCCCAGCACCGGGCCCCACCGGGTACCCGGCCCGCCGAGGACCACCATCACCAGCAGCGACAGGGTCAGCTCGCTGCTGGTGATGTGCGGCGAGGCACCGCCGACGATCAGGCAGTAGACCGCCCCGCCGGCCGCCGCCAGACCGCCGGCCAGGGTGAAGGCGACCAGCTTGAAGCGGTACGGATCCAGCCCGAGCACGCCGATGCGGCGCTCGTCGTCGCGCAGCCCGGCCAGCACCCGCCCGGTAGGCGAGCCACTGACCCGGTGCACCACGAAGACCACCACCACGAGATACGCCAGCGCCAACCAGTACAGGTTGACCGTGTTGGTGACCCCGACCAGCCCGTCCGGCAGCCCGGCGACGTCCAGCGGCAGCCCCTCCTCACCACCGGTGAGGCCACCGAAGTCCCGGGCCACCAGGATCGCCCCGACCTGCGCGAACGCCAGCGTCACCATGGCGAAGGCGATGCCGACCGTACGCAGCGCCACGGCACCGAGCAGCCCGGCGAGGATGGTCCCGCCGACGATGGCCAGCGGCGCGGCCTGCCACAGCGGCAGCCCGGCCCGGGTGATCAGGATGTCGGTGCCGTAGACGCCGGCGGCGAAGTAGAGGGCGTGGCCGAAGGAGAGCATTCCGGTGCGCCCGAACAGCAGGTCGTAACCGGCCGCCAGACCGCCGAAGACCAGACACACGGCGAGCAGTTGCAGGGTGCCCGGCGAGTTCAGCGCGCCCTCGAAGATTCCCGGCAGGTGCAGCGTCGAGTACGGCAGGATCAGCGCCACCGCCAGCGCGACCAGCGGCAGGAACGGACGGAGCCGGCCCCAGCGGCCTGGTTGCTCGGTCAACTCGTCGGGCACCGCCGCCGGTGGTGCCGAAACCTCGGGGCTCTTGACCTCGGTCATGCCGTAACCGCCTTTCCGGCGATGCCCTGCGGACGCAGCAGCAGCACCACGGCCAGCAACGCCACCACGCAGATGTCACCCAGCCCGGAGGTGCCGTAGTAGTTGACGAACTGTTGCAGCAGCCCGACCGCGACCGCCGCGTACGCGGACCCGACCACCGAGCCCATGCCGCCGATGACCACCACGATGAACGCGAAGATCAGCAGCGAGCCGCCCTGCTGCGGCGAGACGGTGCCGAAGTAGACGCTGCCCAGCGCCCCGGCCAACGCCGCCGCCGCCCCGCCGATGGCGAAGACCAGGGTGAACGCCTTGCGTACGTCGATGCCCAGTGCGGTCACCATCTCCCGGTTCTCCACTCCGGCCCGGATGATCAGGCCGTACCGGGTCCAGCGGAGGAAGGCGAGGATCGCGCCGAGCACCAGCGCCGCGGCGACGATCAGCAGGAGACCTCCGTTGGGCACCTGCGCGCCGAAGATCGAGGTCACCTCGCGGGTCCATGCCGGACGGGGAAACGGTCGGGCGTCCGCACCCCAGGTGGCCTGCAACAATGCCACGCCGGCCAGCGAGAGGCCGACGGTGACCAGCACCTGCTCGATGGTGCGCGAGTAAAGCGGCCGGATCAGCACCAGCTCGACAAGCACCGCCATCAGCGTGCCGGCGGCCACCCCGAAGGCGACCGCGACCACGAAGCCGAGGCCGTCGGGGCCGGCGCCGGGCAGGTTCCCCGCTGCCCACCAGGTGGCGTACGCGCCGACGCCGAGGAAGAGCCCGTGGGCGAAGTTGAGCACGTCGGCCAGGCCGAAGACCAACGACAGGCCGGAGGCGACCAGGAAGTAGAGGGCTGCCAGGCCGAGCCCGGTCAGCGTCAGCAGAATGATCGCGTCCATCAGCTGCCGTCCTCCGGGGTCGACCCGGCACCGGCCGGCTGATCGACGGTCGCCACCCTGGCGGGCTGGTGGCCCTCTGCCGAGCCGACGCCGAGCAGGGACCGGGTCAGTCCGGTCTCCAACAGCAACTCCTGGGCGTCACCGGCCCAGGCGACCCGCCCGGCGGCGAGCACCACCGCGTCGCGGGCCAGCCGCCGGACCACCGCCAGGTTCTGCTCGACCAGCAGCACCGGTACGGACTCCGCGACCCGTTCCAGCACCTCGGCCACCTCGGTCACCACCTTCGGCGCCAACCCCTTGGTCGGCTCGTCGACCAGCAGCAGCCGGTTGTCGTTGAGCAGCACCCGGCCGATTGCGAGCATCTGCTGCTGCCCGCCGGAGAGCGAACCGGCCCGCTGCCGGGAACGCCGATCCAGCTCGGGAAAGAGTGCGAACACCCGCTCGTACGCCGGGGTGGTGCCGCGCCGCTCGGCGAGCCGCAGGTTCTCCGCGACGGTGAGTCCGGCGAAGACGCAGCGGTCCTCCGGCACGTAGCCGAGCCCGTCGCGGACCAGGCGGTGGGTCCGCTGGGACAGCAGGCTCCGGGCGCCCATCCGGACCGTGCCGCGTACCTCGCCGTTGCGCGGAGTCAGCCCCACGACGGCGCGCAGCGTGGTGGTCTTGCCGACCCCGTTACGGCCGAGCAGCACGGTGACCCCGGTCGGCGCGACCGTGAACGACACCCCCTGGAGGATGTGCAGCCCGGCGATCCGGACCGACAGATCCTCCACGGTCAGGACCGGTTCGCTCATGCCGGAACCTCGCTTCGCTCGCTGTGCTCGCTCATAGCGACTCTCCGAGGTAGGCCTCTTGTACGGTCGGGTTGGCCATCACCGTCTCCGGCGTGTCGCACGCCAGCAGCGCGCCGTGGTGCATCACGGCGATCCGGTCGGCCAGTTCGAGGATCACGTCCATGTGGTGCTCCACCATCAGCACCGCCCGGCCGCTGTCCCCGGTCAACGCACGGATCACCTGGACCAGTTCCGGCACGTCCTCGGCGCTGACCCCGGCCATCGGCTCGTCGAGCAGCATCACCCGTGGCTCGCCGGCCAGCAGCAGGGCGATCTCCAGCTTCCGCTTCTCGCCGTGGGCGAGGGTGCCGGCCAACGCCGTACCCCGGTGGGCCAGGCCGACCCGGTCGAGCGCCGCGTCGGCGGCGGCGGCGACCTCCCGGTCGGCCGCCGCCCGCCGCCACAGCTTCAGCGAACCCCCGCGGTGTGCCTGCACGGCGAGCCGGACGTTCTCCCGCACGCTCAACGAACCGAACACCGAGGACGCCTGGAAGGTACGGCCCAGGCCCAGCCGGGCCCGCCGGTACGGCGGCAGGTCGGAGATGTCCTGCCCGTCCAGGGTCACCCGGCCTTCGGTGGCCCGGCGCAGGCCGGTGATCAGGTTGAACAGTGAGGTCTTGCCGGCGCCGTTGGGACCGATCACGCCGAGGAACTCCCCGGGTGCCAGGTCCAGATAGACGGAGTCGACGATGGAGACCTCACCGATCCGCCAGGTCAGACCGCGGGTGGCGAGCATCTCCGCCTCAGCCCTTCATTGCCTGGACCGGCGGCGCGGTCTCGTCACCGGTGAGCGCCTTCTGAGCGGTCGCGGTGAACGTGTCGCCGCTGCCGGTCAGGCTCGCCTGGTACATCGGCTGAAGCAGCGCGTGGTCTTCGGCACGGATGGTCATGCTGCCCTTCACGCTCTCGAAGCTCCAGCCCTCCAGCGCGGTGACCATCTTCTCGACGTCGTCGCCGCCCTCGGTCACGGCGCGGACCACCATCTGCGCGGCGGCGAACCCGTCCGGGTGGAACAGGTCGAGCGTGCCGCCGGGGACCTTGGCCTTCGCGGCCTTGGCCGCCTCGGTGTCGCTGGCCCCGTCGAAGTAGTGCGACAGGAAGGAGATCTTGCTGCCGGCGGCGCCGAAGGTCGGCCAGGAGGCGCGGATGTCCAGGCCCGTGACGACCGTGGTGGAGGTGAGTACGCCCTGCTGGTCCAGGGTCTGCCACATGGCCGGGGCGGTGGTGCCGGCCCAGGCCACGAAGAGCAGGTCCGGCTTGGCGGACTTGATCTGGCTGGCGAACGGGGTGAACTCGGTCGCGCTGGCCGGTGCCCGGACGGCGCTGACGCTCGCGCCGGCTCCACCGATGACGGCCTTGACCGCCGCCTCGTTGGCGTCGCCGAAGGCCCCGTCCTGGGCGAAGACCACCACCTTCTTGCCGGCCGGGTCACCGATGAACGACTTCGCGGTCACCACGTCCTGGTACGACTGCCGGCCGGAGCGGAACGTGTACTTGTTCGCGCCGGTCACCGCGTCGGTGGCGGCCGGGCCGGAGATGAACAGCACCTTGTTCTGCGCGGCGATCGGGGCGACCTGGAGCGCCACGCCCGAGGCCGTCGAACCAGCGATGATCTTGTTGCCCTTGCCGATCAGATCCTTGGCCGCGGAGACCGCCTTCGCCGGGTCACCGGCGTCGTCGACCTCGGTGATCTCGATCGTTCGGTCGCCCACCTTGTTGGTGCCGTTGGTGGCGAAGTCCAGGCCGGCCCTGAACCCCTCGATGTACTGCTTTCCGTAACTGGCCAGCGCTCCCGACTGGGAGTAGACCAGACCAACCTTCACCGGCGCGGCGCTGTCGCCGCCGCCGTTGGCGGTGTCCTGGGGGCTGCCACAGGCCGTGGCGGCGATCGCCGCGGCCATCATCGTGGCGGCGGAGATGAACACCCGCCGTGTCGTCCGGACCGTCATTGCGACTCCACGTGAGGACTCAGAGGGAGGAAAACCTTATGTGTCGGCTCACGCTAGAAGTGACGTCACCCACGGGCTATGTGGCGGAAACACACAAGTAACAGGGTTGGGATGGCCAGCCCTTACAAGGCCGGAGCCTGGGCGCACCGGCCCAGCGCAGCAGCGGTCGCCCGCTGCCACGGTTCGCGGCCGTCATGTGTCGCCTCCCGCCACGCTCCGGCGCCCACTCGCGAACGCGGCCGCTCTCTGACGACGACGAGTTGCGGCATGTCGGGGCGTCCGGGCCAGCCGAAGGCACAGGTTGCGGTGTCCCGTGGGACGGCGGCCTGTTTCCTACTCGGCAGGCAGCTGCTCGGCAAGCCGGTCCAGGCCACTTTTGATCAACTGCCCGTAGCCGTCGTCAACGAGCGCGACCATCCGCCCTTGTGGTCACCCTCAACCTGCGCTGACTGTTCGACAACTTCGGGGATGTTGCTGCGTCGACCCGCAGCGGATGCGGCAACATCCCCGAAGTTGCTGGGCGCTCGGGGTGGGGCGGGGGCGGGGGGTCAGGGGCGGGGTAGGGCGGCGCGGGCGGCGACTGCGGTGTCGGGGTGGTCGGTGAAGACGCCGTCGAGGCCGAGTCGGTAGAACAGTTCGTACTCGGACTGGATGTCGCCGCGGGCGTTCGGGTCGGTACCGATCCGGAAGTCGGCCGGGAGGAACTGGTTCTCCGCCCGGAAGGTCCAGGCGTGCACGATCAGCTTCTCCCGGTGCGCGTCCCGGACCAGGGTGGTCGGGGTGAGCAGGCCACCGGCGGAGTTCCGCGGCACGATCAGGTCCTTGTGCACTCCGATGCCGTCGGCGTAGCGGGAGATCCAGCGCAGGCCGGCGGGGGTGGCCAGGTCGCGGTACGTGCGGGTGTCCCCGGCCACGGTGAAGTCGTAGGGCTGGCCGGCGGCGTTGAGCAGCTGCGCCAGCCGTACGTCGATCATCCGGTCCAGCCGGCGCAGGTTGGCCGTCTCGAAGGACTGGATGATCACCGGAGCGTTCCGCTTGGTCATCCTGTTCCGGCGCAGCGTCTCGACCAGCGGCTCCTCCAACGGCAGGCCGATCGAGGCGAAGTACGTCGGGTGCTTGGTCTCCGGGTAGACGCCGATCACCCGGCCACGCGCCCGGCCCTCCACCCGGGCCAGGTCGATCACCTCCTGGAAGGTGGGCACCTGGAACTGGCCGTCGAACGCGGTGTTTGTCACCCGTACCTGGGGCAGCCGCTCCTTGGCCCGCAACGTCCGCAGTTCGGCGAGGGTGAAGTCCTCGGTGAACCAGCCGGTCACCGACGCCCCGTCGATGGTCTTCGTGGTCCGGCGGTCGACGAACTCCGGCCTGGTCGCCACGTCGGTCGTACCGCTGATCTCGTTCTCGTGCCGGGCCACCAGCACGCCGTCGGCGGTCGCGACCAGATCCGGTTCGATGTAGTCGGCACCCATCCGGATCGCCAGCCGGTACGCCTCCAGGGTGTGCTCCGGCCGGTAGCCGCTGGCGCCCCGGTGACCGATGACGATGGGCTGGTCACCGACGCGGGCCGGGTCCGGGCCGCCGGCCGGCTTCGCCGTGGCGACCATGGGCGTGGCCACGGCGGCGGCGAGCAGGGTCACCGACACACCGAGGGCGGAAAGGGTACGTCGCAACGCGGTCTCCTTGACTTGTCGGGGAACCGCCTCAGCAGACCTGCCCGGGCTGACCGGCAGTTGGTCCGCGCCTGACCATCCGGTGAATCCTCCGCCGTTGCGTCCGGTGAAGCAGAGCAAGGGGCGGTCCGGGGTGCGGGGCGTCGGGATGTCGGTTCAGGCCCGGAACGGTGCGCAGAATCGGAAGATTGTCTGGTGCGTCGGTTTCTTCGTCACCCGGTGCGGCTCGTGCCGCTGGTCTTCCTGGTGGCGATCCTGATCGGCACCGGCCTGTTGATGCTGCGGCCGATGACCATCGAGTACCAGCACACCTCGTTCATGACCGCGCTGTTCACCGCCACGTCGGCCATCTCGGTGACCGGCCTCACCGTCACCGACACCCCGAACTACTGGTCCGGCTCCGGGCTGGCGCTCATCACCGTCCTCACCCAGCTGGGCGGGCTCGGCATCCTGACCGGTGCCGCACTGGTGATCCTCACCGTGTCCCGGCGGCTCGGGCTGCACAATCGGCTGCTGGTGCAGGCCGAGACCGCGGAGTACGGGATCGGCGACGTACGCCGGCTGCTGCTGCGCATCGCCACCACGGTCTTCGCCTGCGAGCTGGCGATGACCGTCATCGTCACCGGCCGGCTCTGGCTGCGCTACGACCAGCCATTCTGGGAGTCTCTCTGGTCCGCCGCGTTCCACTCCATCCAGGCTTTCAACAACTGCGGATTCTCGCTCTACCCCGACGGGCTGCTGGCCTTCTCCCGTGACCCGTGGGTCAGCCTGCCGTTGGCCCTCGGCGCGATCGTCGGCGGTCTCGGGTTCCCGGCCATGTTCGAGGCGGTCCGGGAATGGCGGCAGCCGGCCCGCTGGGCGGTCGCCACCAAGCTGACCATCTGGGGCAGCGCGGCGCTTGTCGCCTTCGGTGCGGTCGCGTTCCTGGCCGCCGAGTGGGCCAACCCGTGGACCGTCGGCCAGTACGACGTACCCGGCAAGGTGGTCGCCGCGTTCGCGCAGATCGCGTTGGCCCGCACCGGCGGTTTCGAGGTGGTGCCGACCGAGCTGCTGCGGGAGGAGAGCTACACCCTGTTGATCGGGCTGATGTTCATCGGTGGCGGCAGCGCCAGCACGGCCGGTGGAATCAAGGTCTCCACCTTCTTCCTGCTCGCCTTCGTCATCTGGGCGGAGGTCCGCGGCGAGCCGGACGTCACGGTCGGGCACCGCCGGATCGCCACCGCCAGCCAGCGGCAGGCTCTCACCGTCGCGCTGCTCAGCGTCGCGATCGTGGCCGCCGGGACCGCCGCGCTGATCGCGATGACCGACAAGCTTCCGTTCTACGCCGCGTTGTTCGAGGTCACGTCGGCGTTCAGCACCACCGGGCTATCGGTGGGCGTCCTGTCCTCGCTGTCCGACGGCGGCCAGTTCCTGCTGACCGTGCTCATGTACGTCGGCCGGGTCGGGCCGCTCACCTTCGGCTCGGCGATCGCCCTGAACACCCGACGCCGGCTCTACCGCTACCCAGAGGAGCAACCCATTGTCGGATAGGAAATCGGACCCGGGCGGCATCGCCGTGATCGGCCTCGGCCGGTTCGGCAGCCATCTGGCTGAATCGCTCTCCGCCCTCGGCCGCGAGGTGCTGGCCGTCGACCGGGACGCCCAGCAGGTGCAGAAGTGGTCGTCGATGCTCGACCAGGTGGCACAGGCCGACGCCACCGACGAGGGTGCGCTGCGCCAGCTCGGTTTGACCGACCTTCCCCGGGTGGTGGTGGCCATCGGTGCCTCCGTCGAGGCCAGCGTGCTCACCGTGCTCGCCCTGGTGGAGCTGGGCGTTCCGCAGATCTGGGCGCGGGCGACCTCGGGGCAGCACGCGAAGATCCTCTCCTCGGTGGGCGCGCACCGCGTGATCTTCCCCGAGGCGGAGACCGGCGAGCGGCTAGCCCACCTGATCATCAGTCGGACGCTCGATTTCGTGGAATTCGATGAGGCCTTCGCGGTGGCGCGGGTCCGCGTTCCGCGGTCGCTCGCAGGCCGCCCGGCCAACGAGATCCAGTTGCTGGACCGCTACGGCGTGCGGGTGATCGGCATCAAGCGGTCCGGCGAGCAGCGGTACCGGTACGTCTCGGACGACATGCAACTCACCGATGACACGATTCTCATCGTGGAGGGGACCATCGAACAGATTCAGCGCTTCGCCACGCTGTCCTGACCGGTCGGCTCACCGGCCGGGGCCCTTGCCGGGCTTACCCGGCTGCGGCTTACCCCCGCCCTTGCCCTTTGCCTTGCCGTCGTCCGGCTTTGCCTTTTCGGGCTTGGGCTCCTTCGCCTTCGGTTTGGAGCCGCCGGACCCGGCCTTGCCGGCGGTCGCCTTCACCGTCTTGGCCGTGGCCGACTTGGCGGGTGCCGGTTTGGTGGTGGGCGCGGTGCCAGCCACCCCGGAGACCTGGACCCCGCACACCGCCGAGCCGATCCGGAACTCCACCGGCAGCGGATTCGTCCCGGAGTACCGCCCGGTCAGATTCACCTTCTCGGTGGCACCCGGTGCCAGTGCCGGCCGCTGAGGGACCGGTTGCACCGCCACCGACCGGCCCTGTTGGCGTACCGGCACCGGTGTCGCGTCGGTCACCTGCTGCTCGCCGGGGAACGCGAAGCTCATGGTCCAGTCGCGCAGTTCACGATCGCCGGTGTTGGTCAGGCTCAGTTCCGCGGTGAAGTCCTTGCCGGAATCCTTGCGCAGCGCGTACGTCACCTGGCAGGGAATTTCCTGTTCGCCGCCGATGCGTGCCTGGGTCGGCTGATCGATTCCGCCGCTGGCGGGGCTGTGCGACGTGACCCCCCAGACCGCCGCCGTGACGGCCATCAGCCCGGCGGCGGCCGTCATCGCCTCGATCCGGCGCCGGCGGTTCAGCCGGCGACGGGTGCGCAGGCCGGCCAAGGGCAACGCGTCGGTCGCCGCGGACCAGGGCAGGATCGTGGTACCGGCGTCGGCCAGCGACGACGGTCCGATGTCACCCACGCCGGTGCCCACCGGCACCGTCGGCACCTTGCCGGCCGCCTCCGCGAGGACCCGGGCCAGTTCGGCGGTGGCCGGACGATCCGCCGGCCGCTTCGCCAGGCAGCGCCGCACGAGGTCGGCGACGGCACCGGGCAGGCCCGGCACGTCGGGCATCGGCTCCGGCTCGCGGTACATGTGGGCGCGCAGCATCTGGGTGGTGGTGTCGGCCTGCCAGGGCAGCCGACCGGTGAGCATCCGGTACAGCAGCAGCCCGACCGCGTACACGTCGGTGGCCGGGCTGACCTGGCCGTTGTCGAGTCGTTCCGGCGCGAGATACGCCGGGGTGCCGAGCAGGTTGCCGTCGGGCCCCTTCTCGCTCTCACCGACCAGCGCGGAGATGCCGAAGTCGACCACCTTCACCCCGGTCGCGGTGAGCATCACGTTGCCCGGGGTGACGTCGCGGTGCACCACACCCCGGGCGTGCGCGGTGGCCAGCGCGGAGGCGACCTCGGCCGCCACCGTCACCGCATCCCGCCACGGCAGGCGTCCGTCCCGGGCCAGCCGCGCGGTCAGCGGACCGCCGTCGATCAGTTCCATCACCACGTACGGCACGGTCAACCCGACCTGTACGGACTCGCCGTAGTCGTACACGTTTGTGATGTTGGGGTGGCAGAGCCGGGCGGCGGCCTGGGCCTCGATCCGGATCCGGTGCCGGAACGCCCGGTCGCTGGCCAGCCGGGACGCGAGCACCTTGACCGCCACCTGCCGGCCGAGCACCTCGTCGTAGCCGCGCCAGACCACCGACATGCCGCCCGCGCCGAGCTGTTCGATGAGCCGGTACCGCTCACCGAGCAGTTGCGCGCCTCTGCTCACCGCACCACCCATGGTCGGCGTTGTTGCCCGACGTGAGGCCGCCTACACCTTTCTGGTCTGATTCGGTCACGGATGTCACCCGATCAGGCGGTGGCGAGCAGTTGGTCCACCGGAGCGTAGTCGTCGGTGAGCACCAACGCGTCGCCGACGAAGTCCGTCAGGTCACCGCCGCTGAGCAGACTGGCCGGCTCGTTGGCGTCGTCGAGCCGGGCCCGGACCGCGGCCAGCGGTAACGGCGCGTCGGAGGCCATGATGAGGAAGTTGGCACCCCGCTCGCCGGCCAGTGCCTCCGGCGGGGCGATCAGCGCGACATGCCCGAACTCGGCGGCGACGGTGGCCACTTCGCTGCGGATGAACCGCAGCGGCGGGTAGTCGATGACGTTCTGCACGTACACGCCCCCGGGGCGGGTCACCCGGCCGATCTCGGCGGCCATTTCCCTCGTGGCCAGGTGCCAGGGCACCACCAGGTGCCCGAAGGCGTCGCCCACCACAAAGTCCCGGCTGTCGGTCGCCTCGTCGGCCACCAGCATCCGGGCGTCCCCCACCACCGCCCGCAGGTCCGGTCCCTGGCGTACGCCGAGTCGCCGCTCCCCCAGCGCGACGAGCCCACCGTCGATCTCGAACACCAGGTTGTCGGTGCCGGGCCGGGTGGCGGTCAGGTAACGCGGCACGGTGAACCCGCCCCCACCCAGGTGCAGCGCGTCGAGCCGCTGGCCCGACGGGGCGAGCACGTCGGCCACCGCCCCGATCCACCTGGTGTACGCGTACTCCAGGTGGGTCGGGTCGTTCAGGTCCACGTACGAGTGCTGGGCCGAGTTGAGCAGCAGCGTCCGCCCGCTGGACCGACCCGGGTCGGCCTGTACCCGGGCACAGTGGTACGCCGTCTCGACGTCGCACGGGTTCGGGGCGACCATGGTCAGCCCGGCCCCGGCCAGGCCCAGCACCGCCAGGGCGGCCTTGACCCGGGCCGGCCCGGGCAGGGCGGCCCGGTCCTGCCGGTGCAGGTACACCCCGAGCGCGATGCCGGTGATGCCGAGGGAGGCGGCCAACCCGAACAGGATGACGGTGCTGGGCAGGGCCGCCACCAGCACGAAGCCGGTGACCAGGGTGGCCGTGACGGCGCCGAGGGTGCCGATGCCGGAGAGCCGGCCGACGACCTGGCCGGTACGGCGCAGGTCGGCGAGCTGGAGTTTGATCACCAGTGGGCTGACCGCCGAGAGCAGCATCGCGGGCGCGAACACGGCGACCGCGACCAGCAGCAGGACCGCGCTGGCCGCACCGCCGCGCAGCACCTCTCCGGCGTACCGCACCGCCGGCAGGGTGATCGCGGTGGCGATGCCGGAGAGCACCAGCGCCGGGGCCAGCAGCGTACGCGGGTTGCGCCGGTCGGCCAGCCAGCCACCCGCCCACGCCCCGTACGCGATCGCCGCCAACGCGATGCCGATGACCGAGCTGGTCACCTGGAGGGTGACCCCGACGTACGGCCCGACCAGGCGCAGCGCGGCGGTCTCCAGGACCAGGACGGCACCACTGGAGTAGAAGACCAGGAACGCGGCGAGCCCGTTGGGCAGGGCCCGCGGCACCTCCGGCGAGGAGGGCGCGGATGGGGCCGCCACGTCAGGCGATGGAGAGTTCATCGTGGCGATGGTACGCAGCGGCCCCGGGCCGGCGGGTCAGTACATCGAGAGATGAACGTGGTTCGTGTGGTCGGCGGCCGGGCTGCCGCTACCGCTGTACGCCCGCCAGCCGGTGCCCGGGTGCCAGATCTGGCGATACCAGATGACGTACAGCACGCCGAGCCGGTCGGCGTTGCGGACGTGCCAGGCGGCCAGGCTGTCACCGTACGACTTGTCGCCACCGGTGGCCGTGCGGTCCTCAAAGCCGTTCGTGGCGGCGGCGAAGTCGCAGGCCCGACCCTTGGGGTGCTCGCCGGAGCCGCCGCTGCGGTAGCAGGAGACGTGCCGCTTGTATCCGGCGGCCTGGGTCTGCTTCAGCGCGTGCAGCGTGCGGGGCGTGATGCAGCCCGAGGTGGTCGGGTCGTCCACCGAGCACGACTCACCGGGCCAGGAACCGTCGGAGTTACGCGGTGCCGGCTTCGCCGAGATGGAACTGCCACCGCTGAACCCGCCGCCGCTACCCGAGCTGACCGCGGCCAGGGCCGCCTCGGCCTCCTTCTTCTTCTTCGCCATCACGGCCAACTGCTTGGTCTGCTCGCGTACCTCGGCGTTGATCGCCAGCTTGGCCTGCCGGGCCTGCTCACGCGCCTCGGTCAGCTCCCGGATCCGGCGGCTGTCCCGCTGGGCCATCATGTCGAGGTTGGCGGCGCGCTGCACGAACGCCTCCGGCGTCGCGCTGTCCAGCAGTACGGCTGCCGGGCTGAGCCGCCCGACCCGGTAGGACTGTGCGGCCACCTCGCCGACCATGGCGGTCAGCTCGTCCAGCCGGCCCTCCATCGCGGACAACTCCTTGGCCATCTGCTTCTGCCGCTTCTTGGAGCCGTCCAGCTTGCGCTTGGCGTCGATGTGCGCCTTGGCGGTGGCTTCCAGGGCGTCCCGCAGCTTCTTGCTGCCACCCTCGTTGGGCTCGGCGTACGCCGGCACGGCACCCACGCCGAGCAGCAGCGCCACGGCGGCGAGCAGGGCGATCAGCGGCCGGTGGGCGTACCGCCGGACGGGCATGGAGCTGCGCACGAAAGCATCCTTTCGTCGGCCGCCGGCCCCCGATGAGTTCCACTGCGCGGCGGCGGCCCCCGCCGGCGCCGGTCGGCGGCCTGCTGGCGGAAGGCCGCCGGTCAGGATACCGGAACCATCCCTCCCAACCAGCCCGCCGACCCCCAACCCCGCACAACCATCAACCCCCCGCAACCACCCCCTCACCCACCGCACCCGACCACCCGCGTTGATCATGAGGTTAGCGGCAGTGTCAGAGATCAAACTTGCCGTCAACCTCATGATCAACGCAAAGAAGGGGAGGGGTCTAGGTGGGGAGGAGGGTGGTGTGGACTTTGGTCCAGACCTCTTGGTTGGCGGCTACCAGCAGGCCGTGTTCGGTGTCGGCGGGGTGGTAGTCCGTGCCGTCGAGCCGGCGGGCGACGCCGCCCGCGGCCCGCACCAGGAGGGTGCCGGGGCCGTGGTCCCAGGGCAGGGTCCGCCAGAACAGCACGAACTGCTGCTGGCCGGTGAGCACGTCGAGATACTCGCGGCCGGCGCAGTGCTGCCCCGGTAGCAGCTCGCCGAGCCGCGCACCGCCCGCCTCCACCGTGCGCCGTGAGGGTCCCGGCAGGAACTTCGTCATCGCGGTGCCCCGCAGCTCACCCGTTGGCGGTGCCCCGTCGGGCAGCTGCAACGGCCGACCGTCCAGGTACGTGCCCTCGCCGGTACGGCCGGTCGCCAGCGCGTCGGCCAACGGGTCGAAAACCCAGGCGGCCACCGGCTCGCCATCGGTGAGCAGGGAAACCATCAACGCGAACGGGCGGCGGCCCGCTGCGAAGTTCGCGGTGCCGTCGACCGGGTCGACGAGCCACACGTCCCCCGAGGCACGCAGGTGACGCAGCAGGTCGGGATCGTCGGCCACCGCCTCCTCGCCGACCACCACCGAATCGGGGCGCAGCCGGAGCAACCGGGCGCTGATCATTTCCTCGGCCCGCCGGTCGGCGACCGTGACCAGCTCACCGGGGGCCTTCTCGCTCACGTCGGCGACGTCGAGGTGGCGGAACAAGGGCAGCACGACGCGGTCGGCAGTCTCCCGCAGCAGCCCGGCGACGTCGTCGAGCAGGGTGTCAACCACGCGGCGGCAGCTTCACCACGCTGACGAAGAACTCGTCGATCTGCCGGACCACCGCGATGAACTGGTCGAAGTCGACCGGCTTGGTCACGTACGCGTTCGCGTGCAGCTGGTAGCTGCGCAGGATGTCCTCGTCGGCCTGGGAGGTGGTCAGCACCACCACCGGGATCCGGCAGAGCTGCTCGTCCTTCTTGATCTCCTCCAGCACCTCCCGGCCGTCCCGCCGGGGCAGGTTCAGGTCGAGCAGGATCAGGTCCGGCAGCTGCGCGTCCGCGTACTGGCCCTCGCGACGCAGGTAGGCCAGCGCCTCGGCACCGTCGGATACGACGTTGAGCCGGTTGCGCAGCTTGTGCTCCTCGAACGCTTCCTGGGTCATCAACACATCGCCCGGGTCGTCCTCGACCAGGAGCACCTCGATCGGGCTGTTACCGTCCGCCGGCGCGGTCATCCCACCGCCTCCTTCATGCCACCTGTCCCACCGCCGGCCTGTGGCAGGCCAGCGACGGCCGAGGGGCGTTCCGAGTCGCCGCCGGCCTCGGCGCCGACGGTACCGTCACCCGCCGGGACCTCGTCATCGGCCCGGCCTGCCGCCGCGTCCGTGCCGACCTCCGCCGGATCGGACCCGTCCGCCGCAGACCCGTCCGCACCGGTGGCGCTCGTCGCATCCGCCACGTCGGCGGGAAGCGCGGGCAGGGTGAAACGGATCGCCGTCCCCTCGGGCACGTCGGTGTCCACCCAGACCCGGCCGCCGTGGTACTCCACGATCTTCTTGACGATCGCCAGCCCGATTCCGGTACCCGGGTACGCGTCCTTGGCGTGCAGCCGCTGGAAGATGACGAAGATCTTGTCGGCGAACTCCGGCTCGATCCCGATGCCGTTGTCCTGGCAGGTGATCTCCCAATCCTCGCCGATCAGCCGGGCCGAGACGTGCACCTTCGGCGGAACATCCGCCCGACGGAACTTCACCGAGTTGCTGACCAGGTTGACCAGCAGGTTGGTCAGCAGCGGCTCCTCGCCGCGGATCACCGGCAGCTCGCCCCAGGTCAACTCCGCGTCGGCGTACTGCCGGGCCGGCTCGGTCTGCGCCGCCACCTCGGCCATCAGGCGGTTCAGGTCGACATCGGTGAAGCCCGTGGTGAGCCGGCCGATCCGGGAGAAGGCCAGCAGGTCGTTGATCAGCCGCTGCATCCGCTGCGCGCCGTCCACCGCGAAGGCGATGTACTGGTCGGCCCGCTCGTCGAGCCGCCCGGCATAACGCCGCTGGAGCAGCTGGCAGAAACTCGCCACCTTGCGCAACGGCTCCTGCAGGTCGTGCGAGGCGACGTAGGCGAACTGCTCCAGGTCACGGTTGGACCGGGTCAGCTCCTCGGCCTGCTTCTGCAACTGGGTGTTGACCCACTCGATGCGCTCCCGGGCCTCACGCACCTCGGCCAGGTCCGCGGCGATCTTCTGGCGCATGGCGTCCACGTCCTCGCCGAGGCGCTGGAACTCCGGCGGACCGGTGCCGGCGATGCGGTGGCCGTAGTCGCCGACGGCGACCTCCCGAACCTGCCCGGCCAGGCTGGTCAGCGGACGGATCACCATCCGCTCCAGCGAGGTGAGCAGCACCACCCCGGTGACCAGCACCACGAGCGCCGCGATGACCAGCAGCAGCACCAGCAGGTTGCTGGTGCTGCGTACGTTCGCGGCGGCCTCGTCGCGAAGCTCGAGGATGCCGTTCTGCAACACGTCGACGGCGACCCGGATCTGGTCGAACTGCTGCCGCGACTGGTCGGTGAGCAACTGCTGGCCGGCGGCGGCGCCACCGGTCTCGATGGCGGCGATGACCGGCACGGCAACCGCCTGCCGCCACTGCTCCGCCCGCTGCTGCACCGTGCCGAACTCGTCACGCAGCTCCGGGTAGCTGGCCAACAGCCGGTCCATCGAGGCGGCCAGTTCCTGCTCCCGCTGCCGGCCGGTGTCGAACGGGACGAGATCCTCCCGCTCGCCGGTCAGCGCGTACCCCCGGATCGCGGTCTCCTGGTCGACCAGGACCGCGAGCAGTTCCTGGGACTGGGCCCGCAACGGACCTGTCTCATTGAGCACCGCGTCGATGTGCGCCCGGCTACGGGTGGCGACCACCGCCTCCGCGACGGCCACCCCGAGCAGCAGCAACCCGACAACGGCGACGAGCACGGCCAGCCGACCGCGCAGGCTCCAGCCGGCACCCATGGCCGTCACCGGCCACCACCCCGCGTGACCAGCAGCATCGCCACATCGTCGGCGAACGGGCCGCCGTTGAGCTGCTCGGCCCGCCCGACCAGCCAGGCCGGCAGATCGGGCAGCGCAACCGCCCGACTGGCCGGCTCGGTCAGCAGGCGAGTCAGGCCGGGCACGTCGAGACGTTCGTCGCCCGCGCCCACCCGGCCCTCGATCAGACCATCGGTGTACATCAGCAGAGACCAGTCCTCGGTGTCGAACTTCAGGTCGAAGGCGACGGGCCGGCGCGGCCGTACGCCGAGCAGCAGCCCACCCGGGGCGGGCACCGGAGCCACCCGCCCACCGGCGAGCAGCACCGGTGGCGGGTGGCCGGCCAGCCGCACCGTCGCCCGGCCGGCGTGGAGGTCCAGCCGGGCCGTCGCCACGGTCGCGAAGATCTCCTGAAGCCGGCGCTCGCTCATCAGCACCTGTTCCAGCGCGGGGAGCACCTCGTCGTCCGGTACCCCGGCGAGGATCAGCGCCCGCCAGGCCACCCGCAGCTCGACGCCGAGGGCCGCCTCGTCCACGCCGTGTCCACAGACGTCGCCGATGATCAGATCCACCCGGTCGGGACGGGTCTGCACCACGTCGTAGAAGTCCCCACCGATCAGGGCGGCGTGCCGGCCGGGCCGGTAGAAGGTGTGCACGGCGATCTGGTCGGTCGACATCAGCGGCTGGGGCAGCAGGCCGCGCTCCAACCGGGCCGACTCGGCCTGGCGCAGCTCCACCTCACGCAGCCGGCGGGCGTTCTCGTCGGCCCGTTTGCGCTCCACCGCGTAACGCAGCGCCCGGGTCAGCAGAATCCCGTCGACCTGGCCCTTGACCAGGTAGTCCTGCGCCCCCTCGGCAACCGCGACGATACCCAGGTGCTCGTCGGTGCGACCGGTGAGCACACAGACGGCCGCGCTGCCGGACATCTCCAGCACCTGCCGCAGCCCGTCCAGCCCCTGCGCGTCGGGCAGACCCAGGTCGAGCAGTACGCAGTCGACCCCCGCGATCCGTTGGCGGGCCTCGCTCAGGCTGGTCGCCACCAGCAGGTCGATCCCGGAGTTCGTCTCGGCCAGCAACTCGCCGACCAGGAAGGCGTCCCCCTCGTCGTCCTCCACCAGCAGCACGCTCAGCCGCTCCCCGGGTGGCAGGTTCGGGTTGCCACCCAGCCCTCCCTGCGGGTACGGCCACGACACGACGGAGGGACCGGTCATCCCGGTCCCCCGGGCCGGCCGGGTCACCGCCGCGACTGGCGGCTGATCGCTGGTGATGTCGGGCTCCTTCCGAGTGCCCTGCTGATCCTGTATTAGACAACGTTCGCACACAACACGACGGGGCACCCTCAGGTGGCATGGAGGATGATGTCCACCCCAGGACCCCCCTCGCAAGGAGCCACCCGTGGGCGCACCCCCCACCCCCGCCGCCGACCGCGCCCTCACCAGGCCGCGTCGACGTCCCCTCGCCGCGCTGGCGGCCCTCGTCGCGCTCGTCGCCGTCGGCGCGGGCGCTCTGCTCGACCTGCGTCCTCCGGCGCCCCGGCCGGCCGACACGCCGACCGGCGAGTTCAGCGCCGGGCGCGCGTACCCACACGTGACGCAGGTCGCCGGGCGGCCACACGTCGCGGGCAGCCCAGCCAACGAGGAGGTCCGCGGCTACCTGGAAGGCGTGCTGCGCGACCTCGGGTTGGAGACGCAGGTGCAGGACACCGTCGCCGAGGAGGCCGGGCAGCTCAGCGGCGCGGCGGGCGGGGCCACGCTGGCCCGGGTCCGCAACCTGGTGGCGCGGCTGCCCGGCACCGCCCCCACCGGCACGGTGTTCCTGGTCGCGCACTACGACGCGGTACAGACCGGGCCGGGCGGCAACGACGACGCCGCAGGGGTGGCGACCATCCTGGAGGTGGCCCGTGCGCTGACCGATGGCCCGGCACCCCGCAACGACGTCGTCTTCGTGCTCACCGACGCCGAGGAGGCGTGCCTCTGCGGAGCCTCGACGTTCGCCGCCGAGCACCCGCTCGCCGCCGACAAGGGGGTGGTGCTCAACTTGGAGGCAAGGGGTCGCACCGGTCCGGTGATCATGTTCGAGACGTCGCCGGAGAACGCGCCTCTGGTCGAGGTCTTCGGCCGGGCCGCACCGCACCCGGTGGGCACCTCGTTCGCGGTGGAGGTGTACCGCGCGTTGCCCAACGACACCGACTTCACGGCCTTCCTCGACGAGGGGTTCCTCGGGCTGAACTCGGCGTACCTGGATGGCGCTGCGATCTACCACACGCCGTTGGACACCCCCGCCTCGATGGACCGGGCCAGCCTCCAGCACCACGGTGACAACACCCTCGGGCTCGCCCGGGAGTTCGGCCGGATCGACCTCGGCGACCTGCGCGCCGGTCACGACGCCACCTACTTCCCCGTGCCCGGCGGGCTCGCCCGCTACCCCGGCTGGCTGGTGCTGCCGTTGGCGCTGCTGGCGCTGAGCGGCGTGGTCGGGCTCGGCTGGCTGGCCCGCCGCCGGAACCGGGTCACCACCGGTCGGCTGGCCGCCGGCTTCGGCCTGGCCCTGGTGCCGATCGTGGTGGCCCCACTGGGCGCCCAACTCCTCTGGGCGGCGATCGTCGCGCTCCGGCCGGGCTACGCCGAACTGCTCGACCCGTACCGGCCCACCTGGTACCGGCTGGCCGTACTGTCGCTCGCCGCCGCCGTCGTGTTCGCCTGGTACGCGCTGAGCCGACGGCGAGTCGGCCCGGCCGCGCTGGCGATCGGCGGGCTCGGCTGGCTGGCGCTGCTCGGCGTGCTGCTGGCGTTCCTGGCCCCCGGTGGGGCGTACCTGGCGACCCTGCCCGCCCTGGCCGGGGCGCTCGGCGGCCTGGTGGCGCTGGCCACCCGCCTCGACGGCCCGGTACCGGTGATCGCGGTGACCGTCGCGGCCGCGGTCGCGGTGCTCCTGCTGCTCCCCACCGTCGTACTGCTCTTCCCGGCGCTGGGCATGGCGATGGGCGGCGTCGCGGCGCTCTTCGCGGTGCTGCTCGGTCTCGCCGCGCTGCCCGTGATCGACCTGCTGCACCCACAGGCCGGCGGTCAGCGGGGCATGATGGCGCTGCGGGCCCGCCGACTCGGTGCCCTGCCGGCCGGGGCCGCCGCACTGGCCGCGGTGGTCCTCGCCGGGATCGGCATCGCCGTCGACCGGTTCGACGCCACACACCCCGTGCCCACCCATTTGATGTACGCGCTGGACGCCGGCACCGGCCAGGCCCGCTGGCTCAGCCACGAGAGCGATCCGCAGCCCTGGACCGACGAGTACGTGGACGGCCCGGTCGAGGTCGCCGACGAGTTCCCCGGCATCGGCGGCGACGAGTTGCTCGGTGGCCCAGCACAGCCGGCGGACCTACCCGCGCCCCGGTTGGACGTGCTTACCGACACCACCACCGCAGGCGAACGCACACTGACGCTCCGGCTCACCCCGCAGCGTCAGGTACGCCTGACCACCCTGCACGTCGACACGAACACCGCTGACGTGCGGCGGGTCGAGGTCGCCGGCCGCCAGGTTCCGGTGGAGACCCGCGACGGCCGCTGGGGATTCGGGGTGGTCTTCCACGCCCCACCGCCCGACGGGATCGAGGTCACGCTTACCGTCACGCCGAAAGCGGACCGGATCGCGCTGCGCGCGATGGACGCCAGCGACGGCCTCGACACGCTGCCCGGCTTCCGCCCCCGCCCACCGGACGTCGGCGTCGCCGGATCGCACAGCTCCGAGATGCTCGCCGTCGCCCGCACCTACCCGTTGTGAGGGGCTACTTCCACCGGAAGTGGACGAAGAGGCGGCCGAAGTTCTTGGAGTCCTTCTCGACCCGGTGGTAGAGCTGCTTGACGTCCTTCTGGTCGAGGAAGCGCAGCACCCGCTTCTTGAGCTGACCGGAGCCCTTACCCGGGATGATCTCGACGAGGGTGGCCTTCTTGGCCACCGCCTCGTCCATGATCCCGCGCAGCGCCCGGTCGATGTCGTGGCCCTTGTTGAAGATGTCGTGCAGGTCCAGCTTCAGCTTCATGCCACGTCCACCGTCCGGTCGGCTCTCATCCGGCTCATGGTAGGCACGCCGGGCGCCGGCCAGGCCATCGTGGGCACGCCGGCTGCCGGGCCCCCGGACGTCGAGAGGGCAGCCCGCTCGGGCTGCCCTCTCGACACGTGTCCGGGATCAGCGACCGCCGACCCGGGTCTCGACCCGGCGCAGGGCGGTCGTGTAGTCGTCGTTCGACGAGTGCATGGCCGCCGCGATGCGCAGGTGACGCAGCGCGTCGGTGTAGCGGTTGAGCCGCTCCAGCGTCCGGCCCAGCACGTGGTGGGCGTAGTGGTCGCTGGGGTTGCGGTCGACCAGTTCCCGCAGCTGCTCCTCGGCCCGGTTGAGCTGTGCCGACTGGAAGTAGGCCCGGGCCAGCAACTGGCGCACGGAGGCGTTGTCCGGCTCCGCCTCGATGATCGGTTCGAGCAGCCGGGCAGCGCTGCTGGGGTCGCCCGCCTCGAAAAACAGGGTCGCCCGTCGGTACTCGGCCAGAAGATCCATGCCGCCACCCCCTCCGTGTCGCACCACTGCTCCGACGCTGGCACAACACCGGCCGTACCGCGACTGTTCCCGGTGGCTTTTCCTGCCTGCCTCACACGGTGGCGAGGTCCCAGGCGCGGACGCCGCCGACGATGCCGGCGCTGTTCGGGACCACCACCACGTCGTCACCCATCCGGGTGAGCTGCTCGGGGCGGATCCGCCGCGAGTTACCGCCGCCCAGGTAGAGCCGGTCCCAGCGGAACACCGGACGCAGCCCCTCCACCACCTGCCGGATCCGTCGGGACCAGAAGGCGTCGCCCAGCCGGCGGCGCTCAGGCTCACCGACGTACGTGTCGTAGGTGGTGCCCCAACGCACCGGGGCGTGGGACAGTTCGAGGTGCGGGGCGAGCACCCCACCGTCGAAGAGGGCGCTGCCCAGCCCGGTGCCGAGGGTCAGCACGAGTTCGCAGCCGGTGCCCGCGACCACCCCGGCACCGTGCACCTCGGCGTCGTTGAGCACCAGCGCCGGCAGGCCGAACGCGGCCGAGAGCGCGCTGCGGGCGTCGAACCCGGACCACTCGGCGAGCAGCGCCGGGTCGACCCGGCTACGTGGGCCCGAACGGGTCACGTAGTGCGGGGTGGCCACCACCACGCCGTGCCGGATCATGCCGGGCATCCCGACCGTCACCCGACCGGCCGCCGGCAACCGACCGCCGAGTTCCACGAGCGTGCGGACGAACAGATCCGGCGGCAGGGGGTACGGCGTCGGCACCCGCATCGGCTGGGCCCGCATCGTGCCCGCGCCGTCGAGGACGGAGGCCTTGATTCCGCCGCCCCCGCAGTCGATCGCCAGAGTGGTCAACACGCACGTGAGTCTGCCTCGTCGCAGGGTCCGCCGCGCGGCGACGGGTAGGCTCGGCTGCTTGTGAGCGCCACGCTGATCGCCAGGGACCTCGCCGCCGGGCACGGGGAACGCACCCTCTTCACCGGCCTGGACCTCGTGGTCGCGCCCGGCGATGTGGTCGGCCTGGTCGGGGCCAACGGGGCCGGCAAGTCGACGCTGCTGCGTACGCTCGCCGGTCTGTTGCCGGTCGAGGCCGGCAGCGTCGCGGTGAGCCCGCCCGGCGCGAGCGTCGGGCACCTGCCCCAGGAGCCGGAGCGCCGCCCCGGCGAGACGGTCCGGGCGTTCCTGGCCCGCCGCACCGGCGTGACCGGGGCGCAGGCTGCGCTCGACGCGGCGACGGAGGCGCTTACCGCCGGCACCCCGGGCGCGGACGACGCGTACGCCGCCGCGCTGGAGAGCTGGCTCGGGCTCGGCGGCGCCGACCTGGACGAGCGGGCCGAGGAGGTGGCCGCCGAGCTGGGCCTCGCCGTCGATCTCGACCAGGAGATGACAAGCCTCTCCGGCGGCCAGGCCGCCCGGGCCGGCCTGGCGTCGCTGCTGCTCAGCCGGTACGACATCTTCCTGCTCGACGAGCCCACGAACGATCTCGACCTGGCCGGGCTGGACCGGCTGGAGACCTTCGTGACCGGGCTGCGCGCCGGCACGGTCCTGGTCAGTCACGACCGGGAGTTCCTGGCCCGCACGGTGACCTCGGTGCTGGAGTTGGACCTGCACCAGCAGCAGGTGAACCACTTCGGCGGTGGCTACGCGGCGTACCTGGAGGAGCGGGAGGTGGCCCGCCGCCAGGCGCGCGCCGACTACGAGGAGTACGCCGACACACGGGCCGGACTCCAGGCACGGGCGCGTACCCAGCGGGCCTGGATGGAGAAGGGGGTCCGCAACGCCCGGCGTAAGGCCACCGACAACGACAAGATCGGCCGCAAGTTCCGGTCCGAGGCGTCTGAGAAGCAGGCGGCGAAGGCCCGACAGACCGAGCGGCTGATCGAACGCCTGGAGGTGGTGGAGGAGCCACGCAAGGAGTGGGAGCTGCGGATGGAGATCGCCGCCGCGCCGCGCGCCGGCGCCGTCGTGGCCACGCTCCGCGACGCCGTGGTACGCCGGGGCGATTTCACCCTCGGCCCGGTGAACCTTCAGATCGACTGGGCGGACCGGGTGGCGGTGACCGGGGCGAACGGCTCCGGCAAGTCGACCCTGCTGGCCGCCCTGCTCGGCCGGTTGCCGCTGGACGCCGGCCAGGCCGCGCTGGGGCCGGGCGTGGTGGTCGGCGAGGTGGACCAGGCCCGGGGACTGTTCCTGGGTGACGCGCCGCTGCTGGACGCGTTCCGGGCCGCGGTGCCGGACGTGTCTCCGGCGGACGCGCGTACGCTGCTTGCCAAGTTCGGCCTGCGCGCGCAGCACGTGCTGCGACCGGCCGCGACGCTCTCCCCGGGCGAACGGACCCGGGCCGCGTTGGCCCTGTTGCAGGGGCGCGGCGTCAATCTGCTGGTGCTGGACGAGCCGACGAACCACCTCGATCTGCCGGCGATCGAGCAACTGGAGTCCGCACTGGCCAGCTTCCCGGGCACGCTGCTGCTGGTGACCCATGACCGGCGGATGCTGGAGGCGGTACGCCTCGACCGGCGGTTGCGGGTGGACGCCGGGCGGATCACCGAGTTTTGATCCGGCGGAATCCGGACGGCGGGGCGACAATAAGCCCATGCTCAGGTGGGAGTACGCCCTACTGGTGCGCCGCCGCCAGGCCGCCACCAACGACCTCGGCTTCGAGGTGGTCTTCTCCTGGTACGGCCCCGACGGTTCCATGATCGACGTCACGCCGTACGGCGACACCGCGCTGGCTCATCTCAACCGGGCCGGCGACCAGGGCTGGGAGTTGGTCGCGATGAGCGAGGACCCGTCCCTGCCGGGGAACAACGAGTTGCACCGCTATCACCTGAAACGGCCCCGGACGGCGGCCGCACCGCGGCAGCGGATGCGTACCGGACGTCCTCGACGGCCCATCGCGCGTTGACCTGGCACGAATTTCAGGGACAACCGGCGCATACCGGGCAACTATCCGGGTAACGGGCCGGCCGGAGGTGGCCGGTATGGTCGCGTTGGCACACACCCCGTCCTCCGCCGAGCGGCTGCGGGCGGTGGACGGGTTCCTCACCGAGGCGTGGCTGGACCAGGTCCGCCACGACGAGCGATTGCGCCCGCTCGGTGTCGAGGTCCGTTTCGACCGGGGCGTCGCCCACCTGACCGGTGAGGTCGACGAGCCGGCACAGCTGCGACTGGTACGCGAGCAGGTCAGCCGGCTGGCCGGCGTCTTCGGCGTCTGGTGCCGGGTACGGGTCGCCGGACGCGACCCGGTGGTGGTCGACCTGGGCTGCGGCGCCACCAAGCAGTGGCCGGGCAATCTTGGCCTGGACATCTTCCCCGCCCCCGGGGTGGACGCGGTCGCCGATCTCTCCGGCTCCCTGCCACTGGCCGACGACTCGGTCGACGTGCTGTTCGCGGTGCACATCCTGGAGCACCTGATCGACTTCCTGCCACTGCTGGACGAGTGTCACCGGGTGCTCCGCCCCGGGGGTGTGCTGCACGTGATGAGCCCATGGTGGGGTCATGTGAACGCGGTGGCCGACCCGACCCACGTGCGGCTGCTGGACGTGCAGACGATCAAGGGCATCTGCGTCATGCGGCCCCCGGGCACGCCGCGCTGGTACCCCCTGCACGCCGGCAGCGACGGTGCGTCCATCTTCGCCGACCTCACGCCGCTGGGACCGGAGGACGACGGCCCCACCGCCACCCACCTGGCCCGCTTCTTCGACTAGGCAGGTCCGCTCGACGAATGTCCTGGACACCGCCGGTGTCCAGGACATTCGTCTGTTTCGGCACAGGTCACCAATATTTCTCGCGGGTAACACCGGCAGGCCGCGCCATTGATCGACACTGATCTAACCCCGGTAACTCGCCGGTAACAACTGGCTCCACCGCACACCCCCGCGGAGGTACGACCATGCCCAGACGTCTCGCCACCATCCTGACCTCAGGCGTACTCGCGCTGCTTGCCGCCTTCGCCGTGGCCTCCCCCGCCACGGCGGCTGTCACTCCACAGCAGAAGTTGTCGGTCCTGTCCAGCTGGACCCAGACCAGCGCCAGCAGCTACAACGCCTGGTACTCCGCCCGCCAGAACCGCGCGCCCTGGGCCGAGTACAACTTCGACTGGTCCACCGACTACTGCTCGTCCAGCCCGGACAACCCGCTCGGGTTCAAGTTCAGCCTCTCCTGTGCCCGCCACGACTTCGGCTACCGCAACTACAAGGCGGTCGGCCAGTTCAGCGCCAACAAGCCGCGCCTCGACAGCGCCTTCTACGCGGATCTGAAGCGGTCCTGCGCCACCTACAACTCCGTCGTCCGGCCGGCCTGCCTGAGCCTGGCGTGGACCTACTACCAGGCCGTCTCCATCTTCGGGTCGGTAGCCGCCGTCCAGCAGTCCGACATCGACCGGGCCGCCCGGATGAAGGCAGACGCCGAGCGCCGCGCTCGTGCCTGACGAACAGTGACGGACGCCCGGCAGCAACTGTGGTCGGGCGTCCCGCCGCTCAGGGACCGTCGGGAAGCCGCGTGCGGTTGCCCGACGGTCTCAGGCGTGCTCGGTGTGCCGGTCGACCGTGCTGGGCCGAGGTGGAGCGGAGCGACCCGCGCCCGAGGCGAACCGCCCCGAATCAGCCGCCAGGTCGGGATGCTCGACACCGAGCGCCAACGCGACCGCCTCGTCCAGCCCCAGTTCGGCGCCCTCGCCGTACGCCTCGTCGAAGGCCGTGTCGCCCAACATCCGCCGCAGCGCCGCCTGCTGCTCCGTCCAGTACGCCTCGAAGATGCCCGGCGTCGACCGCAGGCCCGCCCGGGTCGCCTGGGCGGCGCCGAAGAGTTGGGCGCCGGTCAGCGGCTGGTCACCGACCGCGCAACGCACCGCGACCGCGTTCAACGTGTCGCAGGCCCGCCCGTGGAAGCCGTGATTCATCCGCGAACGAAGCGCCACCAGCAGGTGCTCGTGTGCGGCAACCAGGTCACCCCGCGCCAGTGCGACCATGCCGAGCAGCATGTCCACCGAGCGGCGTCCCCGGTCGACCGGCCGGGACGCCTCCACCGGACGAGCCGCACCGAGCAGTTCCGCCGCCTCGCCCAGTGCGCCCCGCCGCCACAGCAACTCGGCCAGGCGGAAGACGGCGAACAACGCCTCCGACTCGACCCCCTGGTCCTGCGCCCAGTCGATGACCTCCCGGCAGACCCGCTCCGCCTCGGCGAACTGTCCCATGTCGACGAGAGGGGCGGCGCGGCCGGCGAGCACCCGGGCCAGCAGACCAGCATCCCCCGCCTGGCGGGCCGCCGCCTCGGCCCGCTGCGAGTAGCGCAGCTCCTCGCCGAACTCGCCGTCGCCACCGGCGTGCAGCGAATGCATGTGGTAGGCCGCCGCCAGCTCGTCCTCCGGGATCATCTCGCCGGTCTCGGCGAGGCGGCCGTAGAGCCGGAACAACCAGAGCCGGCCTTCCCGGGCCAGTCCGCGCTCACGCCACCACTGGTCCAGCCCGCCGGCCAGCCGCAGTCCGGTCCGGGCACTGCCACCTGTGGCGCACCAGCGCAGCGCGGCACGCATCTCACCGGCGAGTGGATCCAGCGCGTACAGCGACAGCGTCACCGGCTGCCCGTCCGGGCCGAGGTGTGCCCGCTCCAGGGCATGCGCCGACCAGGCCACATGCCGGTCACGGGCCGCCTGTTCCTCGCCGGCCTCGGCGAGCCGGCGCGCCGCGTACGCCCGGATCGGGTCGAGCATCCGGTAGGTGCAGCCGGCCGCGTGCGGCTCCGCCAGCACCATGGACTTGTCGACCAGCACCGACAGCGGGTCGAGCGGGTCATCGTCGAGCAGCCACTCCACCGTCGGCAGGTCGACCGGGCCGGCGAAGACCGCCAGCCAGCGCAGCAGTCGCGCGGCCCGTGGCCCGAGGGTCCGGTAGGACCAGGTCACCGTCGCCTGCATGGTCAGGTGTCGTTCGACCGCCGAGCGGGCCGCCGCCCGGGTCGCCGGGTTGACGCCGGTGGCCGCTGCGGCCAGGTCGACCGTGTCCCGCTGGTTGCCGGTGTTGCCCCGATCGGCCGGTGGCGGCAGCGGATCGTCGCGGCCGGCGTCGAGCGTGCCGAGCACATCGTCGAGACGCTCGGCGAGCTGACCGACCGAGAGCACCCGCAGCCGCGCCGCGGCCAGCTCGATGGCGAGCGGCAACCCGTCCAGGCGGCGCACCACCCGGCGGATGTCGGCCGACTCGGACGGATCGGGCTGCCGCCCGCCTCGGGCCGCCGCCGTCCGGTCCAGCAGCAGCGCCACCGCGTCGCTCTCGGTGCCGTCGGGTGCCGGGTCGACGGACAACGGCGGGATTCGCCACACCACCTCGCCCGGCAGCCCGAGCGGTTCCCGGGTCGTCGCCAGCACCCGCACGCCACCGCCACCGGCCAGCAACCGGGATACCGCCTCGGCGCAGGACGCCGGCTGCGCGTCGCAGGTGTCGAGCACGATCAGCATCCGGCGGGCAGCGGCGTACTCCACGAGCGTGTCGACCATCGGGCGGCCCGGCTCCGGACGCAGCCCGAGCACGGCGGCGACCGCGAAGGCGACCAGCCCGGGATCGGTGACTGCGGCGATGTCGACGAACCAGACGCCGTCCGGGTACTCGTCCACCAGGTCGGTGGCGAACTCCACGGCCAGCCGCGTCTTGCCGCTGCCGCCCGCGCCCAGCACGGTGACCAGCCGGTGCCGGGCCACGAGTCGCCTCAGCTCGGCGCGCTCGGTCTGCCGGCCGACGAACGTGGTGACCTGGATCGGCAGGTTGTGCGCCACCGCGTCGGCGGTGCGCGGTCGCGGAAACTGCCGTTCCAGGCCGGGTGCGACGAGCTGAAAGAGCCGTTCCCGGTCATCGAAGCCGCGTAGCCGGTGCAGCCCGAGGTCCAGTAGCGAGGCACCGGCCGGCAGTGGACGGGCGCGCCGCGCCGTGGCACCGGAACAGAGGATCTGTCCACCGTGCGCCGCGGCGGCGACGCGGGCCGCCCGGTGCACCTCGGGACTGGCGTACTCGCCGTCGCGTGGCTCCGCCCAACCGGTGTGCAGTCCCATCCGGACCCGGGGGGCCGCCTCGGGGGTCGGCCAGTCGTGTTCACCGAGCGCCCGCTGGGCGGTCAGACAGGCGGTCAACGCCGCTCCGGCGTCGTCGAAGGCGAGAAAGAACGAGTCGCCCTCGGTCAGCAACTCCGCGCCCTCGGTCGCCGCGATCGTGCGGCGGAGCAACCGTCGATGCTCGGCCAGCACCGGCCGATAGCCCGACCCCAGCAGCTGCGCCAGCCGGGTGGAGCCCTCGATGTCGGTGAAAACGAAGGTCACCCAGCCGGTGGGGAGGTGGATCCGTGGCGGCATGCGTGGAACCTCCCCCCTGGTCTCGGCACCATACTTCCCGAGACCAGATCATCACGCATCGTGAGAACGGCCGGCCAAGACTCCGACCCAAGGTGCCATCGGACCCGGCATCCGGGCAAGGCCGGCATCACCCGTACCACCCATCCACGAACATTGCCGGCGCGGTCAGCAGCCGCAGCCGCCACCACAGCAACCGCCGCCGCCGGCAGCGGACGCGGCACCGGACCCGCCACCGCCGCGACCGGTGACCGCGACCGTGGAGAGCAGTTTCACCGTGTCGGCGTGTCCCTGCGGGCAGGGCGCCGGCTCACCGGCCCGCGCCATCGGACGGTTGACCTCGAAGGTGGCGCCGCAGGCGCGGCAACGGAACTCGTACCGGGGCATGCCATCAGCCTACGACCGGACCTGACGTCGGCGGAGACATGGGTGATACTCGACGGGTGGCAGACGGCGAAGAGCGCAGCACCCTTCGGCCCCTCCGACCGGCCACGCCGCGCGCCGGCTCCGGTGCCGGCCCGGACGGGCCGGCGACCAGGCTGCCCCGGCCCCGCCGACCCTGGCTGAGTTCCGGCAAGCCGGCCGACGACGCGGCACCGGACTCACCAACCACCGAGTCGGTTCCGGCAGCGGCCATCGACAACGCCGCAGGCACCTCGACCGGCGCTGCGGCTCCCGAATCGACGCCGAAGACCACTGTCGAGGAGTCCACTCCGGAGTCCGGCGCACCGGCAGCCCGGCGTCGCCGGGTGCGCTTCGTGCACGCCGTACGTCTGCCCGGGCCGCGGGTCGCGGCCCGGGCGACCCGCGACTGGTCGCGCCGGCCCAGTGGGCGGCTGACCCTGCCCGGCGTGTTCCTGCTGGCCTTGATCGCCGCGACCGCCACGGCCGGCGCACTGCTGGTGCCGGCCACCCTCGGTGCCCCGCGTCCGGTGGCAGTCGACGCCACCGCCGACGGGCCCGACGCGCTGCCCAGCGACCTGCCACCGTCCGGCGCGGTGCCGCCACCGGGGCAGTTCCCGCCACCCACCGCGACCCTTCCGCCGGGCGTGACCCCGCCCGGCACCGCCGCGCCGGCCGGCGGACGCCCGTCCGACGCCCTGGCCGGCTGGGCCCGCGACACGGGCGCCAAGGTCGGCATCGACCCGATCGCCATGCAGGCGTACGGCTACGCCGAGCTGGTGCTCGGCGAGACCGATCGCGCCTGCGGCCTGAGCTGGACCACGTTGGCCGCGATCGGGCTGGTCGAGTCCCGCCACGGCCAGGCCAACAACGCCCAGCTCGGCGCGGACGGCCGGGCGGTCCCGGAGATCATCGGTCTGCCGTTGGACGGTCAGGGCAACCGGATGCGGATCGCCGACACCGACCGGGGCGAGTTGGACCGCGACACCACCTATGACCGGGCGATCGGGCCGATGCAGTTCATTCCGACCACCTGGGAGGAGATCGGCGCCGACGCGGACAACGACGGCCGTGAGGACCCGCACAACATCCACGACGCCGCGCTCGCGGCCGGAATGTACCTGTGCAAGGGCGGCCGGAACCTCACCATTCCGGGTGACTGGTGGAACGCGATTCTGTCGTACAACGACGTCCGAAGGTACGCCCAGGATGTCTTCGACGCCGCCAACCGGTACGGACAGGCCAGCCGCACGTGAAGTGATCGTCCGCATACATTGGAGAACTGGACACTTCCCCCGGGCTGCGGTTAACGGCAAGCTAGACGGGTGATGGTGCGCGAGTGGGACCCCAGGACCGCGTCGTCCGCCGAGATCGCGTCGCTGCTGGACACGCTGAACGCGGTCCTGGCGGCCGATCTCCCGCAGGATCCGCCGTGGCGGGAGAGTTCCCTGCGGGAGTACCTCGCCGAGGTGATGCCGGGCGAACGGCGGATCTCCTGGATCGCCGAGGAGGATCCAGCTGCTGACGGCAGCCCTGGGGCCATCCTCGGGCAGGTGCACGTGCTGCTGCTCGGCAACATCGGCGTGCTTGAGGTTCTGGTCCACCCGAGCGCGCGGCGCAGTGGGTTGGGCCGTGATCTCGTCCTACGCGCGGCCCGTCGCGTCTACCAGGAGGGCTTCGAGTCGATCGGGGTGGAGGTGGTCGGCGACACTCCTGCCGTCGCCTTCTACGAATCGCTCGGCTTCAGCCGGGAGTACGTCGAGACCCGAAGCGTCCTGGACCTCTCCAGCGTCGACTGGGCCGAGTTGGCGGAGATGTCCACCGGGCTCGGTGCGGGTTACCAGGTCCAGTTCCACCCCGGCGGTCCGCCGGACGAGCTGATCGAGGCGTACGCGCGGGCCAAGGCCGAGATCCGGGACATCGAGGACGGCGAGCTGCGACCCAGTTCGTACGATCCGCAGCGGCTCCGGGACAGCCTCGACTGCCTGCACCGACGGGGCATGAAGCCGTACATCGTGCTGGCGCTGCACGAGCAGACCGGTGAGGTGGCCGGCCTGACCGAGGTGGTCGTGCCGGCTCAGCATCCGACCCGCGCCGACCAGTACGACACGATCGTGGTGCAGGATCACCAGGGCTACGGCATCGACCGCGCGATCAAGGCTCGGATGCTGTTGGAGCTGCGCTCGGCCGAGCCGCAGCTGACCGAGGTGCAGACCTGGAACGCGCAGGCCAACGAGGCCATGCTCAAGGTCAATGCGGAGTTGGGTTACCGCACCGACCGCGACTGGTGCGAATACAGCATCGACGTCGCCGAGCTGGTCCACCGGATGGACAACACGCGCTGACCGGGTCGGCTCCCCCAGCGGTCAGTCCTGGTACCAGCTCCGTGGGTCCGGCGGCGGTGGCACGTTTCGGTACTTGGCCACCCGGACCTCCCACTGACTGCGGCGTCGCCGCGCCTCCCGATCGGCCCGGGAGCGGTGGTAGGTCTCCGGTGGTCGGGCCAGCCCGTAGATGTCCGCCCACCATTCGCCCGGTTCCGGGTCGAGAATGGTGTTCAGGTGAGCCGGGTAGCGACGATCGGCCCCGTCCCGGGTGTCGTCCCAGACCTCCATCGGCAGCACGACCCGCCCCTCCTGGTCGACGGCCACGAGGTAGAGCCCGGCCGCACCCAGCAGCCGCTCCAGCACCGCCAGGCTCGGTGTCAGGCTGCCCGCCTCGACCCGCGCGACGGTCGACGGGGCGACCTTGGCGAACCGGGCCATCCGCAACTGGCTGAGCCCGACGATCCGGCGGGCACGTCGCACCAGACCGGCAATGGGAAAGGGACCGACGGTGGGGCCGAGGTCCGGCGGCTCGAAGACGGTGGACATGCCCCCGACCTTGCCGCTGCACTAACCAGAGCAGCAACCCCTGTGGAAAAACCTGTGGATATCCGGCCGCCGCGGCATCCGCTGACCCCACACCAGGCGGACGACCGCCACCGTGAGCGACGATCACCTTGAGTGACCGAGAGGCCTTCTCCCTCCGACCTTCCTACTAGCACCTCCACGCCCTTTGCTCTGCTTCAACCCACGCAACCCTCTCTGACCAGCAGCTGAGCGAGGCCGAGTCCTCAACGCGCCATCCGCCGACGACTACCCTCCGCAAGCTGTGCGTGGGTTGAAGCAGAGCAAAGGATGGGCAGGGACAACCGTGGGGGTGGAGGAGAAACACTCAGAGTGACAGCTGTGGCCGAGGCGCTGGTCGACCAGTGCTGACGGGTGTCGGCGTGTACAGGCCGCCGCCTCAGCCGTCAGCATTGCGGCGTGCGGGGAGGCGAGCAGGGGTGTCGAGCAGGGTCAGTAGCGCTGGCGGAGCAGTTGGGCAGCCTCGACGGCCCAGTAGGTGAGGATGATCTGGGCACCGGCGCGGCGGATCGAGGTGAGGGTCTCCAGCATCACCCGCTCCCGGTCGATCCAGCCGTTCGCGGCAGCCGCCTCGACCATCGCGTACTCGCCGGAGACCTGGTAGGCCGCCACGGGTACGTCCACGGCGGCGCGGACCGCCGACACCACGTCGAGGTACGGCAGCGCAGGCTTGACCATCACCATGTCGGCGCCCTCGGCGACGTCCAGCGCGACCTCGCGCAGCGACTCGCGCAGGTTGGCCGGATCCTGCTGGTAGGCCCGTCGGTCCCCCTCCAGCGCCGACTCCACCGCGTCACGGAAGGGGCCGAAGAAGGCCGAGGCGTACTTCACGGCGTACGCGAGCACGGCCACGTCGGTGTGACCGGCCGCGTCGAGTGCCCGGCGTACCACCCCGACCTGGCCGTCCATCATCCCGGACGGGCCGACCACCCCGACCCCGGCGGCGGCCTGGGCCACCGCCATCTCGGCGTACGCGGCGAGGGTGGCGTCGTTGTCCACCTCACCGGCCGGGGTGAGCAGCCCGCAGTGCCCGTGCGAGGTGAACTCGTCCAGGCAGAGGTCGCTCATCACCACCGTGGCGTCGCCCACCTCGGCGACCACGTCACGGATGGCGACGTTGAGGATGCCGTTCGGGTCGATGCCACCGGAGCCGCGTTCGTCGCGTGACGCCGGCACACCGAACAGCATGATCCCGCCGACGCCGGCCTGCACCGCCTCCACCGCCGCCTTGCGCAGCGAGTCGCGCGAGTGTTGGAGCACACCCGGCAGCGAGGCGATGGCGCGCGGCTCGGTCAGCCCCTCCTTGACGAACATCGGCACGACCAGCTCGGCCGGGTCGACGCGGGTCTCGGAGACCAGCCGACGCATCGCCGCGGTGCGGCGCAGCCGGCGGGGCCGGATCTCTGGGTACGGCACGAACCCTCCCTGACGACCAGCCGGAGCCGCGACGGCTACCGGAACCTCAGCGCGGTCGGCCCCTGGACCTTCGAACCACGGCGCTGCTTCGCCGGCATCGCGGCGAGCTTCTCCCGCAGCTCGACGGCGTAGCCGGCGAGCGCCTCCACCAGATCGGGCACCGAGGCGTGCGGGGGCTGGACGTCGACCCGCAGGCCGAACTCCGTCGCGGTCTCCGCCGTCTTGGGCCCGATGACAGCAACAACGGTACGCGTGTGCGGCTTGCCGGCGATGCCGACCAGGTTCCGCACCGTGGAGGACGAGGTGAACAGCACCGCGTCGAACCCACCCGACTTGATCGCGTCCCGGATCTCGGCAGGCGGCGGAGCGGCCCGGACCGTCCGGTACGCGGTCACGTCGTCGACCTCCCAGCCGCGCTCGGTGAGCCCGGCGGCGAGCGTCTCGGTGGCGATGTCGGCACGCGGCAGCAGCACTCGGCCGACCGGATCGAGCACCTCGTCGTGCGGCGAGAACTCGGCCAGCAGCCCCTCGGAGGACTGCTCACCGGAGGGGATCAACTCCGGCTGGATACCGAAGGCGCGGACAGCGTCGGCGGTGGCGTCGCCGATACAGGCGATCTTGACACCGCCGAAGTGCCGGGCGTCCAGGCCGTGCTCGGCGAACTTCTCCCAGACCGCCCGCACCGCGTTGACCGACGTGAAGATCACCCAGGCGTACCTGCCGTCGACCAGGCCCTTGACCGCCCGCTCCATCTGGGCGGGGGTACGCGGCGGCTCGACCGCGATGGTCGGCACCTCACAGGGAATCGCCCCGTACGCACGCAGCCGGGCGCTCATCGCGCCGGCCTGCTCCTTGGTGCGGGGCACCAGCACCTTCCACCCGTACAGCGGGCGGTTCTCCCACCAGCTGAGCTTGTCCCGCTGGCCCACACCGTCGCCGACGGTCAGCACGACCCGGCCGGTGAAGCCGAGTGCCGCCGCGACGAAGGAGTCCACGGTCGACGTGGTGGTGTACTGCGTCTCCCCGGTGCCGTCCCCGGTCACCCCGACGTCGGTGCCGCCGTCCACGCCGGCGGCGAGCAGCCCGTCACGGATCGCAGCCAGGTCGCCGGCGTCGACCGCCAGCGCCAGCGAGCCGCGCTGCACGGCCGCTGCCAGCGCGTCGAAGTCCAGGGCACTGACGTCCTCGACGTCGGCGGCGGTGCGTACGCCCGGCAGCGGCACGCCCGCGTAGGTGGCCACCCCCTCGGCCTGGCCGACGCCGGGAACCACCTCGAAGTGCGCGGCGGTACGTGCCACCGCCTGCACCTCCTTGACCACCGAGTCGTGGCCGAACGGGTCGCCGGCCACCAGGTGCACCGCGTTCTGCCCGGAACGGGCCGCCGAGATCAGAATCTTGGCCACGTCGCCCGGCGCGCCCTCGGCCGGGGTGAACTGGGCGTCGGAGCTGGCCTCGGCCCGGACGACGTCGAGCAGCGACTCGGGGACTCCCCGGTCGTACACCACCTGGTCGGCGTCGACCAGGGCGTCGTGCGCCCGGCGGGTCAGCAGGCCCGGGTCGCCGGGTCCTGCCCCGACGAACGCGATACGGCCTACGGGCTTACGGGTGCGGGTCATTCTGTGCTCCCAAATTGCTGGGTCCCCGGGCCGTCGTGTCCTTGCGGGCCGAGGATCGAGTCGGCGCCGAGGTCGAGGAGTTCGGCGGCGAGTGCCTTACCGATCTCCGCCGCGTCGGCGGGCGTACCGGTGCGGGACAGCCGGACCTCGTGGGTACCGTCCGGGCTGATCACCGCTCCGCGCAGGTAGATCTCATCGCCGTTCTCGCCTTCGGCGAGTTCGGCGTAGGCGGCGACCGGAGCGGAGCATCCGGCCTCCAGGGTGGCCAGCATCGCCCGTTCCGCGGTGACCGCGGCGCGGGACGGCGCATGGTCGAGCAGGGCGAGCAGTTCGACCAGATCCGGGTCGTCGACCCGACATTCGACCGCCAGGGCACCCTGCGCGGGCGCCGGCAGCATCAGCATCGGGTCGAGCGTCTCGGTGATGACGTCGCTCCGGTCGATGCGGGCCAGGCCCGCGCGGGCCAGGACGACGGCGTCGAGGTCGGCCTCCGGGCCCAGCACCCGGGCAAGCCGGGTGTCGATGTTGCCCCGGATCGGGGTGACCGACAGGGGCATGCCCAGCGCGTGCAGCTGGGCGATCCGGCGCAGCGCACCGGTGCCGACGACCGCGCCGGGTGGAAGTTCGGCAAGCGTCCTGCCGTCGCGGGCGATCAACGCGTCGCGCGGATCCTGTCGTGGCGGCACCGCAGCGATGTGCAGCCCCGCCGCGGTCGCGGTGGGCAGGTCCTTGTACGAGTGCACCGCGAAGTCGATCGTCCCGGCGACCAGTGCGTCACGCAGCGCGGAGACGAAGACGCCGACCCCGAGCCGGTGCACCGGCGCGCTGGACCGGTCGCCGGCGGTGACCACCTCGACCAGTTCGACGGGGCGTCCGGTACGGGCCGTCAGTGCCTCGGCGACGTGGCCCGACTGGGCCATCGCCAGCTTGCTGCCCCGGGTACCGAGGCGCAGCGGGGGCTCGTTCATCGCTCGCCTCCGGTGGGTGGGGTGATGTCGGGCACGGTGTCCACCGGCGAGGTCTGCGGGACCTGGAGATCGAACAGTTCCCGCAGCAGGGCGGTGTACTGGTCACCGCCGGGTTCGGCGGCGAGCTGACGGACCCGGACGGTCGGCTGGTGCAGCAGCCGCTGGACCACTCGGTGCACGGTACGGGCCACCTCGGCGCGCTGGTCGTCGCTGAGGTCGGGACGGCGTTGCGCGAGCCGGCGCAGTTCGGCGGTGACCACGTCGTCGGCCCGCCCGCGCAGGGCAGCGACGGTCGGGGCGACGTCGGCGCCGCGCAGCCAACTGAGGAAGGACTCGACCTCGCCGGCCACGATCCGCTCGACGGCGGCGGCGTCCGCGGCGACCGGACCGTCGGCGAGCAGTGCCGCCATCCGGTCGATGTCGATCACCTCGACGCCGGGCAGCTCGGCGACGCCGGGGCCGACGTCGCGCGGCACCGCGAGGTCGAGCAGGACCAGCGGGCCACGCCCGGGATCCCGATCGGCCGCCGCGGCAGCGACCACCTCGCGGGTGAGGACCGGCTCGGTGGAGGCGGTGGCGGCCACCACGATGTCCACCGTGGAGAGCGTTTCGGCCAGCTCGGCCATCGGTCGCGCACCGGCACCGTACGACTCGGCCAACCGGACGGCGCGGTCGGTGCTGCGGTTCGCCACGGTCAGCGGCCCGGCACCGAGCCGGGACAGCGTCGCCACGCCCAGCGAGCCCATCGCCCCGGCACCGACGATCAGCGCGGGCCGGCCGGTGAGGTCGTCGTCGAGGTGGCCGGCGGCGAGCCCCAGCGCGGCGGTGACCACACTCTGGCCGGCGCGGTCGATGCCGGTCTCCGAGTGGGCCCGCTTGCCGACCCGCAGCGCCTGCTGCATCAGCTCGTGCAGCAGGCGCCCGGCGGTGTCGGCCGCACTTGCCCAGTGGTAGGCGTCCCGGAGCTGCCCGAGAATCTGCGCTTCGCCGATCACCATCGAGTCCAGCCCGGCGGCGACCCGGAAGACGTGATCCACCGCGGCCGAGTCGAAGTGCACGTAGAGGTGGTTCGCCAGCGCGGATGGCTGGCAGCCCGCCTGCTCGGCGAGGATGGCACAGATGTCGCCGAGGCCGCCGTGGAAGCCGGACACCGCCGCGTAGACCTCCACCCGATTGCAGGTGGAAACGAGGACGGCCTCGCTCACGTACGGCTGCGCGACCAGGCGCTCCAGGGTGCGGTCGAGCCCGCTGGGTGACACCGCGAGTCGTTCCAGGGTGGCGACCGGTGCGGTGCGGTACGACGCGCCGACGACGAGGAGTTTCACGTGCCGATCGCCTCCTGGCTCTCGGTGACCGCGAGACCACCGGGCAGGGCGGTGAGGGCGGACCCACCGGCGGCGGGAAGCGCGGTCAGGGATGCCTTACGGTGCTCGTGGAACGACAGGATCTGCAACTCGATGGCCAGGTCGACCTTGCGCACGTCGACCCCTTCGGGGACCGAGAGTACGCACGGTGCGAAATTCAGGATGCTCGTCACGCCGACCGCGACCAACTGATCCGCCACCCGTTGCGCGGCGGTGGCCGGGGTGGCGATGACACCGATCGCGATTGATTCCTCGGCGGCGACCCGGGGCAGCTCGTCGATGTGCTGCACGACCAGGCCGTTGATCTCCTCGCCGACCCGCTCCTGATCGGCGTCGAAGAGGGCGGCGATCCGGAACCCACGGCTGGCGAAGCCGTCGTAGCCGGCCAGGGCGTGACCGAGGTTACCCACCCCTACCAGGGCGACGGCCCGACGCTGGGTGAGCCCGAGCACGTACTCGATCTGGTCGATCAGCAGCCCGACGTCGTAGCCGACGCCCCGGGTGCCGTACGAGCCGAGTTGGGAGAGGTCCTTGCGGAGCTTGGCCGAGTTGACTCCGGCGGCGTTGGCCAGCCCTTCGCTGGAAACCGTCTCGTGACCGGTTTCGGCGAGGTTGTGCAGGGCACGAAGATATTCGGGGAGCCGGGCCACCGTCGCCTCCGGCAGATCCGGGAGCGCCGGTACGGCACCTGCGCGACCGGGCGCGCCAGGGTGACGGTGCTGACTCATGAGACTCCGTGCGGTGCGATCCTCGACCAGCTCCACCGGCCGGCCGTTTCGGGACTCCCGCTGGCGACCGATGTTGCCGGCTGTGCTAGCAGGGCGCGTCGGAATTACAGAGTAGGCGCTTGTGAAGACGTGCACAAATCGCGATCTTGCTGGCACGGCCCGCGCCCCCACCGGCCCCTCCATCCCACAAGATCGATCACCACCTCGCCATAGGCGCCCGCGCGATTATCGCTCAATCCCGACTTCTCTGACCAATCACACGCAGCCCCTGGCTCCCATTCCAATTGGCCGATCATGAAGTTATCGCCCCGACACGCCGATTTTGCGGGCTACAAGTGCATGATCAGCGCGGTTTGGCGGTGGGATCGGTGGCGAGGGTCACGGCCTCGGTGAGGGTGTCGGCCACGGGATGGCCGGAGGCGAGCAGTCGGGCACGGTCGGTGAATCCGCCGGTGTAGAGGACGGCTCGGCCACCGACGGCCCGGGCCGCGTCGGCGTCGTCCAGCGAGTCGCCGATCAGCACCACCGACCGGCCGTCGACGCCCAACGCGTCCAGATGCCGTGCCAGTGACTCTGCCTTGCGGTCGCCGCCCACCTGCGCCCGCAGCCCGTCGACCCGGGCGAACCGGCCGGTCAGACCGTACGTCTCGACGGCGGGTACCAACTCGTCGTGAAACCACATCGACAACAGGGACTGGCTGCCCGACCAGGCCGCCATCGCCTCCACGGCGTCGTGCGCCAGCTCACAGGTGGTCAGACCCACCCGGTACGCCTCGTGGAAGATCTTGTCCAGCCGGCCGAAGGCGTCGTCGTCCACCGCCCGACCGAGCACCTCCGCGTAGTAGTCGGCGATCGGCCGGCGAAACCGGACCCGGTGCTCGTCGGGAGTGACGCTCGGCCCGCCCTCGCTGGCGAACACCGCGTTGGTGCAGGCCACCACGAGGCTGAGATCATTGAGCAGGGTGCCGTTCCAGTCCCACACCAGATGAGGGCTCGCAGGGGTCATCGCCGCACCCTATCCGGCCGTAGGAGGGCGCGAGGGCTCAGAGCTGCGGGGTGGTCAGGTCGCGCAGCAGCCGTTCCTCCTCGACCCGCCAGTAGCCGTGCTCCCTGCCGTCGAGGAGCACCACCGGCAGTCGGTCGCCGTACTCCCGTTCCAGTTCCACGTCACCGCTGACGTCCCGTTCGGTCCACCGGTCGCCGGTGACCGCGACCACCCGGTCGAGCGCCGCCTTGGCGTCCTCGCAGAGGTGACAGCCGGGACGGGTGATCAGCGTCAGGCGGGGTTCACGCATCGGTCTCCTCCGTCGTACCGAGCAGGGTCTTGCGTACCTTCCCGATCACCGAGCGCGGCAGCACATCGACGAACTCGACCTCGGTCGGGCACTTGAATCTGGCCAGATTACGCGTGCAGTGAGCGATCAGCTCGGTACCGGCCACCGTGGCCTGCGGCACCGGCACCACGTACGCCCGGACAGTCTCCCCGGTCCTCGGGTGCGGCACGCCCACTACGGCGGACTCCGCCACCGCCGGATGCGCCGACAACACCAGTTCCACCTCGTGCGGGTACACGTTGAAGCCGTTGACCAGGATCAGCTCACCGACCCGGTCGACCAGGAAGAGATCGCCATCGGCATCGGCGTAGGCGACGTCGCCGGTCGCCCACCAACCGTCGGCGTCCGGTCCGCCCGTGCCGTCCGGCCAGTATCCGGAGAACAGATTTGCGCCGCGGACCACGATTTGACCCGGATCGGTGCCCGCAGTCGGATCGGTGAGATCCATCTCGTCCGGGTCGTCGTCCGGCGCGGCGACTCCGTCGCGCCACAACTCCGTACCGTCCGCCCCGACCAGCCGCACCTGCACGCCGGGCAACGGTCGGCCGATCGATCCGGGCCGGGGTTCACCGCCGACCAGGGTCGAGGTGAGCACCGGCGCGGTCTCGGTCAGGCCATACCCGACGTGCACCGGACGGCCGGCGGCCTCGGTGAAGCGGGCCGCGTCGGCCGGCTCCAGCGGCGCCGCGCCACAGACCACGATCCGCACCGCGGCCATCGCCGCGGCGAGACTGTCGGCGTCCGCCCGGGACCAGGTCTGCACCATCGACGGTACGCCCACCAGCACGCTCACCCGGTGCCGGGCGATCTCGGTGAGCGCCGCGTCGGAGCCCGGATCGTCGACGAGCACCCCGGTCGCACCGTGGTGGATCACCGCGCCCAGCCCGGCATTCAGCCCGTAGGCGTGGAAGAGCGGTAGGGCCAGCAGCACCCTGTCGTCGGGGCCGACCACCGGCGGCTCGATCCGGTCGACCTGCTCGTGGTTGGCCGCCAACGCCCCGTGCGAGAGCATGGCGCCCTTCGGCCAGCCCGAAGTGCCCGAGGTGTAGAGCAGCACCGCCAGGTCGTCGGCACCCCGGACCGGAAACCTCTGGTCGCCACCGGCCGTCGGCGCGCTGGTGTGCACCGCCACCAGCGCGGGCAGGTCCAACTCCCCGACCAGAGCCCGGATCCGCTCGGTAGCGATCAGCACCGACGCTCCCGAGTCCGCCAGGACGTGTTGCAGCTCGCGTGCGGTCAGGCCGGGGTTCACGGGCACCGCCGTCATGCCGGCCCGCAACGCACCTAGCAGGCTGATCACGAAATCCGGCACGTTGGGCAGCGCCACGGCGACTCGCGCGCCCGGCCCGCCCGCATCGACCCTCGGCAGCGCGTCGGCCAGCGCCCGGGCCGTACCACTCACCGCCTCGTCCAGTTCGGACCAGGTGATCGTCCGATCCTGCCAGTGCAGTGCGGGCCTGCCGGCGTACAGCTCCGCCGCCCGGCGGAGGCGGTCGGCGAGGTTGGGACCAGAAACCGAGTCAGGATCCTGCACGGTGGCTGAGTCTGGCACAGCCGGATCCGCACGGCCACGCCCGCGAACCACCGGCCGTACCCGGAATGAACGCGTCAGCCGTCCCGCAGCGCCCGGTGAGTCCCGTGCACGGAACCGGACCACGTCACCGACGGTGCGGCACGGCCGCGACGACAACGCACCGCAGGTCTCCCGCTCCGGTTCCGGCACCAGCCTCCACCGGCCCGGAACGCCGACCGCCGATCCGGCCCCTCACCAGCACGAACAGCGGCTCCACTGGGGATCAGCCGGACCGCCGGTTGTCAACCACACCCGACGGACAACCGGTCCGCCAGGTCGGCGACACGGCGGGAAATACTTCGGCCCTGTGTAACGGACTTGCCACGCGCGGGTGACGTTGGCCCTATCATCACTCGGGTCGGCTCACCCCATTTGCCGTGAGTCGACACCCCTCAGCCCGAGGAGGCCCCCGTGCCGTTGAGCGCATTGGACCAGCACCTCAAGGGGATCTGCCGCCCGCCGGCACACCCCGGAGCCAACCTGCCCGACGGGGCGACGACCGGGCGACCGGTCGTCGCCAGCCCGCCGGCACCCGGCGGAACGGAGGCGGCGCGATGACCACCTTCGGCTTCGCCGAACGTCCGGTCGGCCTGACCGGTCCGGCCGCCCGCACTCCGATCAACGAACGCGGCGGCGCTCACAGTGCACCGGACGCGTCGGCCAACCTCGCCGTCCGGGGCGACGGTACCGCGCGTCGGGTGGGCAGCCGGCCCCATCAGAACGAGCCGCCGCATCGACCACCCGTGCCCGGCGGGAACGTCAAACCCGCCGGTGGGCGGGTCGCCTCCCCGAACCGGCCGACGATGCCGGCTCAGGCCCGGCGCAGCGGGGACGCGCCGGTCACCGAGGTGTCCACCACCGAGACAGCGATACTTCCGGCGGTACCCGAGACGACCGGCACCTCGACCGGGTTCCCGAGCCGCCCGGATCCCTCCGATCCGGCGACCGAGGTCTGGGCCCTCGTCGAACGCGCCCAGGCCGGTGAGGCCGAGGCGTTCGGGCTGATCTACGACCGCTACGTGGACACCGTGTTCCGCTTCGTCTACTTCCGGGTCGGCAATCGACAACTCGCCGAGGACCTCACCTCGGACACCTTCCTGCGCGCCCTCAAGCGGATCGGCAGCTTCACCTGGCAGGGCCGCGACCTCGGTGCCTGGCTGGTCACCATCGCGCGCAACCTGGTCGCCGACCACTTCAAGTCCGGCCGGTACCGGCTGGAGGTGACCACCGGCGATGTCCTCGACGCCGATCGGGAGGATCGTGGTCCCGAGGGCAGCCCGGAGGCGGCGGTGGTGGAGCACATCACAAACGTCGCCCTGTTGAGTGCGGTGAAACGCCTCAACCCCGAGCAACAGGAGTGCATCGTGCTCCGCTTTCTCCAGGGCTTCTCGGTTGCCGAGACCGCCCGGGCGATGGGCAAGAACGAGGGCGCGATCAAGGCGTTGCAGTACCGGGCGGTCCGGGCCCTGGCCCGGCTGCTTCCGGACGGATTCCAGCCGTGATCTCCCCGGCACCGCGACGACGGCAGTCCGGACCGGCCGAATCCCGAGCTTTCTCGACCTGACAGCGATCACTTTGCGTAATTTCGGCACCGGCCGGGCCGTAACCCGCCCCCGGCACGGCGCGTTTCTCCGGGTGCGACCGGTGACAGGTCGGGAACCCACGGGGTCCTCGGATGATCTGCGACGGAGCCGACGACGGCCCTCCACCGTGATGTCACGGGATCATCGGTCGCTGGCGGTGAACGCGGCCGACCGGCCGTGACCAGCGAGAGGAGGTGCCACGGTGGACAACGCCCTCTTCTCCCGTCGGCGCGCCGAGCGCTTCGCGCAGCTTCTCGACGAAGCCAACGGCGGCCGACGTCATCACGTTCGATCCAGGGACGACGACCGGCTCGCGCCGCTCGTGACGCTCGGTCGTCACCTCGGCGTCAACCCGCCGGCGGCCGAGGTCGACCCGGAATTCCGCACTGGCCTGCGGGCGATGTTGCTGGCCACCGCTGCTCGCGAGGGCATCGGGACGCCTGCCGCGGTCCGGCCGGCCGAGAAGGCGGCTTCCAGTCGTGGGTCGCTACTGCCCGCGGTGACTGCCCGCCGGGCCCGCGCCCGCGGTGCGATCCTGATCGGCATCGCCGCCGGTGCGGTGGCCGTTTCCGGCATCTCGGCGGCCAGCGAGAACGCGGTGCCCGGTGACGCGCTGTACGGCATGAAGCGAGGCACCGAACGGGCCCAACTCGCGCTCACCAGTTCCGAGATCAGCCGGGGTCAGCTCTTCCTCGACTTCGCCCGCACCCGACTGGCCGAGGCGGCCACGTTGCGGGGCAACCCGAGCGGATACAGCGCCGTGTTGGACGACATGGACGCGGACACCCGACAGGGCGTACGCCTGCTCACCGGAGCGGCCGCCCAGCGCTCGGACGCTGCGGCGCTGGCTGCGGTCGACGCCTTCCTCACCGACCAGCGGCGTTCGCTCAACGCGCTGGAGGGCCGGGGCTCCCGGACCGACCGGGTGCGCACCAGCGAATCGCTGGCACTGCTCGAGTCCGTCGCTGAGCGGGCCGACGCCATGCGCGCCGCCATCGCCTGTGGTCAGGAGCTCACCGTCACCAGCGACACGCTCGGCCCGATTCCCGCCGTCTGCTCCTGACCGGGCGGGCACCGCGATCCTGCCGAAAAACGGTGCCGAGCAGCCGGTCACGGTCGCGGTCGGTCACGGACCGAACGGGTCGGGTCGACGCTTGAGCAGCTGGTGCAGGGTCTGCTGAATGGTCTCCCGTACCTGGTCGGCAAGGTTGAACACGACCAGCGGATCGTCCGCCGAATCCATCAGGTGGTCCGTCGGGATCGGCGGGCAGAACTCGATCAGCCACTTGCTCGGCAACGGCACCATGCCCAGCGGCCCGAGCCAGGGGAAGGTGGGTGTCACGGGAAAGTACGGGAGCTTGAGCAGCCGGGCCAGTGGCTTGATGTCGGCGAGCATCGGATAGATCTCCTCGCCGCCGACGATCGCCGCCGGGATGATCGGCGTGCCGGTGCGCAGCGCCGCCGAGACAAAACCACCCCGCCCGAAGCGTTGCAGTTTGTAGCGTTCCGCGTACAGCTTGCCGATGCCCTTGAAACCCTCCGGGAAGACACCCACCAGCTCGCCGTGGCGCATGAGCCGCTCGGCGTCCGGGTTGCAGGCCACGGTGCCGCCGGTCTTACGGGCGATCTCGGATACCACCGGCATCCGGAAGACCAGATCCGCAGCGAGCAGCCGCAGGTAGCGGTGCTCGGGATGCTCGTGGTGCAGCGCGGTGGAGAGCATCAACGCGTCCAGGGCCACGGTGCCGGAGTGGTTGCCGACGATGAGCCCCGCCCCCTCCGTCGGCACGTTCTCCAGGCCGGTGACCTCGGTGCGGAACCAGTCGCGGTAGAGCCGGCGCAGCGGCGGATGGAAGACCGCCGAAGTCAGGTCACGGTCGAAGCCGAACTCGTCCACCTCGTAGTCGCCGGCCAGCCGTCGCCGTAGGAAGGCCAGTCCGCTGGCGACCCGGCGGTCCCAGACGTCGCCGCCCGCCTGGTCCGGTACGTCCGGGCGGTGCCCGTTGCGCCGCGCCGGGTCCGCATCGGGGTTCACCGGCGCCGGCACGACGTACCGGTCGTCGAGGCGTCCCTCGTCATGCCGTTCCTCGGGCTCGGTCACGACCGCTCCCGGACGGCGGCGCGCACCTGCCGGATGTTGTTCAGCACCAGCTGCTCGGCGGCGGCCAACTGGTCCCGGGTCACCACGGCACGCCCGTGGTGCGCCCGGATGAAATCGTCGAAGGCGGCGGCGGTCGAGCGGGGCGTGAAGGCAAACTCCCGTTCCAGCCGCGAGATGTCCACCACCCGGCCGTGCACGAAGAGGTCGACCTGGTCGAGACCGTAGCGGCCGAACCCCATCACCCGGGCGAGCGCGACCGCGCCGGACAGACCCGGCTCCAGCACCGGCACGGCGACCCGCCCGGCTCGGCGGATCGCCTGCGACAACGCGAGCACCCCCGGCCCCGCGACGTTGAAGGTGCCGGAATGATCCTCGACCACGGACCGGTGCAGCACCTCCAGCGCGTCCTCGAAGTGCAGGAACTGCAGTCGAGCGTCCCGGCCGAAGATGGTAGGCACCACCGGTTGCGCGAAGTAGCGGGTGAGCGTGGTGTCCGCCGTCGAGCCGATGAACGGCGCGAAGCGCAGCACGGTGGCGGTGACGTCACCGCGCCGACGACGGAAGCCTCGGACGTACCCCTCGATGTCGAGGATGTCGCGACCGAAGCCGCCCCGCGGCACCTCGCGCGGCTCGGTCTCCTCGGTGAAGACGGCCGGATCACGGAACGAGGCACCGTACGCCGCAGTGGAGGAGCGGATCACGATCTTGCGCAACCGTGGTGCGCGCTGGCATGCGGCGAGCAGTTGCATGGTGCCGATGACGTTCTGCTCCTTCATCGCCGCCCGGCCACCGTGCTGCGGATCCGGAGAGCTGACCAGGGCAAGATGCACCACGGTGTCCACGTCGAGGTCGGCGAGGAGGCCACCGACCGAGCCGGCGTCGACCCGGATCCGTTCCACCCGGTCGAGCAGTACGTCGATGTCGGGCCCCGGCTCCGGCAGGTCGATGCCGATGACCCGGTCGATTCGCGGATCATCGGCGAGCCTTGCGGCGACGTGCGCGCCGAGATAGCGGCTGACCCCGGTCACGACGACGACCCCCGGAGGGCTCTGTGAGCCACCGGGGGTCATGTCTCGCACCTACCCCGGCAGATGGGACCGAGCCGGGGCAGCCACGGCCTGATCACCTGAGCCTCCGAGGGTCGACAGTTGGCGAGGGACGGATGCCGGGACCAGGCCCGGCATCGGTCACTTGCCGAGACGGCGACGCTGGACGCGGGTCTTGCGCAGCAGCTTGCGGTGCTTCTTCTTAGCCATGCGCTTGCGGCGCTTCTTGACCACCGAGCCCATACGACAGCCTTTCGATGCAACGTGCGGCGCGACCGGGAGGACACCACGAACCCGTGGCGTCAGCGACCGCTTGCGGACAGGGATCGGACCGGCGGGAAGGGCGGCGGAGCGCACCAGCGGTCACGATCGGAGTCCAGCGTAGCGGGACTGCGTCAGCAGGACCAACGCGCCCCCGCTCGATGCCCGTTCCGCCGGGCCGCCTGACCCGGCCGCATCAGGGTCAGGCGGTCTCCTGGAAGGCGCCGCGCAGGTACTCGTGCACCGCGTGCTCCGGCACCCGGAACGACCTGCCCACCCGTACGGCGGTCAGCTCACCGCTGTGCACCAGGCGGTAGACCGTCATCTTCGACACCCGCATGACCGTCGCCACCTCCGCGACAGTCAGGAACTTGACCTCCGACAGCCGACCGTCGGACTGCGACCCGGCCATGGCTCACCCGACCCATCCCATGCCCGGCGCGTGCCGCCACACGGGTCCTCCCGCGCGGCCGGCGACGCGCGTGTTACCAGTACGGTAGCGGGACGGCTGTGACCGGCGCGATCCCTTCCTGCAACTGATCATGGATCGGGCCCGGCCCGGTGACGAAAAACCCCTGGTCGGGTGCCGTACCCGGGATTTCGGCAACGATCAACCTCGGCCGCGGGTACGGGGATGTCACTCGGTGCGCAGGGCCACCACCGGGTCGAGCCGACCGGCCCGCTGCGCGGGTACCACCCCGAAGACGATGCCGACCGCTGCCGAGACGCCGAACGCCAGTGCCAGCGACCACCAGGTCACCGCCGCCGGGATGGGTGAGAGGGCGGCCACCAGCAGTGCGCCGCCCACCCCGAGGGCCATCCCGGTGAGTCCACCGACGGAGGTCAGCAGCACCGCCTCCAGCAGGAACTGAACGCCGATGTCCCGGGGACGGGCGCCGACCGCCTTGCGCAGCCCGATCTCCCGGGTTCGTTCCCGAACTGAGACCAGCATGATGTTGGAGACGCCGACCCCACCGACCAGCAGCGAGATGCCGGCGATGGCGGCCAGTACGCCGGTCAGGATGCCGAGGATGTCGCCCAGCACACCGAGGATCTGTTCCTGAGTGACGGCACTGAACTCGGTGCCCGGGTGCCGACCGTTCAGCTCGGCCACGATCCGCTCGCCCAGTTCGTCGATCCGTTCCCGGTCCGGCGCCTTCACCGCGATGGCGTCGACCCGCTGGGTGCCGTAGAGCCGTTGCGCCGCCGTCACCGGTACGTGCACCTCGTCGTCCCGGTCGACGCCGAGGCTCTGCCCGAGCGGTACGAAGACGCCGATCACCCGGAAGCGGACGCCGGCCACGTTGATCTGCTGGCCGACCGCCTCCCGGTCCGGGAAGAGGGACCGGGCCACCGAGTCGCCGAGCACCGCGACCCGCCGGCCGGTGTCCACGTCGGATCCGGTCAGGTAACGCCCGCGGGCCAGTTCCCGGGCGAAAACGGTGGGGGTCGTCTCCAACACCCCCTGGACTGTGGTGAAGTCCTCCCGGTTGCCGGCCCGCACGGTCGCGCCCGAGGCAACCGTCACGGCCACCCGGTTCGGATCACCGACCACCCGGCCGACGGCGTCCACGTCCTGGAGGGTGAGCGGGGAGAGCGCCGGCGCACTGCCGACGTCCAGCCGCCCCGGCACCACCAGCAGCAGGTTGGAGCCGAGCCCCTCCACCTGCTGTTCCACCCGCTGCTTGGTGCCGGTCCCGATGGCCACCAGCAGCACCACGGAGGCCACCCCGATGACCACTCCGAGCATGGTGAGGGCGCTGCGCATCCGGTTCGCCCGCAGCGCGTCCCACGCCACCCGCCACGCCTCGGCCAACCTCACGCGCCGGCCCCGCCGTCCGCCGCGCTGTCGGTGACGACCACGCCGTCCCGCATCGCGACCCGTCGCCGGGCCCGGGCCGCCACCTCCGCGTCGTGGGTGACCATCACCAGCGCGACCCCGGACTCGACGTTGAGCCGTTCCAGCAGTTCCAGCACGGCGGCGCCGGTGGTGCTGTCCAGGTTGCCGGTCGGCTCGTCGGCCAGCAACACCGTCGGGTCCGTGACCAGCGCCCGGGCGATGGCGACCCGCTGCTGCTCACCGCCGGAGAGCTGGTTGGGCCGGTGGTGCAACCGGTGCCCCAGGCCGACCCGTCCCAGCATCGCGGCGGCGCGCTCACGCCGTTGGCGCGCGCCAACGCCCCGGTACACCAGCGGCAACGCCACGTTGTCCACGGCCGAGGTACGCGGCAGCAGATGGAACGCCTGGAACACGAAGCCGATGGTCTCGTTGCGCAGCCGGGCCAGTTCCGGGGCGGAGAGGGTGCTCACCTCCCGGCCACCGATCACCAGCCGGCCGCCGCTGGGCCGGTCCAGACCACCGAGCAGGTGCATCAGCGTGGACTTCCCGGATCCGGAGGGCCCGATCAGCGCCACGTAGTCCCCGGCCGCGACGGTCAGCGACACACCCCGCAGGGCGGGTACGGAGACCCCGTCCAACTCGTACGTGCGGGACACGTCGAAGGCCTCGATCGCCGGCGCCCGGCTCACCCGATCTCCTGGCCCTCGCGGATCTGGTCGGTACCCCGGACGACGATCCGGTCGCCGGCCTGCACCCCGTCGACGATCTGCACCAGGTCCTGACCCTGCACGCCGACGGTGACCACCGCCCGGTCGGCACGACCGTCGCGGACCAGCCAGACGGTGTCCCGACCGTCGACTGAGAAGAGCGCCGACGCGGGCACGGTCACCGCGTCCGCCTCCTCCCGGACCCGCAACCGCAGCACCGCGTTCATCCCGGGCCGCGGGGCGGGCGCCGGCTCGGCCTCGCCGTAGCGGCCGGCACCGAGGGCGAGTCGCACCCGGTAGCTCACCCCGCCCCGCGCCGACGTGGTGGGCAGTACGTCGATCGAGCGGACCTTCGCCTCGTAGGTGGCACCGGTGACGGCGTCCAGTTCGACGGTCCCGGTGAGCCCGGGCCGGACCAGCAGCACGTCCGTCTCGTCGACCTCGGCGAGCAGGCCCAATTCGCGGGTGTCCACCACGGTCAGCACCGGGGTGCCGGCGCTGACCCGGCCACCCACCGTGACCGCGGTGTCCACCCCGGGCGGCGGGCCGGCCGGCGTGCCGAGGGCCCCCGGGTCGATCCCCGCCGGCACCCCGCCCGACTCCAGCAGCCCGGCGAGCGCCCCCGCCGAGCCACCGCCGGTGCTGACTCCGCCCGGTTGCACCACCCCGGCGATCGGCGCGCGCAGGGTCAACGCGTCGACGGTCGCCTTGGCCAGGTCGTACGCCTGCTGGGCCTGAAGTCGCTGGGCGGTGGCGAGCGCGCCGACGGCGGAGTTCAGGTTCCGGACGCCGCGTTGCACCTCCCGTACCGCCTGGTCGGCGGCCCGGGCCGCCGAGTCGTACCGCCGCTGTGCCGCCTCGACCTGGGTGAGCAACGCCTTCCGGAGCTTTGGATCGCTGACCTTCGCCGCCGCGGCACGGGCGGCGGCGTGCGTCTCGTCAGCAGCGCGGTCGGTGACACGCAGGGAACCGGCGAGGTTGCCGCCGCCACCACCGGCACCGGCGCGCTTCGCGGCGGCCAGGGCGCTGCGCGCCTGGCGGAGCCGCTCCCGGGCCGACGGTGAGCTGATCACGGCGAGCACCTGGCCCCGCTTGACCCGCTGGCCCGGCTGCACCCGGAGGCGGGCCAGCGTGCCGTCGGCCGGGGCGGTCAGGGTGGCCGCCGCCCGCGCCACGACCGTGGCTGGGGCGTCGATCTCCTCCGCCACGGCGGCCCGTGCCGCGGCGGCGAGCGTGATCGACGGTTCGTCGCCACCGCAGGAGGCGGCGGTGGTGAGGGTCAGGACGGTGACGGCGAGCAGGACGGTGAGCAGGCGGAGCCGCGGGGCTGGCAGCCGCGGCGAGTCGGGGCGGCGCACGCGACACATGCTACGAGCCCCTGTCGATGTCGACCCGGCCAGGGCACCAGGTCAGCGCACAGCCTTGCGGATGTACTTGACGCACTCCTTGCGTAGGCTCGCCCAGGACTCACCGAAGATCTCCTCGGTGGTCTGCGCCGGTAGTCGCAGGTCGTGGACCACCGCTTTGAAGAAGGCGAAGGCCCGTTCCTCGCCGAAGCGGTCGACCAGATGCCGGAAGGCGAGGTACGCGATCCCGTAGGTGCCTGCCACCTCCTCGTCTGGCGCGTCGTCGGCGGGTAGGAGTTTGTCCAGCTTGCCGTCCCAGTCGCCTTTCACCAGCCCTCGGGTGGGTACCAGTCCCTCGTACCGGGCGACCGGCTGGCCATCCGCGCCCGCGTGCTCGGCCAACCCTTCGACCAGCCACCACGCCGAGTCGTCCCAGTAGCCCTTGTCGGGCAGCGAGGCGGCGTGGGCCAACTCGTGGCGAAGCACCTCGTCCAGCCCGGGACCGTAACCGAGTGTCTCGGGTGCCAGCACCACCTCGTGGTGACCGCCGCCGACGTTCACCGCGTACCCCGCGCCCCATTCCGGTTGGTCACCGCCGTACCAACGATCCCACTCTTTCGGCCCGGCGTAGAAGACGCGGTACAGGTCGGGTGGCGCACCGGTCACGACGTAGCTGTCCGCCACCTTCGCCGCCGCCTCGGCCCGCTTCAACAGGCCCGGCAACCGGTCCCGGTGAGCCGGGGTACTGGCCACCATCACACGCTTGCCGACCCGGACGGCCAGCTTGCTGACCTCCCAGGGCAGGGCGCCGGGCTGGCCGTTGTAGCGGCCGTTGACATACGCCGAGGACTTCGACTTCGGAAAGGTCAGCAGCTGGGGTTCCGCGCCGTCCCGCCACCGGGTCTCGACCGCCATCGGGCTCGGTTGGCAGTTCGGTACGACGAAGCAGTACTGGAACTCGATCGACACCCGCCATTCGCCCGCCCGACCCGCGGAGGTGGGCAGGCCACTCGGGCGTCCCTGCCAGTGCGTGACCCGCAGCGCCTTGAGCGCGTCGAACCGACGGCGCAGGTCCGGGCGTACGGCTGAGGACGCGATCGCGGCGAACCCTGACCGGTCGCCGCCGAGCAGCGCGGCGGACTGTTTGTCGAGTTGTGCGGTGATCCGTTCGGCAACCTGTCGGGCGGCGACGGTGGTCGGGTTCTCCGTCGGCGAGGCGGCGGTCGCCGGCTCGCCGACCTCGACATCGGACACTCCGCCGGTCAGCAGCACCACCGGTACGCCGACGCTCAGCGTCAGCACCACCGCGACCACTGCGGCCCACAGTGGCCATCGGCGACGCGGCCGGCTGTCGGGAATCGGGCTGACGGGCGGCAGCCCCACCGCCGGGAGATGTGCCGGCTGCGCCGTCACCTCGTCCGGTGTCGCACCGGTCGGCGCTAACTGTTCGTCGCCCTCAGGGCCCCCGTGATTCACCGGCGCAGGGTAAGGCCTGCGGTGGTGCCGACGGAAGAGTGATCACCCGGCCGCTGCCACGGTTCGTACGTTCAGGCAGGGCCGGGCGCGGGCCAGGACGAGAACGCGACGCCCAGCGCGGCGATCATCTGGTCGAAGGAACGGTCGAGTTCGCGAGGCAGCCCGAAGTCGCCGGCCGCCTCCAGCGAGACGAAACCGTGCACGGCTGCCCGGAACATCCGGACCCCGTCCACCGCGGATTCACCGTCGATGCCGTAACCCCGCAGGATTGCGTAGACGACGCCGACCGCCCGCTCCCCGGCAGCCAGGTGCGCCGGGTCGGCCGGATCCGGTACCCGTTGGGTGGCGGGATAGCGACCGGGGTGCCGCCGGGCGTACGAACGGTAGGCGGCGGCGACGGACCGCAGCGCGTCTTCGCCGCTCCGGCCGGCGGCGGCGGTGGTCATCTCGTCGGCGATCTCGGCGGTGGCCAGCGCGGACAGTTGCTGCGCGAGCGCCTCGGCGCCCTTGATGTGCTTGTAGAGGCTGGGCAGCGCCACGCCGAGCCGGTTCGCCAGCGCGGCGAGGGTGAGCCGGTGATACCCGACCTCGTCGACCAGCCGGGCCGCCTCGCGCACCACGACCTGCGCGTTGAGCCCGGCCCTAGGCATGGTTGGCAGCCGCCAGGAAGCCGACCAGTTCGTTCGCCATCGCCTCTGGACGGTCGGCGTGCGGGTAGTGCCCGGCGTCGGTGAGCATCCGCGCCTCGGCGACCGGAAAGAGCCGCCGGGCGGCCCGCGCCTCGGCACCCGGGTCGCGGAAGTCGGGGTCCTTCGTGCCCATCAGTACCAGCACCGGCTGACGCACCTGCGGGGCACGGGCGGTCCAGTGCGGCTGCACCGGATGGATCACGCCGCGCACGGGCGCCATCCGGCCGGGGCGGCGCAGCGCCGTCACCAACTGCCGGCGGTACTGCGCGTCGTCGGCCGGGCGGTGCACGGGAAACAACGTGCGGTGGAACAGGCCGAACAACCGTGGACTGCGCAGCACCACGCTCTGGGCCAGCCGGATGAAGGGGTTGTTCTCCGGCTGGTTGACGAACGCGCCGACCAGCACGATGCCGTTGACCAGGTCCGGTGCGTCGGCGGCGGCGAAGACCACGGCCGCGCCGCTGGACGAGTTGCCGACCAGGACGGCCGGACCACCACCCAGGTCGCGAACCACCGCGAGCAGGTCGCCACCCACCTCCGCCGGGGCGTACGACGGCCAGTCGGCGCTGGAGTCGCCGTGCCCGCGTACGTCGATCGAGGCGACCCGGTAGCCCGCCGCCACCAGCAGCGGGATCAGATGCCGGTAGGAGTGCCGGTTCTCTCCCATGCCGTGCGAGAGCACCACCAGCGGCCCCTGCCCGTGCACCTCGTATGCGATCCGACCGCCGGCACGCTCCACCAAGCTAGTTGTCATAGCCAAAAGGCTAATGCCATTAGCCGACGGCGTCAAGGCTGCGCCGCGTACCGCCGACCGGGTCGATCGGCGGTACGGGTGCGGACGAGGGTTACTTCTTGGAGGCGAGCGCGCGGGCGAAGAAGGCCAGGTTGGCGGGGCGCTCGGCGAGACGGCGCATCAGATAGCCGTACCAGTCGTCGCCGTAGGGCACGTAGGTGCGCACCGTGTAGCCCTCGCCGACCAGGCGAGCCTGCTCCTCCGGTCGGATGCCGTAGAGCATCTGGAACTCGAAGCGGTCGGGGTCACGGTCGAACCAGCGCGCCCGGTCCTCACCGATGGCGATCAGACGCGGATCGTGGGTGGCCAGCATCGGGTAGCCGGCACCGGACATCAGGACGTTGAGGCACCGGACGTACGACTTGTCAACCTCGCGGGCCGACTGGTACGCCACCGACTCCGGCTCCCGGTACGCGCCCTTGCACAGCCGCACCCGCGACCCGGCCGACGCCAACTCGCGGCAGTCGGACTCGGTACGCCGCAGGTAGGCCTGCAGCACCGCCCCGGTCGACGGGTGGTCCTTCCGGAGCTTGGCCAGGATGTCCAGGGTCGAGTCGGTGGTGGTGTGGTCCTCCATGTCGAGGGTGACCGTGGTACCCGCCGCCTCGGCGGCGGCGCAGATCGCCCGGGCGTTGTCGTAGGCGAGTTGCTCGTCGAACGCCTGGCCGAGCGCGGAGAGCTTCACACTCACCTCCGCGGCGGGCGTCAGCTTCGCCTCGGCGAGCATTCGCAGCAGCGTGAGGTACTCGTCCCGGGTGGCGTTGGCCTGTTCACCGGTGACGGTGTCCTCGCCGAGATTGTCGAGGGTGACCGCGAGACCGTCGTCGACGAGTTCGCGGGTCGCGCGCAACGCGTCGTCGGTCTTGGCGCCGGCGACGAACCGGCGGACGACGTCCCGGGAGAACGGGGCCGTCGCGACGAGCCGCTCGACCCGGGATGACCGGGAGGCGGCGAGGATGACGGAACGGAGCATGAGCCGAGCGTAACGCCCACCCGACCGCCAGGTACGTTCCCCGTCCGCCCCGGGCCCGGGGCGGACGGGATGGCGTTCATCGGTTACAACCATGTCGTGGAACAACGCCCTCGCCGCCGACTTCGATCGGCCTCCGTGCAGCTCGGCGCCATCACCGCACTGGCGCTCGCCCTCTCCGGCTGCAACATGACCTCCGACGACGACGATGACGACTGCGCCCTCGGCCCGGCCGGCGGCGGGGAGACGGTGGCTCTCGCCCTGCGGGTGCCGGCCCCCGCCGCCGAGACCGGTGCCGGCCGTGCCGCGCCCGAGCCGGTCGGTGCGGCCGTGCCCGAGCGCGGCGGCTTCGGCACCCACCTCGCCTCCTGCGGCGGCTGAGCGTGCGTCGCGAGACGACGACGCCCCGCCCCGACTGGGACACCACCATCCGGGAGCAGGGCCTGGTCTACGTCGACACGGAACTGCCCGACGGCGGGGTGATGTCGTACTGGGACGAGACCGCCACGTACGCCTTCGAGCTGGACGAGGTGCTGCGGCTGGAGGAGGCCACCGAGGAGCTGCACCGGATGTCGGTGGCCGCCGCCGAACACGTGGTGGCGCGCAACCGGTACGCCGAGTTCGGCATCCCCGAGTGGGCGGCCGAGGCGGTCGCCCGTTCGCTACGGGAGAGGCCGCCGACCCTCTACGGCCGCTTCGACCTCTGGTACGACGGCAGCTGGCCGCCAAAGCTGCTGGAGTACAACGCCGACACCCCGACCGCCCTGGTCGAGGCGAGCATCATCCAGTGGTACTGGCTGGAGCACACCCGACCGGAGCTGGACCAATGGAACAGCCTGCACGAACGGCTCGTGGGCAGCTGGGCGAAGATCGGCGCCGAGCTGTACGACCGGCGGGTGCACGTGGTCTGGTCGAACGAGGAGGAGACCGGCGAGGACCACATGACCGCCGGCTACCTGGCCGAGACCGCCCGCCAGGCGGGGCTGGACGTCGAGCTGCTGCCGATTCAGGATCTCGGTTGGGACGGCCGACGCTTCGTCGACAGCGCCGACCGCCCGGTCACCACCTGCTTCAAGCTCTATCCGTGGGAGTGGATGCTCGCCGAGCCGTACGGCCCGCTGGCGCTGGAGCCGGGAACCCCGACCACCTGGATCGAGCCGGCCTGGAAGCTGCTGTTGTCCAACAAGGCGCTGCTGGCCGTGCTCTGGGAGTTGTACCCGGGGCACGAGCTGCTGTTGCCGGCGTACCTGGACTCGCCGCGCGGGATGCCCGAGTACGTGGCCAAGCCGCTACTCGGCCGGGAGGGGGCCGCGGTGCGGATCGTCACCCCCGGCGAGGAGATCAGCAATCCGGGTGACTACGGCGACGAGGGCTTCTGCTACCAGGAGTTCCGGGCGTTGCCCGAGTTCGCCGGGAGCCACCTCGTGCTGGGCAGTTGGATCGTCGACGGGGAGTCGGCGGGAGCCGGGCTGCGGGAGAGCGCGAGCCTGATCACCGACGGCTACGCGCGGTTCCTGCCGCACTACATCGATGCGCCACGCCCGGGTTGAGTCGTCTACCGTTGGGGCGTGAACTTCGACGCGTACGCCCGGACCGGGGTTGACCTCGTCAACGCGCGCCTGGACGGCCTCGACGATCTGCGCGCCATCTTCTGCGACGACCAGGAGTGGATGCGCGACGAGGTCGCGGAACGGGACCTGCCGACCTTCCGGCGCGCGCAGAAGCGACTGCGTGATGTCTTCGAGTACGGCACCTCGGGACGGGACGTCGAGGCGGTCGGCGAGCTGAACTCCCTGCTGGAGGCGTTCCCGGTGCAGCCGCGCATCTCGGGGCACGACTCCAGCGACTGGCACATGCACGTGACCAGCCGGGGTGCCTCGGTCAGTTCGGAGTATCTGGCCGGCGCGGTGTGGGGCCTGTCGGTGTGGCTGTGCGAGTACGGCAGCGCCCGATTCGGCGTCTGTGCCGACGACCGCTGCGGCAACGTCTACCTGGACACCTCATCGAACTGCTGCCGGCGGTTCTGCTCGGAGCGCTGCGCCACCCGCTCACACGTGGCCGCCCACCGGGCCCGCAAGCGGGCCGCCGTGCCCAGCCAGCCGGATCCGCTGACACCGGTCTCCTGACCTGGCGTGACCGACCGACGCTCAGGCGTCGACCGGGGACGGCGTGCTGAGGTGCTGACGGGCGAACGCCAGCGCCTCGCGCAGATCCGCCTCGCGGACCTGTCGGCTTTTCGCGCCCCGGGTGGTCACCTCCACCGCCACCGAGCCGGTGAAGCCCCGCCCGGCCAGCGAACGCAGCAGCTCGGCGCAGGGTTGGTTGCCGCGTCCCGGCACCAGGTGCTCGTCGCGTCCCTCGCCGGTGCCGTCACCGAGGTGCACGTGCGCCAGACCGTCGCCCATCCGGTCGGCCATCGCCAACGCGTCGGTGTGCGAGGCCGCGCAGTGCGACAGGTCGAGGGTGTACGAGACGTAACCGGCTTCGGTGGGATCCCAACCGGGCACGTACGGGACGAACTGGCGGCCGGCCATCCGTACCGGGTACATGTTCTCCACCGCGAACCGTAGGCCGCCGAACTCGCCGGCCACCCGGTCGAGCCCCTCGGCGAAGCCTCGCGCGTAATCCCGCTGCCAGGTGAACGGCGGGTGCACCACGACGGTCGGCGCCTCCAGCGTCTCGGCCAGCACCGCCGCCCGGCGGAGCCGCTCCCACGGATCAGGGCTCCACACCCGCTGCGTGACCAGCAGACACGGAGCGTGCACGGAGAGCACCGGCACCCCGTAGTGATCGGAAAGTCCACGCAGCGCGCCCGCGTCCTGGCTGACCGCATCGGTCCACACCATCACCTCAAGGCCGTCGTAGCCGTGGGTCGCGGCCAGCTGAAACGCCGCCGCGGTCCGCTCAGGGAAGACCGAGGAACTGGACAGGAGCACCGGGACGCGGGAAGTCACACCACCGAGGGTAGCCGCCGCGCGTCCGGACACCCTGACGAGAGTACGTAAACCGGACAGCGAGGACGACGGGGATCACACCGGAGCCAGTCGATCCATCCGGCTGAGGATCAGGCCCTCCCGCAGTGCCCACGGACACACGTCCAGGGAGTCCACGCCGAGTCGACGCATCACCGACTCGGCGACCACGGCACCGGCCAGCAGCTGGTGGGCGCGCCCGGCGCTGACCCCTTCCAACTCGACGAGCTGCGCCGGTGGGATGTGCCGGATGAAGCCGAGCACCTGTCGCAGCCCGGACCGGGTGAGTCGGCGTCGGGCCCAGAGCCCGGCCCCGCTGGGTGCCGCGCCGGCGAGTCGGGCCAGCGTACGGAAGGTTTTGGAGGTAGCCACCGGCCGTTCCCAACCCACCTCGGTCATCCGCTCGACCACCGGATCGAGGTGGGCGTCGACGTACTGCCGCAGGTCCTCCACCGTTTCCGGTCCGGGCGGGACGGTGCTCTCCGGATCCACCCCGAGCCGGTCGCGGGTCAGCCGACCGGCGCCCAGGGGCAGCGACACCGCGACGTCCGGGTCCTCGTCGATACCGGCCGCGATCTCCAGCGAGCCGCCACCGATGTCCAGCACCAGCAGCCGCCCGGCGGACCAACCGAACCACCGCCGGACCGCGAGGAAGGTCATCCGGGCCTCGTCGGCGCCGGAGAGCACCTCCAGCCGTACGCCGGTGGAGTCCCGCACCCGGGTCAGGACGTCGGCCGCGTTGGTGGCGTCACGCACCGCGGAGGTGGCGAAGGCGATCAGGTCGTCCACCTCCAGGCCGGCGGCCGACGTACGCGCCGCCTCGACCGCCTTGACCAGGGCGTCCGCGCCGGCCTCGCGGAGCGCGCCGTCCGGGCCGATCTGCTCGGCGAGACGCAGCACGGACTTCTCCGAATGCGCCGGCCACGGGTGCGCGCCGCGGTGGGCGTCGACCACCAGCAGGTGCACCGTGTTGGAACCGACGTCGAGGACACCCAATCGCATGGAAGAACCCTAGGCCCACCCGGTTCGCGTCACTCGGCGACCTGCCCGCCGCACCACGCGTACGCTGGCCGGGTGACAGGGCAGATCGAACTCCGCGTGCTGGTGGACGACCCGACCGACCCGCGCAGCCGGGAGGTGCCGCTGGACTTCCCCCGGGAGTGGATCGAGTTCGTCGACCCGGCGGACGAGCGGCATCTGATCCGGGCCGACCTCACCTGGTTGCTGTCCCGGTGGACGTGCATCTTCGGCCAGGGCTGCCACGGCATCATCGCCGGCCGGTCGGCCGACGGTTGCTGCTCGCACGGCGCGTTCTTCACCGACTCCGACGACGAGTCGCGGGTACGGGCCGCGGTGAAGCGGTTGACCCCGCAGACCTGGCAGCACTATCGGCGTGGGTTCAAGAACTGGACCGAGAACGACACCGTCGACGGTAAGAACCCGGCCCGGCGGACCGCCACCCGGGAAGCGGACGGGCCCTGCGTCTTCCTCAACGACGCCGACTTCCCGGGCGGCGGCGGCTGCGCGCTGCACGCCCAGGCGCTGCGCGACGGAGCGCATCCGCTGGAGTACAAGCCGGACGTGTGCTGGCAGCTGCCGATCCGCCGTGATCAGGAATGGGTGAAGCGGCCGGACAACACCAAGGTGCTGGTGTCCACGCTTGCCGAGTTCGACAGGCGTGGCTGGGGTGCTGGTGGGCACGACCTCGACTGGTGGTGCACCTCCTCCACCGACGCGCACGTCGGGGCCGACCCGATGTACCTGTCGTACGCCCCGGAGTTGACCGCGCTCATCGGCGAGCCGGCGTACGCCAGACTGGCCGAGCTGTGCGCGGCGCGGACCCGGCAGGGGCTTGTCGCCCCGCACCCGGCCGACGGCGCCTGACGCGGCGCCCGCCCGCCCGCCGGTTGCTGACCGGGGCGTCGGAGTAAGCCGTCACGTGACAGATCGTCATCAACGATGGCAGTCACGAGCCGGCGCGGCTCAGGTCCGATCAGGGCTCGAACTTGTAGCCGAGACCGCGCACCGTGACGATGTGGCGCGGGGTGGAAGGCTCCGGCTCGATCTTGGAGCGCAGCCGCTTCACGTGCACGTCCAGCGTCTTCGTGTCGCCGACGTAGTCGGCACCCCAGACGCGGTCGATCAGCTGCCCCCGGGTGAGCACCCGGCCCGCGTTTCGCAGCAGCAGCTCAAGCAGCTCGAACTCCTTGAGCGGCAACTGCACCGCGCCGCCGTCCACGGTCACCACGTGCCGCTCGATGTCCATCCGGACCGGCCCGGCGGCGAGCGTCGGCGCGCCCGACTCAGGTGCCTCCGGGCTCTGCCGGCGCAGCACCGCGCGGATCCGGGCGACCAGTTCCCGGGGGGAGTACGGCTTGGTCACGTAGTCGTCGGCCCCGATCTCCAGGCCGACCACCTTGTCGATCTCACTGTCCCGAGCGGTGACCATGATGATCGGCACGTGCGAGCGCTGGCGCAGCTGCCGGCAGACCTCGGTACCGGACATCTCCGGCAGCATCAGGTCGAGCAGGACGATGTCGGCACCGGTCCGGTCGAACTCGGTGAGAGCCGACGTCCCCGTGGCGGCCACGGAGACCTCGAACCCCTCCTTGCGGAGCATGTACGACAGCGCGTCCGAGAACGACTCCTCGTCCTCGACCACCAGAACGCGACTCAACGGCGTTTCCTTTCATCGGTCGGACCGGGCGGCGCCCGGTCTGATCCAGGTGCGGTTCAGACCTGCCGGAGCTCGGCCGGACCGGCCTCGATCCCAGCAGGCGGCAGTGTCGCCAGCAGGTCGTCCGGCGGGCGAGCGGGCAGCCGGAGAGTGAACGTCGACCCACCACCAAGAGTGCTCGCCACCTCCACCCGACCGCCATGGTTGCTCGCGATGTGCTTGACGATCGCCAGCCCGAGGCCGGTACCGCCGGTTGCCCGCGAGCGCGCCTGATCGGCCCGGTAGAACCGCTCGAAGATGCGGTCGACGTCGGTGGGGGCGATGCCGATGCCCTGGTCGGTGACCGCGATCTCGACCTGCTCTCCGGCGGCCCGGGCGGCGATGCGTACCGTCGTGTCCTCGCCGGAGTAGTTGAGGGCGTTCTCCACCAGATTCGCCACCGCGGTGGCGAGTTGGTTGTCGCTGCCGTACACGGTCAGGCCGCGCTCCGCTTCGACGGTCACCTCGATCCGGCGGGCGGCGGCGGCGGTCCGGGTGCGATCGATCACCTCGGAGATCACCCAGTCCACCCCGACCGGCTCCGGAGCCGGCTGCGGTTCGGCCCCCTGGAGTCGGGTCAGCTCCAGCAACTCCTGCACCAACCGACCCAACCGGGTCGACTCGTGTTGGATGCGTTCGGCGAACCGCCGGGCCGCGATCAGGTCCTCGGAGAGGTCCGGGCGCCCCTCGTCGGCCGGCTCGGTGGCGTCCAGCAGCGCCTCGGCGAGCAGTTGCAACGCGCCGATAGGGGTCTTCAGTTCGTGGCTGACATTGGCCACGAAGTCTCGGCGCACCCGGGCCAACCGGTGCGACTCGGTCACGTCGGCCGCCTCCACCGCGATGTAGCCGTTGCCCAGCCCCATCGCTCGCAGGTGCACGCCGAGCGGGTTCTCCCCGGCATTGTCGCGGCCTCGGGGCAGGTCGAGCTCGATCTCGCGCCGCACGCCGGTGCGCCGCACCTGCCCCGCCAGGGTACGAATCAGCGGATGCGCCATGATCGAACCTGGCCGCCCACCGGTCCGCAGCAGCCCCATCGCCCGTGCCGCCGGATTGACCAGCACGGGCACATCGTCTGCGTCGAGCACCACGACCCCCGCGCGCAGCGAATCGATCGCGCGGCGGCCGAGCCCGACCTGCACTTCGTCGACGATCGCGAGCCTCCCCTTACCGAACCGGGACAACCACAGGCCGACGGCCACCCCGACCACCAGGGCCGCAGCCACGCCCACCGTCACCGCCCACGTCACTCGGCGATCGTATGGTCATTGTTAACCTGGCTATCGCCCAGAACAGGACGAAGCACTCTCACTTCCGGGAAAGTTCACTCGCGCGTCCGGCGTAGTTCATCGGCGTTCACCTCCGATCCGCCCGGGAGTCATAGCTTGACGGCGTACCTGCGCAAATCCCGCCGGCGGGCTCGCCGGCACCGACGGACAGGACATGACAATGCGCGACGAGTTCCGGGCCGAGCTTGAGGCCGTCAGCCAGCTGCTGGTCGAGATGGCCGAGGGAGTTCGGGCGGCACTGCGGCAGGCGACCCGGGCCCTGCTCACCGCCGACCGTCGGGCGGCCGAGTCCGTGATCGAGCGGGACGCGGAGATCGACGGGCTGTACCGCCAGGTGGAGGAGCGCGTCTGCGACCTGCTGGCCCGCCAGGCACCGGTCGCCTCGGACCTACGCGCCATGATCACTGCGCTGCACGTGGCCGCCGATCTGGAGCGGATGGGCGACCTGGCCGACCACGTGGCCAAGACCGCGCTGCGCCGGCACCCGTCGCCGGCCGTTCCGGCGGAGCTGCGCCCGGTCTTCACGGACATGGCGGGCATCGCCGACCGGATGGCCGAGAAGATCGCCTCGGTGCTGGCCCGCCCCGACGCCGACCTCGCCGCGGAACTGGACAGCGACGACGACGCGATGGACGAGCTGCACAAGGGGCTGTTCGGGGTGCTGCTCGGCGCGGACTGGCCGTACGGGGTGGAGACCGCGATCGACGCCACCCTGCTCGGTCGCTTCTACGAGCGCTTCGCCGACCACGCGGTCAACAGCGCCGAACACGTGGTCTACCTGATCACCGGCGAACCCGTGACCTCTCCCTGAGCACGGCGAGGGGCCCCGGCCAGCGCCGGGGCCCCTCGGGTCCGTCTCGAAGTCCTCGGTCGGCTCAGCGACCCTGGTTGGCGACGGCGGCGGCGGCCGCCTTGGCGGCCTCCGGGTCGAGGTAGGTGCCGCCCAGCGTCTGCGGACGCAGCAGCGGGTCCAGGTCGTAGCGCAGCGGAATTCCGGTGGGGATGTTGAGCTTCGCGATGGCCTCGTCACTGATCTGGTCCAGGTGCTTGACCAGCGCCCGCAACGAGTTGCCGTGCGCGGCCACCAGCACCGTACGGCCGGCCAGGATGTCCGGCACGATCGAGTCGTACCAGTACGGCAGCATCCGCTCGACGACGTCCTTGAGGCACTCGGTACGCGGCATCAGTTCGGTCGGCAGCAGCGCGTAACGCGGATCACCCACCTGCGACCACTCGTCGTCGTCCTCGATCGGCGGCGGTGGGGTGTCGTACGACCGGCGCCAGAGCATGAACTGCTCCTCGCCGTACTCATCCAGGGTCTGCTTCTTGTTCTTGCCCTGCAACGCCCCGTAGTGGCGCTCGTTCAGCCGCCACGACCGACGCACCGCGATCCAGTGCCGGTCGGCGGCGTTCAGCGCCAACTCGGCGGTCCGGATGGCGCGGCGCATCACGCTTGTGTGCACCACGTCCGGCAGCAGGCCGTGCTCGCGCAGCAGCTCGCCGCCGCGGCGCGCCTCGTCCTCCCCCTTCGCGGTCAGGTCGACGTCGACCCAGCCGGTGAAGAGGTTCTTGGCGTTCCAGTCGCTCTCGCCGTGCCGCAGCAGGACCAGCGTCCCGACGGTGGGCCCCTCGCTAGCTGTCATGCCGATCATCCTGCCGCAACCCGCAATGGCCCGCGCGGGAAGGGTGGTGACGACCACCACGTGGAAATCCAGGTGACCTTGATTCCGGCGCGCCACTAGGTTGGTAAGGATCCAACAGATCACCAGGCATTACGGAAACGGGGGCGCGGGCGTGCGCGCGATGCGGGGTTGGTTCCGGGACACCACAGGTGGGCTACCGAGGACCTTCTGGTACCTCTGGACGGGCACGCTGATCAATCGACTCGGCTCGTTCGTCCTGGTCTTCCTCGCCATCTACCTGACCCAGGAACGCGGCTTCTCCGCCTCGCAGGCCGGGCTGGTGCTCGGTGCCTGGGGCGTCGGCGGTGCGGTCGGCACCACCGCCGGCGGCACCCTGACCGACCGGTGGGGTCGCCGGCCGACCCTGCTCACCGCCCACCTCGGCGCCGCGACCATGATGCTCGCCATGGGCTTCGCCCGTGACCTGTGGACGGTCGCGGCAGGGGCGTTGCTGCTCGGCCTCTTCGCCGAGGCGGCCCGCCCCGCGTTCGGCGCCATGATGATCGACGTGGTGCCGGAGCGGGACCGGCTGCGCGCCTTCTCGCTCAACTACTGGGCGATCAACCTCGGGTTCGCCTGCGCCGCGGTGCTCGCCGGGTTCGCCGCGCAGGCCGGTTACCTGCTGCTCTTCGTGGTCAACGCGGCCACCACGGTGGTCACCGCGCTGATCATCTTCGTGAAGGTCAAGGAGACCCGGACCGTCACCGTCGGCATGCCGCGCGGCGGCGTACCGGCCGGAGCCCTGCGGACCCTCCTGACCGACCGGGTGTTCCTCGGTTTCGTCGCCCTGAATCTCCTCGGGGCGCTCGTCTTCCTCCAGCACATCTCGATGCTGCCGATCGCGATGGCCGACTCGGGCCTGAGCCCCGCCACGTACGGATCGGTGATCGCACTCAACGGCGTGCTGATCGTGGCCGGTCAACTCTTCGTGCCCCGGCTGATCAGAGGGCGCAACCGCTCACACGTGCTCGCCCTGGCCGCGGTGGTGATGGGCGTGGGCTTCGGGCTGACCGCGTTCGCCGAGGTCGCCTGGTTCTACGGGCTGACGGTGCTGATCTGGACGCTCGGCGAGATGCTCAACTCGCCGTCCAACGCCACCCTCATCGCCGAACTCTCCCCCACCGAGCTGCGTGGTCGCTACCAGGGCGTCTTCTCGCTCTCCTGGCAGCTGGCCGGAGCGGCGGCGCCGATCCTCGGCGGACTGGTACGGGAGCAGGCCGGCAACGCGACCCTCTGGGCGGGCTGTGCAGCGATCGGCCTGGTGATGGCGGTGGGCCACCTGCTCTCCGGGCCCGCGCGGGAACGGCGTGCCCTCGCGTTGCGTACCGCTGGCGCGGCCCCGGTGGTGACGGTGCAGTCGACCGCACCGCAGCCCGCCGCCCCGCAGGCGGCCGAGCCGGTGGCCACCTCCCGGGGGTGAACCCCGCCACCCCGCGTCTCGCCCGCCGATCAGCCCGGGCAAGATCTGTTAGGTGTCCGAACAGATCGGGAAGGTCGGGGCGCCGGCCGAACAGCAGCAGCACGACCCGGTGGCGACCGGGGCGCTTCGTCGCTGGCTGACCGACACCGCGGGTGGCCTGCCCACGACCTTCTGGTACCTCTGGGTCGGCCTGCTGATCAACCGGGCCGGGGCGTTCGCGATGCTCTTCTTGTCGCTCTACCTGACCGCGGCCCGGGGCGCCAGCGAGTCACTGGCCGGCGTGGTGGTCGGCGGGTACGGCGCGGGTGGTGCGGTCGGGGTGCTGCTCGGTGGGGTCCTGGCCGACCGCTGGGGTCGACGCTCGACCCTGGTGGCAGCTCACCTGGTCACCGCCGCCCTGATGGTCGCGCTGGCCCTCAGCCAGCACCTGGGCATGATCGCGGCACTCGCCCTGCTGGTCGGGGTTACGCACTCCATGCCGAGCCCGGCCTTCGTGGCCGCGATCGTCGACGTGGTACCGGAGCATCGCCGGTCCCGCGCCTTCAACCTGCAGTTCTGGGCGTTCAACCTCGGCATGGCCGTCGCGTCGCTGCTGGCCGGTCTGCTGGCCGAGGCAAGCTACGTGGCCCTCTTCCTGGTCGACGCGGTCGCCACGGTGGCGACCGCCGCGCTCATCGCCTGGAAGGTCCCGGAGACGCTGGCCCGTCGGCAGATGCGGGCGAGTCCGGCCGCCGGCACCCGCCGCCCGCGTCGACCCGGGCTGCACACCGCGCTTACCGACCGGCACTTCCTGGTCTTCGTCGGGCTGACCTTCGTCCTCGCCGTACTGACCATGCAGGCGTCGACGATCATGCCGTTGGCCATGCGCGACGACGGGTTGGGGCCGTCGTCGTACGGCGCGGTGGTGGCCCTCGGCGGCGTCCTGATCGTGCTCGGGCAGTTGTTCGTACCCCGGCTCATCGACCGCCACCGGAAGGCCCACGTGCTGGCCCTGTCGACGGCGCTGCTCGCCGTCGGCTTCGGCGCGCTCGCGGTCGCCGACGACCTCGTGTTCTACCTGGGCGCCTGCCTGGTCTGGACGGTCGGCTCGATGCTGGCCGCGCCACCCAACGCACAGATCAACGCGGACCTGGCGCCACCGGCGCTGCGGGCCCGCTACCAGTCGGTTTTCTATCTGGCCTTCCCCGCAGCGTCCTTCATCGCGCCGACGCTCGGCGGCTTCAGCCTGCAACGGTGGGGCGACGGGCACTGGCTGCTGGTCGGCGCACTGGGTCTGTTGGCCGCTGGTGCGCACCTGCTCGCCGGGCCGGCGCGGGAGCGACGCGTGGCCACCCTGCGTCGTCAGCGGGAACGGGCCGAGCCGTCGCTGGCCGGGCATTCCTGAGCACACGCGTCATGCCCGGCACGAAGTCGTGCCGGGCATTTCACGTCGTACGACCGGCGGCGGCGGGCGGCACTCACCCCCGTAAGCGACGCCCGCTCGCGCCGCCGGTCCAAACAGGTGGGCCACCGTCCCCCAACGGTGTCGGTCCACCCGTCCCCCGCGTCTCGCCCGGCTGCACAGATCTGATCGATCCGCCGCTCCCCCGAACGGTACCGAGCGTGACGCGGTGCAATAAAGCTAGTGCGGCCAGACCTCGCGATTCAACCTGAGCGGCTGTCTCGCCCGTCACAGCGCGATCCCCTTCGAGACGACGCTCAGGCCCTCGGTCAAGGCCAACTGCGGGTACCCGAGGACTATTCCCGCAAACCTTTCACCCGTCCTCACGATCGGGTGATTCGGTCCGGAAAAAGTTGCTCTGCCGGCCGTCCCGCATCTGCTCCTGATAGATCAGGTTCAGCCGGCGCAGGTCGAAGGTGTGGAACCACTCGTCCCAGGTGATCTCGCGGATCCGGCTGCTCTCCCGGTAACCCGGAATGTTGAACGTCAGCACCCCGGCCCGACCCGCACGCTCGGTACCGCTGATCGTCGCCGGCTTGGCGCCCCGCTCCCGGGCCCACCGCCGAATGACGTCATGGTTGGTGGTCACCAGGCTGCGGCCGGGGCGCTCCGGCCGGTCCTGGAGCGAGGAGATCAGCTGCGACGACCGGACCGACCGCGACGTCGACCGACCGGTCCGGGCCGCGCCACCACGGGCCGGGCGGGCCTCCGCCGGACGGCGGGTGGGTACCGCCTTACGGGCGCGGGTAGCCGTCGTGCCGCTCGCGGCGGATTTGCGCGGGGCCGATTTTCGCGCTCCCGCCGCGCCGGTCGCCTTGCGCGCCGGAACAGCCCGTTTCGCCGGCGCCGCCTTGGCCCGTCCCGGCGCCGCCTTGGCCCGTCCCGGCGCCGCCTTGGTCCGGCCGGAAGCCGCCTGTTTCGTGCCGGACGCCTTCGTGGCGCCGGCCCGGCCGGCCGGGCCGCTGCTGCGGCGCCCGGCACCGCTGGATCGCAGCGTCTTCGCCAGTGTCTTCACCAGTTCCGGCTTACGCAGGGCCGAGATGCCGGAGACTCCGTGCCGCCGCAGTTGTCCCCGAATGTCGTCCACCCGCATGCGGGAGATCTCCGACTCGGAGATCCGTGGCGTGTTCGGGGTCTGGTTGCCGCCCTGCCGCTTGGTCCTGGTCGCGGTCCCGCCGCGACCCGAGCTGCTTCGCTGAGCCATGGATGCTCACGCTCCTCGCCACTCGCCGTCTCGGCGCGGCGGGTCCCAACGCCGCACCGCGCGCAGCGGCTTACCCGTCAGGAGCGGTCCGAACCTCCGACTGCCGTCAAGAGGCGTCCGAGTTTCCGGCTGCCGGTGGAGCCGACCGGGCGGCCTCCGAGGGCTCGAACAGGTGCGCGAAGGCGGCCAGGTTGGCGGTCGACTCACCGCGCTTCACCCGCCACTCCCACTCGCGGCGGATCGAGCTGCCGAAGCCGATCTCCAGCATCGTGTCGAAGGACTCGTCGGCGTAGGTCAGTACCGCGCCGAGCAGCCGATCCAACTCGTCGGCGTCGACACCGTCCGGGTTGACCCGGCCGGTGAGGTAGACGTCACCGACCGCGTCGATGGAGAACGACACGGCGTACATCTTGGCGTTGCGCTGCAACAACCAGGCCCACAGCTCCTCGCGCCGCTCGTCCGGCTGACGCATCACGAACGCCTCGATCCGCAGCGCGTGCTCACCGACGATCAGGTTGCAGATCGTCTTGAGCTTGTGCGTACCGGGCAGGGTCACCGCGTACGACCCCGGGCCGGTGGACTCGCAGGCGAGGTCCCGCTCCGCGCAGACGGACTCGATCAGTGCACCGAGGTCGCTCATCCGGCCAACTCTACGACGATCACCACCGCATCGCCCGGCTGCCGGGCAGTCGCCGTGCAGGTCCGGCGCAGCCGGGCGAACTCCGGTGCAACGCCGGGTGGACCGAGGCCGCGCCTACCTGTGTTGCCCGGAGGGACCGGACCGGTGGGCCGAGCCCGTCCTGCGGTCAACAGCCCGTCCTGCGGTCAACAGCAGGAGGCGGTGAGTTCTGCGGTGAGGCCGGCCCGGTTGTCGGCGATCGCCTCACCGTAGACGCTGAGCAGGCCGGCGGCCGTGCGATGCCAGGAGAAGGCTCGGGCATGCCGGGCGGCACCGGCGGACAACTCCGCCCGTCGGGCCCGGTCGGGCAACAGGCGGGCCAGCGTACCCGCCCAGTCCGCCGGGTCGTGTCCGCGCACCAGCACCCCGCTGACCTGGTCACGTACCGCGGTGACCAGTCCGCCGACGGCGGCGGCCACCACGGGCGTACCGCAGGCCTGGGCCTCCAGTGCGACCAGGCCGAAGGATTCGTTGTACGACGGCACCGCGACCAGGTCGGCCGCCTGGTACAGCAGGGGCAGTTCCACTCCGGTGCGCGGCGGCAGGAAGTGCACTCGGTCGGTGACGCCGAGCGAGGCGGCCAGTTCGATAAGCGCGGTGGGCCGGTCCAGCCCGGTGCCGCTGGGCCCGCCGCAGATCACCACCGCCACCTCACGGGCCAGCTCGGGATCCCGCGCACGAAGGGCGGCGATCGCGCGGATGAGGACGTCGGGCGCCTTCAGCGGCTGGATCCGCCCGACGAAGGCGACCAGATGACCTCGGGTCGGCAGGCCCAGCCGAACCCGGGCAGCCGTGGTCGCCGTGTCCCGGTCGCCGGCAGCGGGACGGAACCGCTCCAGATCCACCCCGGGCTCGACCACCGTCACCCGGGTGGGGTCCGCGTCGTACCGGCCGATCAGGTCCCGCGCCTCGACCCGGGTGTTCGCCACCAGCCGGTCCGCCTCCGCGACCACCTGCTCCTCACCGATCACCCGCGCCTTCGGCTCCGGTCGGTCACCGACGGCGAGCTGCGCGTTCTTCACCTTGGCGAGGGTGTGCGCGGTGTGCACCAACGGCACCCCCCAGCGGTCCTTGGCCAGCCAGCCGACCTGCCCGGAGAGCCAGTAGTGGGAGTGGATGAGGTCGTAGTGGCCCGGCGGGCGGGCCGCCTCGGCGCGCAGCACGCCCGCGGTGAACGCGCAGAGCTGGCCGGGCAGTTCCTCCTTGGTCAGGCCCTCCAGCGGGCCGGCCATCACGTGCCGGACGTGCACTCCTGGGGCCACCTCCACCACCGGCGGCAGGTCGCCCGAGGTGGCCCGGGTGAAGATCTCGACCTCGACGTTCGCCTCGGCCAGTCGCCGGGACACCTCCAGAATGTAGACGTTCATGCCGCCCGCATCCCCCGTGCCCGGCTGGTGCAACGGTGAGGTGTGTACCGACAGTGTCGCGATCCGCCGGGGACGCGGCCACGGCAGGGAACCTCGCTGACGACCGACACCGGTGTGCTCTTCCGCCACTTCCGCTCCCTTTGCCACGGTTGATGCCGTCCCCGCACGACCGGCGCTCCTGCGTCAACACTCCACGCCGGATGTCATCTTCCCGATCGGCGACGGGTAATACGTCGGGCAGGCCTTCGGGCGTGACCGACCTCATGGCGACCGTGCCGCCCGCCATCCGATGGCGGGGGGCGAGAATGGCCGGATGAGTCGTGTCGCGATCGTCACCGGAGCATCCAGCGGGATCGGCGCCGCCACCGCCCGGCGGCTCGCGGGCGAGGGGTTCCACGTGCTCGCCGCGGCACGGCGTACCGACCGCCTGGCCGAACTGGTCGCGGAGATCAGCGCAGCCGGCGGTTCCGCCACCGCAGTGCGCTGTGACGTCACCTCCGACGAGTCGGTGGCCGACCTCGCCCGGGCCGCACAGCAGGCCGGCGGGCCGGTGACCCTTCTGGTGAACAACGCGGGTGGAGCACGCGGGCTGGATCCGGTGGAGTCCGGCGCGATCGGTGACTGGCAGTGGATGTACGACGTCAACGTGCTCGGCACGCTGCGGGTCACCCAGGCGCTGTTGCCAGCGCTGGAGAGTTCCGGGTCCGGTACCGTCGTCGTCGTCTCGTCGACCGCCGGCTTCACCGTTTACGAGGGTGGGGGCGGCTACACCGCGGCCAAGCACGCGCAGACCGCGATCGCGGGCACGTTGCGGCTGGAGTTGTGTGGGCGCCCGGTGCGGGTGATCGAAATCGACCCGGGCATGGTGAAGACCGACGAGTTCTCGTTGACCCGCTTCAACGGGGATGTCGAGCGGGCGGAGGCGGTCTACGCCGGCGTCGCGGAGCCGCTGCTCGCCGAGGACGTCGCCGACTGCATCGCCTGGTGCGCCACCAGACCACAGCACGTCAACGTGGACCGTCTCGTGGTCCGGCCGCTGGCCCAGGCCGCCCAGCACAAGGTGCACCGGACGGGCTGACGGTGACGCCGGCGTCCCGGCCGCTCGGCGCGGCGACCCGGGGGACCACGAATCCCAACCGGCTCCGCCGGGTCGACAACTGGATCGTGGAGACCTGCGCTGATCCGCTGCGCGCCGCGCCAGACCCGCTGGTGGTGGACCTCGGCTACGGCGCGACCCCGGTGACCGCGGTGGAGCTGCGGGACCGGCTCGCCGCCCGGGTCCGCCCGGACGTGCGGGTGGTCGGGCTGGAGATCGATCCGGTACGCGTCGCCGACGCGCAGCCCGCCGCCGACCCACCCGGGCTCACCTTCGCCCGTGGCGGCTTCGAGCTGGCCGGTCTGCGTCCCACCCTGGTCCGCGCGTTGAACGTGCTGCGCCAGTACGACGAGAGCGAGGTGGCCGACGCGTGGGCCACGATGTGCGCCGGGCTGGCGCCCGGCGGGCTGCTGGTGGAGGGGACCTGCGACGAGTTGGGACGCCTCGGGGGGTGGGTGCTGCTCGATGTCGACGGGCCGCGCTCGCTGACCCTGGCCGCCCGGCTGGCGACCCTGCGCACTCCGGCCGAACTGGCCGAACGGCTGCCGAAGGCGCTGATCCACCGCAACGTGCCGGGCGAGCGGATCCACGACCTGATCCGGGCCCTGGACGACGCCTGGCGTACCGCCGCCGGCTACGCCCCCTTCGGCCCGCGCCAACGTTGGTTGCACACCGTGTCGGCCGTCCGCGCCCAGGGCTGGCCCGTCCTCGGCCGCCCCGGCCACTGGCGCCACGGCCGCCTCACCGTCCCCTGGCCCGCAGTATCCCCCAGCTGAACGAGCCCGGCGGACACGGAGTTGACCAAGAAGTTTTCGTCCAGATCGCCCGCGAAAGCCGACGCAAACTTCTTGATCAACTTTGTCAGAGGGTGCAGTTGATGAGGACGGGTTCGGGGTGCAGGGTCACGCCGAAGCGGGACTGGACGCCGTCGCGGATCTCGCGGGCCAGGGTGAGCAGGGCCTGAGCGCTGGCGGTGCCGGTGGGGTTGGTGAGGGCGAGGGTGTGCTTGGTGGAGATGGCCGTGCCCTCGGGACCGGGATACCCCTTGCCGAAACCGGCCTTGTCGATCAGCCAGGCGGCGCTGACCTTGACCACGCCGCCGACACCGGGCCACGCCGGCGGCTCACCCAGCCCGTTGGCCCGCTGCCGCAACTGTTCGTACGCGGCGGCGTCGAGGACCGGGTTGGTGAAGAACGAGCCGACGGAGCGGGTGTCGGGGTCGCCCGCGTCGAGCACCATGCCCTTGCCCGCGCGTAGTCCCAGCACCGTGGACCGGGCCTGAGCCAGCGGCACGCGGTCACCGACCTCGACGCCGAGCGCCCGGGCCAGCTCCGCGTAGCGCACCGGACCGGACAGCGGCGAGCGGGCCAGCCGGAAGTCCACGGAGAGCACCACCCAGCGCTCGTTGTACTTGAAGATGCTGGACCGGTAGGCGAAGCCGCAGTCGACGGCCTCGACCTGCCCGACCGTGCCGGCCGTCCGGTCGTAGACCTGCACGGCGGTGATGGTCTCGGCGACCTCCTGCCCGTACGCCCCGACGTTCTGGATCGGCGTGGCACCGGTCGAGCCGGGAATGCCGGAGAGGCACTCCAGCCCCGACCAGCCGTTGCGTACCGTCGCGGCGACCAGGTCATCCCACGGCTCGCCGGCCTCGACCCGTACCGTCACGGTCTGCTCGTCCTCGGTGAGTACCCGCAGCCCCCGGGAGCGGACGAGCACCACCGTGCCGGGGAAGCCACCGTCACCGATCACCACGTTGCTACCACCGGCGATCAGGAGGATCTCGGCGCCCGCCTCGCGTACCCGGCTGACGATCTCGTCGGCGTTTGTGGCGCTGACCACCCGGCCGGCGGGCCCTCCCAGGCACAATGTCGTGTATTGCGCCAGATCGTCCGTGCTGGCGGGTTGCGCGGCGGCTGTCGGCTGGGCGTAGACGTCAGACACGCCTCTCACCCTAGGCTGAGGGGTAGCCGTGGCACCCACTGGTGGCCCGGTCACCCCCGGGAGGATGGCGATGAGCAGATTGCACGGCACCAAGGATTTCTGGATCGGCGCGCTCCGGACGGAGGGCCCGGCGTTCGCCGCCGCGGTAGCCGAGGCGCCGCCCGAGACACCTGTGCTGTCCTGCCCCGGTTGGACCGTGACCGACCTGACCCGCCATCTCGCCGGCGTCTACCGATGGGTGCACGCCGTGGCCGGCTCGGGCGATCCGTCGGCACCACAGCAGGGCAGGTCACAGCCGGTCGAGCCGGCGGCGGACGTCACCGCCGTGCAGCAGTGGCAGCAGGCGTACGACGAACTGATGGCGCTCTTCGACTCCCTCGACCCGGAGGCGCCGGCCTGGAACTGGGCTCCGCAGCCGAAGAAGGCGGGCTTCTGGCCACGCCGGATGGCCCATGAGACGGCGGTGCACCGCTGGGACGCCCAGCTCGCCATCGCCGCGGGTGAGCCGGTCGAGGCCAAGCTCGCGGCCGACGGGGTGAGCGAGGTGCTGGACACCTGGCTGCCAGCGGGCCGGCGCAGGTCGGGCGGCCCGTGGGCGGGCGTGGTCCGGTTGACCGCCACCGACGCCGACCAGGAGTGGTATCTGCGGCTGCGCGGTGAGGGGGTGGCCCTGCTCGACACCGGCACCATCCTCGACCACGACGACCACCACGCCCGGGTTCAGGTCACCGGCACCGCCAGCGACCTGCTGCTGGCGCTCTGGGGGCGAGTCAGCTTCGACACCCTCACCGTCTCCGGTGACCGCACCCTGCTCGACGGCGTACGCACCGGCTGACCCCTCCCAACCTCGTTGATCATGAGGTTGGCGGCAGAGTTGATCTCCTCAGTTGCCGCCAACCTCATGATCAATCGGCGCGGGTGGACGGCGGGCCGGTTGTGGCCATTCTGTGATGGGGGCTGAGAGAGCGCTCTCTTGACACGGTCCCGGGGCGGACCGCAGGCTACGAGAGAGCGCTCTCAGAACCTTCTACCACCACCCCGACCTGAGAGGGGTCATCAGACAATGGGCACATTCCCGCGTCACCGCCTCGCGGCGGTCGCTCTGGCCGCCACCGGCGTCCTGCTCGTCACCAGCGGCTGCGGCGGCGGCGACGAGGCCGCCGGGGACGGCAAGATAACGCTCACCGTCGACGTCTTCGGGCAGTTCGGCTACGAGCAGCTCTACCAGCAGTACATGGACGCCAACCCGAACATCAAGATCGTCGAGCGGGGCACCGGCGGCAACCTCGACGAGTACTCGCCGAAGCTGACCCAGTGGCTTGCCGCGGGCAAGGGCGCCGGTGACGTCGTGGCCATCGAAGAGGGCCTGATGGTCGAGTACAAGGCCAACCCGGACAACTTCGTGAACCTGCTCGACCACGGTGCCGCCGACCTCAAGGGCAACTTCCTGGAGTGGAAGTGGAACCAGGGGCTCACCGCCGACGGCCAAAAACTGATCGGGCTCGGCACCGACGTGGGCGGCATGGCCATGTGCTACCGCACCGACCTGTTCGAGAAGGCCGGCCTGCCGACCGACCGTGAGCAGGTCTCCGCGCTCTGGCCGACCTGGGAGGACTACATCGCCACCGGCGAGAAGTTCAAGGCCGCCAACACCGGCGCGTCGTTCCTGGACGCGGCCACCAACACCTTCAACACCATCGTGCTCCAGACGGCCGGCAACGCGCAGGGCTACCACTACTACGACACCAGCGACAACCTGGTGGTGGACACCAACCCGGCGGTCAAGCAGGCCTGGGACATCACCATGAACATCGTCAACGCCGGCCTGTCCGGCAAGTACGGTTCCTGGTCCGAGGAGTGGGTCTCCGCCTTCAAGCAGGCCAAGTTCGCCACCATCGCCTGCCCCGCCTGGATGACCGGCGTGATCGAGGGCAACGCCGGGCCGGAGGCCAAGGGCAAGTGGGACATCGCCCGGGTGCCGGGCAACGGCGGCAACTGGGGCGGCTCGCACCTGGCCGTGCCGCAGCAGAGCAAGCACCAAGACGAGGCGGTCAAGCTGGTCAAGTTCCTGACCAGCGCCGAGGGTCACATCGGCGCCTTCAAGGCCAAGGGCCCGCTGCCGTCCTCGCCGCAGGCGCTGGACGACCCCGCCATCACCGAGGCCACCAACGCGTACTTCTCCGACGCGCCGGTCGGCAAAATCTTCGGCGAGGGCGCGAAGACCCTGAAGCCGGTCTACATGGGCCCGAAGAACCAGGCCGTCCGCACCGAGGTGGAGAACGCGGTCCGCACCGTCGAGCTGGGCCAGCGTAGCCCCGACCAGGGCTGGCAGGACGCGATCAACAACGCCAAGAAGGCCGCCGCCAAGTAACCGGCCCGACGGCCCCATCCCCGCCGCCGGTCCAGGTCCGCCGCGTCGTACGCGTACGGCGGCTCGCCCTGGGCCGGCGCGGGGCGGGGGCGTGGAAAGGAGTCAACGGGTCATGGCGTTGCAGCTCGACGCGCGACCGCCGGCCGGACCGGCGCCGCGGGACACCCGCCCGTCCCGGGCCGGCCGGCTGAGCCGGATCGACGCGAAGTACTCGCCCTACCTCTACATCGCCCCGTTCTTCGTGATCTTTGCGATCTTCGGGGCCTGGCCGCTGGCGTACACCTTCTGGGTCTCCCTGCACGGCTGGGACCTGTTGGGCAGCAATCCCACCTTCATCGGCGCGGAGAACTACACCCGGCTGCTGGCAGACAGCGACTTCTGGCACTCGGTGGTCAACACCCTCGGCATCTTCGTCATCAGCACGCTCCCCCAGCTGCTCGCCGCGCTCTGGCTGGCGAACCTGCTCAACCGGCAGCTCCGGATGCGTACCGGTTGGCGGATGGCGGTCCTGGTGCCCAACGTGACGTCCACGGCCGCCGTGGCGATCGTGTTCGGGGTGCTGTTCGGCCGCGAGTTCGGCATGGTCAACTGGCTGCTCGACCTAGTCGGCGTCGACGGCATCGAGTGGAAGTCCAACCGGTTCGCCTCCTGGGTGGCCATCTCGACGATGGTCGACTGGCGCTGGACCGGCTACAACGCGCTGATCTTCCTGGCCGCCATGCAGGCCATCCCCCGCGACCTCTACGAGGCGGCGGCGATCGACGGCGCGAACCGGGCCCGGCAGTTCTGGACCATCACCGTGCCGCTGCTCAAGCCGACGATCATCTTCTGCGTCATCATCTCCACCATCGGCGGGCTGCAACTGTTCACCGAGCCTCGGCTGTTCCACTCCGGCACCAACGCGATCCGGGGCGGGCCGCTGCGCGAGTCGCAGACGATGACCATGTACATGTTCGAGAACGCCTTCGCGCCGTACTACAACTTCGGCTACGGGTCGGCTGTCGCCTGGCTGCTCTTCGCCCTGATCGCCATCGTCGCGGCGATCAACGTCCTGATCATCCGCCGGCTCGGCGCCGGCGCCCGGCCGGACACCGGCAAGCGGAAGGGAGGCTCCCGATGAGCGAGCACAGCGAGCGAATCATTAAGCACGGTGCCGTGGTGGCTCGTCGGGACGCCGAGCGCAGCGAGGTGGCGCCGGTGAGCGAGCGCAGCGAGCGAACAATTCGGCTCAGTGCTGGTGAAGCTCATCGGGACGCCGAGCGCAGCGAGGTGGCGCGATGAGCAGGCTGTGGCGGGCGAGCCCGCTCACGTACTTCGCACTCGTTGCCGCCGGGGTCCTGTCGGTCTTCCCGATCTACTGGATGTTCGTGGTGGCCAGCCGGTCCAGCGATGCGATGGGCCAGCTGCCACCGCCGGTGACCCCCGGCGGCAACCTGGGCGCCAACATCTCCCGGCTGTTCGCCAACACCGACGCCTACTTCCTGACCGGCCTGATCAACTCGGCGATCGTCGCGATCACGGTCACCGTCTCCGTGGTGTTCTTCTCCACCCTCGCCGGGTTCGCCTTCGCCAAGCTGCGGTTCCGGGGCAGCAGCGCACTGCTGATGATCATCATTGCCACGATGATGGTGCCCACCCAACTGGGCGTGATTCCGTTGTACATCCTGATGACGAAGTTGAACCTGAACGACCGGCTGCCGGCGGTGATCATGCCCGCACTGGTCACCGGTTTCGGGGTGTTCATGATGCGGCAGTACGCCGGGCAGGCGGTCAGCAGCGAGCTGATCGAGGCAGCCCGGGTGGACGGTTGCGGTACCGCCCGCATTTACTGGAACGTGGTGGTACCGGCGCTGCGACCGGCCGCCGCCGTGCTCGGCCTGCTCACCTTCATGACCACCTGGAACGACTTCCTCTGGCCGTACGCGGTGCTCAACGACCCGGAGAATCCCACCGTGCAGCTATCGTTGCGGGCCCTGTCTGACGGCTACTACCAGGACATGTCCCAGGTCTTCACCGGCACGGCCATCGCCACGCTGCCCCTGCTGCTGGTATTCGTCCTGTTCGGCCGCCAGATCATCGGCGGGATCATGGAAGGTGCGGTCAAGGCGTGACTGAGTTGAGTTTTCCGGACAACTTTCTCTGGGGTGCGGCCACTGCGGCGTACCAGATCGAGGGGGCGACCCGCGACGACGGGCGCGGCGAGTCGATCTGGGACACCTTCAGCCGTACGCCGGGCAAGGTGCACGCCGGCCACACCGGTGACGTCGCCTGCGACCACTACCACCGGTACGCCGACGACGTCGCGCTGATGGCGGAGCTGGGGTTGCAGGCGTACCGCTTCTCGGTTTCCTGGCCCCGCATCCAGCCCGACGGCAGCGGCCCGGTCAACCCGCGCGGCCTGGACTTCTACGACCGGCTGACGGACGCGCTGCTGGGCCGGGGCATCGATCCGATCATCACGCTCTACCACTGGGACCTGCCGCAGACCCTTCAGGATCGCGGCGGTTGGACCAGCCGGGACACCGCCGAGCACTTCGCCACCTACGCCTCCGCGTTGTACGCCCGCCTCGGCGACCGGGTCGGTACCTGGACCACGCTCAACGAGCCGTGGTGCTCGGCGTACCTCGGCTACGGCAACGGCGTGCACGCCCCCGGGGTGCAGGATCCGGGCGCGGCCTTCAGCGCCGTACACCATCTGCTGCTGGCGCACGGCCTGGCCACCCAGGCGTTGCGCGCGGCCGGTGCCGGCCGGGTCGGTGTCACGCTCAATCCCGCCGACGTGCGCCCGGCCGATCCCCACAGCGCGGCGGACGCCGCCGCCGCACGCCTGGTCGACGGCCTGCACAACCGGATCTTCCTCGATCCGCTGCTGGTCGGCGGGTACCCGGACGACATCCGGGAGCATGTCGCGCGGATCGTCGAACCCACCTTCGTGCAGGACAACGACGAGAAGATCATCGCGGCGCCGATCGACCTGCTCGGGATCAACTACTACGCGCCCACCTACGTCGCCGGACGGACGGACGGTGCCGGTGGTGGCGGGGCGTACCCCGGCACCGAGGGACAGGTGCAGTTCCTGGCTCCGGTGGGGCCGCTCACCGACATGGGCTGGATGATCGAACCGGCCGGACTGACCCGGCTGCTGGAGCGCATCGCCACCGACTACCCGGCGGTGCCGCTGCTGATCACCGAGAACGGTGCGGCTTTCCCGGACAAGACCGCCGACCCGACGACCCCTCTCCAGGACTCGGACCGGATCGCCTACCTCGATGGCCACCTGCGCGCCGCGCACGAGGCCATCGCCCGGGGCGTCGACCTGCGCGGCTATCTCGTATGGTCATTGCTTGACAACTTCGAGTGGGCCGAGGGGTACCGTAAGCGATTCGGCATCGTGCACGTCGACTACCTCACTCAGCGGCGTACACCGAAGTCCAGCGCCCGGTGGTACCAGGAGGTGATCTCCCGGAACGGGCTGTGACGAGGTGGTGGTTTCTCCGATGACGGGGGCGCAACGGCCCACGCTGGAAGCGGTGGCACGACGGGCCGGGGTGTCCCGGGCCACCGTTTCCCGGGTGGTCAACGGTTCAACCACGGTCGCCGAGCCGATCCAGGAAGCGGTCCGCCAGGCGGTCGCCGAGCTGGGGTACGTGCCGAACCTGGCCGCACGTACCCTCGTCACCCAGCGGACCGACTCGATCGCCCTGGTGATGCCGGAGGAGGCCACCCGGGTCTTCTCCGACGACCAGGTTTTTCCCGGGATCATCCGCGGCGCCGCCCAGGAGTTGGAGGCCGCGGACAAACAGCTGGTGCTGATGTTGGCCGGGTCGCCGGCCGGGCATGAACGGGTCGCCCGGTACACCACCGGTCGACACGTCGACGGGGTGCTGTTCGCCTCGCTGCACGGGGCAGATCCGCTGCCCGCCCGACTGGCCGCGCTGGGCATCCCGGTGGTGTGCAGCGGCCGGCCACTCGACGGGGCGGACGTGCCGTACATCGACGTCGACCAGGTCGGCGGGGTCACCCGGGCGGTAAGGCACCTGATCGACAGCGGCCGACGTCGGATCGCCACCATCGCCGGGCCGCAGGACATGGTCGCCGGCATCGAGCGGCTGGCTGGCTACCGGGACACCGTCGCCGCCGCCGGGCTGCCCGAGATGGTGGCGGTCGGCGACTTCACCCGCGAGTCCGGAGCGGCGGCGATGCGCGAGCTGCTCGCCGCCCACCCCGATCTGGACGCCGTCTTCGCCGCGTCGGACCTGATGGCCCACGCCGCCCTGCGTACGCTGCGCGAGGCCGGACGTCGGGTACCCGAGGACGTGGCGGTGATCGGCTTCGACGACATCGAGACCGCCGCGTACACCGATCCGCCGTTGACCACCGTCCGGCAACCGATAGTGGAACTGGGTCGGCAGGGCACCCGGCTGCTGCTGCGCCTCGCCGCTGGCGAAGAGGTTGAGCCGGCGCTCATCCTGCCCACCGAGCTGATCATCCGCGAATCTGCCTGAGGTCCGTGACGGTCGATCCGGGGCTGTGATGTTCGGCATTTCGTCCGCATTACGCCTCACCCCGCCGACTCGACAGGGACGGTCCGAACACGAGCCTGGCATCGGCGTCGGGCCTCGTTGACCACGGTGGATCCACTCTGTCGTCAGCGTCGTCACCGGTCCGGTCGCCGGCCCGGAGTTTGTCCGGGCCCATTTCCGGTAAGTACGGTAGGGCGCGTCATGCGCAGGGTTCGTGGCTCGATCCGTGGGGGAGTCGAACGGTGCCCACCGAAGCAGTGTCCAACGTGGTTGGCCCGAACCCACGCCTTCCAGGTGGCGCGCCACAGCCGAGTCGCTCGACCCGGGTCTGGCAGCTGACCGGAATCAGCACACTGGCCGGTGCGATAGCCCTGACCGCGATCGCGGTTCCCTCGCTAGTGGCAACCGACGAGCAGCGGCCGGAAGGGGCTGCCGTCCCGGCTGCCCCGACGGCGTCGGCTGCGCCGTCCGCCGCTCCCAGTGTCATCGCGTCCTCGCCGGGCCCAACCAGGCAGAGCACCGGAACGGCAGCGGAGCCGAGGGCGCCCGGCCGCGACCTGGCCGCGAGCCAGCCGGGCCGGCAGGCGACGCCGGCACCGCCACCACGGCCGTCCGCCACCCCCGACCGCACCACCAAGCCGCCATCGTTCAGCCCGGTCAGCGTGGAGGCCGAGGATCCCGGCAACGTGCTCAGCGAAGGGGCCGGCATCGCCACCTGCCCCACCTGCGAGGGTGGCGCCCGGGTCCGCTACGTCGGCAGGCTGACGGCCAACCTCACGACGACCGCCGCCGGCAGCCGCACGGTGACCGTCACGTACCAGCTCAAAGGGGACCGCAGCCTGATGATCTCGATCAACGGCGCGGTACCGACCGTCCACCGCCTCACCGGGACCGACTGGAGCACCCCCCGCACGTTCCGGTACACCGCCGATGTCCCGGCCGGGCGGATCAGCATGGCCTTCTACAACGACACCGGCCCAGCCCCCGACATCGACAAGATCACCATCAGCTGATCCCGCCCGATGAACCGATTCGTCGCGTACGTAGCGCTCTGTCGGGCCATGTTGCTCGGCAGGCTGGCGCTGACACTGGCGGCGGTCGGCGTTGGCATCCGACTCGCCGACGACCCCTGGCACACCGTCGGCACCCTCTCCCTCGTCACCATCGCCACCACCGTGCAGATCACCGTGTTGAGCCGATGGCCGAGCGTCATCATGTGGCGGTTGGGTTTTCTGGTCGTCGACGCGGCCATCATGGTCGCGGTACTGGTGCTCAGCCAGGGCAGCGTCGCCTTTTTCTGCTACGCCGCGGGTTTCTCCGCGCTGACCGGCGCGCTACTGGGAAATCGCGCACTACCGCTCTGGATCGCCGCCGCCGGCCTCGGACTGGCCGTGGCGACGCAACTGCTCCGTGCCGATCCACCGGCGGACTCCGTCACCGCACCGTTCGTGCTGGCATTTCCGATGACGAACATCGTCTGCGGGTACGGCGCCGCCGTGGTGACCGCGGCGCTGACCCGCTACCTCGACGCCACCGTCGCGGCAGTGGCCAGCGCCTACCACTCGGCGGCGGCCTCCGAGCGGGCGCGGTTGGCACGTGAGCTGCACGACTCGGTAGCGAAGACACTGCGCGGTGTCTCGTTCGCCGCCATCGCCCTGCCGACCCTGTTGCGCCGCCAGCCCGACCTGGCCGAGGAACTCGCCAGCACGGTCTCCGCCGGGGCTGACACCGCGATTCGGGAAGCCCGTGAGTTGCTCACCGGACTGCGCCGGGATCCGCTGGACCGGCCGCTCGCCGAGCATCTGCGCGAGCTGTGTCGGAACTGGACAGAGCGGACCGGTGTCCCGATGCAGCTCGACGCCGCCGATGTCGAGGAGCCGACGCCGGCAGCTCGGTACGAGTTGACCCAGATCACGGCCGAGGCGTTGGAGAACGTCGCCCGGCACGCCGGGGCCACCCTGGTCCGGGTGAGTCTGCGCGAACGGGAAGGGCAGGTGGAGTTGACCATCTCCGACGACGGTGTGGGTTTCGCGCCGCCCAGCGAGCTGACCACGCTGTCCACCATGGGCAGCTTCGGCATCATCGGGATGGCCGAGCGCGCCCAAGCGGTCGGTGGCACGCTGCGGCTCGACTCGCACGTCGGCACGGGCACTCGGGTGGTCGCGCGGGTACCACTTCCGGCCGCCGCCGGTGTCACCACGACCCCGTCCAGTGGATGGCGACCGTGATCGAAGTCATGCTCGTGGATGACAACCCCATCGTCCGGATGGCCCTGCGCGGCTATCTCTCCAGCGCCGAGGACATCACCGTGGTCGGTGAGGCACCCGACGGACGGAGCGCGGTGACCATGGCGGCGCGCCTCCGTCCGGACGTGACCCTGCTGGACCACCGAATGCCGATCGCCGACGGCCTCAGCGTGGTCAGCCAGCTCACGGAGCACTCTCGCATCCTCGTCCTGACCAGCGACGACGCTGACGAGCTGATCGCCGGGATGCTACGCGGCGGTGCCCGCGGCTATCTGGTGCACGGTGAGTTCGATCCGGCCGAACTGCTGCGCGCCGTCCGGGCAGTGGCCGGCGGACAGGGCTGGCTCTCGCCGCGCAGCGCTTCGGTCACCATTTCGGTGCTCCGCGAGCAGGCCGCCCGCGAGGAGGAGGACGCGGAACGGACGCAGCACGCTCAGGCCCGGCGGGCGGCATTCGGTCTGACCCCGCGCGAGCAGGAGGTGATGGCGTTGCTCTGCGCCGGGCACGCCAACGCGGCGATCGCCCGTCGCCTGCTGCTGACCGAGAAGACGGTGAAGAACCACCTCGCGAACATCTTCACCAAGCTGCACGCCACCAACCGGACGGAAGCAGTCGTGCGGTGGACGGGCCGCCAGTAGTCGCCCGACCGGTCTCCGCCGGCTGAACGCCATGGCGTGATCCGCCGTCGTATGGACGACGGGCCCTGCCGCCCGGCCACACCGCCCGGATGGGGTAGCCATGAGCGAGCGATCGGCGACCGGCCGATGAGGGAACAGCCAAGGAGCCACACCGGCCGCGACCCGGAGCGGGTCACCGCGCTGATCGCCCATCCGGTTCCAGCGGAAGGAGCCGCGCTGGGCGCGGTCCTCGCGGCCGGCGAACGGATCCGGGTCGTCGCCCGTACCGACGACGGCGGCACGGCGACGACCCTGACGCAACGGCTGCGTCCCGCCGTGATCCTGCTGGACGACCGAATCGCCACGCCTGACTACCGGGAGCTGGTCCGGACGCTGGCCCGACAGTCCCGAGTGATCATCATGACCGCTGCCACCGAATGCCCCACGATCACGGCGCTGCTCCGCGACCCGGTGCGTGGCTGTCTGGTGTACGGCCAGTTCGAGGCCGCCGATCTGCGCGCTGCCGTCCGCGCGGTGGCCGCCGGCCTGGGCTGGCTCTCACCGGTGGCGGTCGCCGCAGCGAGCTGGCAGTTGCGCGGCGGGCGGCGGACCGTCGCGACCGCGCTGACCCGTACGGACCCCGCCGGCCACCGGTGACGGTCAGGACACCAGTTCATCGACCCGGTCGAGGACTCCCCGCGCAGCCCGCAGGGCGTAGAACGATCGCGACCGCACCGTCCCCTCCGGAATGCCGATCCGGTTGGCCGTCTCGGCGACCGAGGCGCCACCGTAGTACAGCTCGACAAGCACCGCGCGATGTTCGGGGGTGAGCTGGCGGAGCGCGTCGGCCAGCGCGAACCGGTCGACGATCTCGTCGAAGGCGTTCTCAGCTGACGGCAGCCACGCCACGTCGACCCCGTAGATCTCGGTCGGTCGGGCGGCGCGGGCCCGGGCGGCGTCGATCACCAGGTGCCGGGCGACGATGAAGAGCCACCGACGGACGGTGTCCGCCTCAGTCGGAAGTTCGGTAAGCCGGCGCCAGGCCCGCAGCATGGTCTCCTGGAGCAGGTCCTCGGCGAGCTCACGCTGCCCGCGGGTCAAGCGCAACAGGAACGTGTAGAGCGGGTGCGCGTTCGCGGCGAAGATGGCCCGCATCCTGCGTACGGCGTCGGCGTCGGTCGACGGGCATGTCTCGATGTCCACAGCTGTTCTCTCCCCCGGCCCGGACGGTCTGCCCGGGCACCCCGGACGGAGGCTAGTGACCGCTGCCCGGCCGGCACCTGAGGCGAAGGACCCAGTGGGGCCCAGACGCCGATCGGCGCGACGCTGACGATCCGATCGCCGGAAAGTTCTGCGCCTTCACGTTGAACCGCCCAGGCCACCGGTCCGTCAGGCGGTCGTCCGGTTCTTCGGGCATCCGGTAGCTACCACGACGGAGGCAGCACGGTGGGCAGGAATGATCCGCGAGACATCAAGATGAGCCGAATCAGCTATGAGCAGCGGGTTCGCGAGCTGAACGGCGGGCGACGGCAGTCACCGCAGTCGAGTTCGGACTCGGACGAGGCCGAACTGCGTGACCGGACGGCGCAGAACCTGGACCGGGTCCAGTTCTCGGAGGCCAACGACGGGCAGTCCGCGCAGTGGCACGCTACCCCGCACGGCCAGCCCAACGAGGTCACCTACGACCCCAGCTATCCCTATGCCCAGCCGGGACAGCCGGGCCTGACGGCAGCGGGCAGTCTCGACCACGAGGTCGGTGACCACGAATTCGCCGACCGGACGTACCAGCATCCCGACGACCGCGACCTGCGGGCAACCAACATGCACCTGCCCGGCGACGACGTGGAGAGCGCCGAGCTACAGGCCTCGTACCAACGACAGACCCAGACCATCCACGAGAACTGGGACGAGGTGCGGAACGCAGTCCCTCGGGACCGGCCCATCGCCCGGGACCAGGCCTGGACCGACTACGTGAACGGCCGGGTCGACTATGCCCAGGCGAACCCGCACGTGCACAACGAGTCGGTCTCCGGTGACCTGTTGGGTTCGCTGCGTCAGGCCCGGCTCGCCGACGGTCCCGTCGGCAACCAACTCCGCGCCATCTCGCAGGAGGCCAGCGTCCGGCACCAGCACGGCGGCGAGGTGCAGCGGATCGGGCCGGTGGTGGGCACGTCGTCCACCCGGATGTCCGCCTACGGGAACAACCTGGCCGGGTCGAGCGGGCAGCAGAAGAGCAAGGGCCGGAAATGACGGAGGTGGCCGAGCGACACCGGGCGCAGCCGGCGGCGATGACCGTACGCCCGCCGGCACCGCCGCCTCCGCCCGCGCCGCGCTTCATCTACCACCTCGACGGCGAGGAGTACGACGACGCCCTGACCCACCTCTGCATCTGGGTCGAGCACGTCCTGTTGCCGACGTACGGACGGGAGGCCACCTCGTCCCTGCCCTGGTGCCCGCGCTGGTGGAATCATGCCGAGGCGGTGGCTCAACTCCACGCCCTCTGGCTGACCTGGCAGGAGCTGACCGGCCACCCCGGCGGGCCGCTGGGCCCGGCCAACTGGCATCGGGACTACCTGGGCCCGGTGCTGGCCACCCTTCGGGACCCGGCTGGGCCCTTTGCCGGCTGCAAGGCCGGAGCGCATCGAGCCAAGACGTCGCCCACCGTGGAGACGTTCAGCCTCGACTCCTGACGATTCGGTGAGGAGACTGCGGCGACCGGTCAGCCGGTCGCCGCAGTCCTCGTCCCCTGCATCGGCTGCGCTAGCAGGTCAGCGTGTTGTCTGCCCCAGGGTCGACGTTCAGCCTGGCGGCGAAGCGCTGGTACGCCTCGACCCTTGCCCGCACCTGCGCCGGGTTTCCGCCACCGCATTCCAGCGCACCGTTGATGGTCCTGATCGTCTCACCGAATCCCCCGCCGCCGGTGATCGCGGAATGCGCGGTCGTCGTGCCGGCGCCGGGCTGGGTCATCCAGAACCACAGCGCGGTCTGCCACGCCACCGATGAGTCGGTCTTCACCAGATCGGGCTGGTTGAGCAGGTCCAGCCCGAGCGCGTCGCCCGCGGCCTTGTAGTTGGTGTTCCAGCTGAGCTGGATCGGCCCGCGCCCGTGGTAGGCCGTCTGTCCGGCCGGGCACCCGTAGGGCTGGCCGCTGTCGCAGTAGTTTCCCCAGGCGGCCCGGTTTATCTCCTCGACGTGCACCAGCCCACCGGACTCGTGGTCGATGTTGGCCAGGAAGGCGGCCAGTTCCCGCTTGCGGGTCTGCGTGTCTCCGGTGCTCGCGAAGGCGGGGAACTTGCGCATCGCGTCGGTGAGCCCGGCGTAACTGTAGAAGGAGTTCCGGCCGGGAAACATGGCAGCAAAGTCCGACGCGGTGAGCGGCGTCTCCCCGTCGGCGTCCGGGGCGCTCGCCGGCTCCTCCGGTCCGGACGAGGCGGTCGCGTCCGGCTCCGGTTCCGAGGCGTCCGCGTCCGCGTCGGCGTCGGCGTCAGGTTCGTCGTCATCGGTGTACGTCGCGAAGAGCCCGCGAATCTGGAACGGGTAGCTGCCCAGGGCGAGGACGGGCATGCCGCCCTGCGCCTTGACACCTTCGAGACCGATGTCCCAGGCCATCAGGGTCAGGGTCAGCTGGTCGCCGACCACCTCGCGTTCCGTCAGCAGCTTCCTGGTCTCCCCAGCCAGATGACAGAAGTAGCGGGCGTGGGCGTGGATCGAGTCCTCCGCGTCGAGCGCTGACGCATCGCCGCTGTCGTCGTCGTCCTCGCCGTACTCCTCGAACACTTCGGGCGTCAGCTGGGAGAGTCCCTTCCTCCCCTGTGGGCCTTCCCGTTCCGCGTCGAACCCGGACGCGTGGTCGATCTGGGCCGCGATGATCACGGGTGTGAGCAGGTCGCACTTCCTGGCGGCGGCCTTGATCGGTGCGACCAGGTCCTGGTCCGGCACCTCCGTCGCGTCGAAGGTGCCCCGGCCGTCTCCGCCCGCCAACTCAATGAGCGCGTTGGTACTGGTGGCCGACTCGCTGCCGTCGGCGGAGTCGGGTGCGGATGAGGTCATCTGTGACCCGCCGGCCATCGCGAAGATGACCAGCAGGACAATCAGCGCCAACGTCGCCAGCACCACCAGCGGGAACATCCCTACCACCGAGATGACCAGCCAGAGCAGCTGCGCCGAGTCGAACTTGGTCAGGGATTTCGTCGCCTGACCGGCCGCCCGCACCTTCCCGAGCGCCATGGCGGTCAGCCGACCTGACGGGACTCGCGGCGGCGCCACCTCGCGGCGGCACGTTCGGTGATGGCCTGCACCTCGGCCTTCGCCGCCACCGCGATCGGCGCGGCACTTGGCTCCCGGTACCAGGGGCGTAGCCGGATCAGGGCCGGTCGGATTCCGGTTGCCAGCAGCAGGGCGGTGCCCTTCGGCAGGGCCCGGATCTTGTCCGCCGGCAGCACCTGCTCCTGCCGGTACGACACCGATCGCGACGACCCGTCCCGGGAACGGGAGTAGCTCGGGGTCCGGACATCGTGCTGGCCGACCAGCTTGGCGACCTTGTCGACGAAATCGGCGTCGTCCAGTCCGGCACCGAGCAGTTTGATGGTGGCCGCGCTCCAGAGCGCGTCCATCCCCACCTCGCCCCAGACCCGGACGCCCTGCCGGTAGCTCTGCAACAGGGTCACCACGCTGATGCCCCGGGAGCCGAGGTGGCTGTAGAGATCGGGCAGGTCGGAGATGCGGCAGACGTTCGCCGCCTCGTCGAGGATCGCCGTCAGCGGTGGATCCAGCCGCCCGCCCATCCGTTCGGCAGCGACCACACCGGCCCGGACAACAGCGTCCGCCAGCCCGGCGATCACCCCGGCGGCGGAACCGCCACCGTCCTTGGACAGGAGGTAGAGAGTGTCCCGACCGAGGACGTGTTCCGCCGGGATGAACTGCGGCAGCTGCGGGTCAGGGCTCACCCAGGCCACGATCTGCGGATCGAGCAGGCAGGCGACGCACTGCCGGGCGGTCTCGTAGATACCGTCGCGGGTCTCCACGGCACCGCGCACGGTGCCCTGCAACTGGTCCGCCATGGTCGTCATCTCAAGGTCGCGGAGCAGGTCGATCGGCGTACGGTCGGCGGGGTCGGCGAGCCAGGCCAGCATCTCGTTGACGGATGCGCCACTGCGGGAGGCGGCGAGGAAGAGCGCGGTAAGCGTGTTCTGGGCCGCCGCGATCCAGAAGTCCTTCTTGGACGAATCGTCGTTCACCGAGCTGACGAAGTGCCCGGCCAGCCGCCGGGCCCCCTCGATGGTGTCGCAGCCGCTGAGCATGTCCCACCACATCTCGCGCTCGGCGTACGCGATGCCCTGCGGGTCGAAGGTCCAGACCCGGCCGACCTTCGACCGCTCCTGCCGGGTGACGGTGAACACGTCGGACTTGTTCGACGTCAACAGGACCGCTCCGGGAGCCCGTAGGACGCGTGGCACGGCGATGCCGGTGGACTTGCCGGAGCGCGGCGCCATCAGGTCCAGCTCGACGTCCTCGTAGGAGGAGCGCAGCTCCGGTCCGGCCGGCACGAGGTCACCGAGCAGGTTGCCGGTGTCGTCCGGGTGTAGCCGGGAGACGCCCTTCAGTCCGGGACGCAACTGACGGGCGCGGGCCTCGATCCCCTTGCCCGTCAGGGCGCTGAGTTCAGCGGCCCGGGCGAGACCACGAGGTTGCCGGAGGTGCCGGACGAGCCCACGGATGAGGCCGGCCGTCGGCGCGGACCCGAGCAGGACGAGCGTGATCGCCCCGCCGTAGGCAAGGTGAGACGGCAGGCCCGGCCAGACCTCCTCGGTGGCACCGCCGAGCAGGCTGAGATAGACCTCCATCGTGAACGGCGGTGCCTGCCAGCCGTGCCCGGTGAGCACCGCGGCGAGGGTGCCACCGAGCCACAGCAGTACGAAGATCACCAGGTTGAGCAGCGCGACTCCGGGGATCAGCCACGGCAGGTAATCGCCGCCGACCCCACCCGGGCGGCTCACCGACGCCCCGGCTCGTCATGTCGCCGGTCGCCCTGACCGGTGGTAACGGCCCCGAGGTCGGGCAGGTCGCCGCCGGTCGCCGCGCGCACCACGGCGGCCCGTTCGGCCAGCAGCCGTTCAGCCTCACCGTTGGCGATCCAGCGGGTGTTCGTGTCGTGCAGGTGACGTTCGGTGTCAGTGATAGCGACCCGGATCGGGATACCGGGACGGCCGCCGACCTTGATCAGGAAACGGCCTCGGCCGGGTGGTTCCTCGTTTCCGCCGTCCTGGGCCCAGCCCGGCGGTGACGACCAGGACGAGACCAGCTCGATCTCACGCCGGGACAGTCCCACCACCCGGCCGAGATCCTCCATCTCGGCTCGGGGCAGGCCGGCGCAGGCCACCATGCCGGCACGCTCGACGAAACCCCGGGCCTTGGCCTTGTCCGCCTCCGACCCGAGCGCCTCGGCGTCCTTCAACGTGTGGGTGATCTTCGCGTCGGCGAGACCGAGCGACCGGTTCAACCGGGTGAGAGCGTCGATCCGGTCGACGATGCCCGAGGCCGCGCGCAACGGTCGCCACAGCTCGTCGAGAACTGTGAAGAACCAGCGCCGGGGCGCCAACCCCGCGTCGGCCAGGGCGTGTGCGGCGGCCACCGTACCCAGACCGTCCGACCAGGCCGCGAGCATCGCCGCGGCGGTCAGCTGCCCGTCCGCCTCACCGATTCGGGAGATGTCGATGCAGACGGCGGTGGCGTCCGGGTCGATCCTGGTCGACGTCTCCGAGGCGAAGGTGTCCCCCAACGGGCCGTCGAGGATACCCAGCAACGACCGGTGCAGCGGGTCGACGGCGTCGCGGTAGCGCGACTCCTGGCCACGGTCCAGGGTGACCTGCCGTACCCGGGGCGGCCCCTCCTCCAGCACGTTGAGCAGTTGGGGCAGCCGAAACGTCTGCCCCTGCGGCGTACGCTCGCGCAGGTGCCGCAGGCAGGCCGAGAGCACCGACTGCTCGTGGTCGGAGATCGGCACACCCCGGACGATGGTGAGCAGCGCGGCGACCATGTTGAGCACCCGGCCGTGGGTCTCGGCGGCCAGGGCGTTACCCGCCTGACCACCGATCTTCGCGGCGGCGGCACCCATGGCGCCCGGATCAAGGATGTTCAGGCCACCGATTCCACGGGCGATGGAGATGACCTGCCCGCCAAGGGCCCGGACGGTGTCGGCGTAGTCGGGTTTCAGGTCACCGAGGACCAGCGGCACCACACCCTGGGCGCTCAGCCCGATCAGCATCCGGTTGATCAGCGTCGACTTGCCGAGGCCGGGCATCCCGAGCATGAACAGCGACGGGTTGGAGATGTAGCGAGCCCGGGTGAACCAGTTGAGCGGGTCGCCGCAGACCGTCGCGCCGGTGTTGATGTGCTGGCCGAGTGGCACCCCCGTCATCGGCGCGCCGGAGCCGGAGGCGAAGGGCCACAACCCGCAGGCCTGCACGGTGGTGGCCCGCCACATGGTAGGCGGATCCAACGCGCCCACCCGGCCACCACCGAGGGCGTACGAGCCGCGGTGCGGCACGCTGTCGTCCGCGTTAGCCCTGGCCAGCCGGTGTAGGTAGCGCCGCTCCGCCGCCTCCTGCTGGGCCTGCCGCCGACGCGCCCGTCGCAACGCCCGGGGAGTCTTCCGGCCGGTCTCGTCGGATTCCCGGTGCTGCTCCTCGACTGCCGGCACCACCAGGTCGGACAGGGCCGTCACCGGTCCGGAGGCGTTGCGGGGCCAACCCTTACCGAGATCCAGCAGCCGGGCCGAGATAGGCGTCACAGCGCCTCCTTCAACTCGTGCGGCACCATCGTCTGCTCCCAGGGCAGGATCCCGACCGGAAGTGCGCAGGAGAACGCGGCGGCCTGCATCCGGTCGGCCGGACGCATCGCGATGCGGGTGGCGCCGAGCAGGTTGCGCATCGTCACGTCCGCGTCGCGTACGTCGGCGACCGAGTCGACGGTCAGCGTCACCAGCATCGAGAACTCCACCAGGCCCGCACCGGACGCCTCCTCCGCCGCGGTCTGCTCGGCGGCCTCGATTTCGGAGATCGCGCGCGCCCGAACCAGGCCACGGGTGGAGTTCGCCATGAACTGGGCGGATCGGCGATCCGATTCGACGATCTTGGCGGAGGTCGCCGGGTCGATCGGCCGGTAGACCAGGGCCACCCGTTTGCGGCGGATGCCCAGTGCCGGGTCCAGCAGGCTGCGCAGCACCCCGGAGCGCACCGTGCCGCGCGGTGCCAGGGTCAGCAGCCAGCTACGGGAGATCCCGGAGTCGTGCTGGTAGTGGGTGACCGTCTCGACGGTGGCGGCCGGGCCCGCGTCGGCCCACTCAAGTCCGGTGCCGCCGTGTTGGGCGCGCACGTCGAGCACCTCTGCGGCGACGGCCGGGTCGTACGCGACGCGGACCACCTCGGCGATCCGCTCGGCCGACAGCGGCTCCGCCGAGCCGCCACCCGCCGCGACCAGCCCACCGAGCACGCCCGGCAGCCGCAGCGCCAGGTCGGCGCGCATCGTGTCGTGGTCACGTCGGGCACCACCGGGAGCCGAGTAGGTGAGGGTGAGAAAGGTGTTCATCTCCGACGACGCGTCCGGATACGTCTGCACCACCTCCTCCATCACGGCACGTGCGGCGGGCGGAGCGTTCGGAGCGATGCGACCCAGCACCTCGGTGGCGAGCCGGGTGCCCGGGTCCGGTGCGGTCTCGATGACCACGGAGGCACCCCGCAGTCCCGGCTCGTGCGACAGCCGGGACAACCACTCGCCCCAGAGCGCCACCCAGGTGTCGACCTGATCCGGGTCGACGAGTGAACCACCATCCGGCTCGCAGGCGAGCACCAAGGTGTACTGGTTGCGGTTGCGGTGGTAGAGCACACCGAAGGGGCGGTCGTACGGGTCGCGTCCCTCCAGCATGGTCACCCGACTCAGCAGGCCGGGGGGCCGGAACCGACCACCCGGCCGGGTCGAGAGAGGCCCGGCGGCGTACAGGTGCTGGCCCTTGGACCTGCGGCGCAGCCAGCCGATCCGGACGGCCGCCATGTCGTAGACGTTGCGGCCGTCCTGAGTACGGATCGCCAGGGGTGCCAGCAGCACCGCGAACGGCAGCCCCACCACCAGGGCCGCGTTCAGGGAGACCATTGAGGAGATCAGGACCAGTACCAGCCCGCCGAACAGGCCGACGGTCCCGACCAGGCCCAGCGATCCCAGCCCGGCCTTGCGGGGCCGACGCCAGTTGCCGTACGTCGGCGTCTTCACGGATTCAACTGTCGTACTCACGATGGTCCTCTTCCTGCTGGCTGCTTAACGGTCGGGGAGCGCGCCGCTGGCGATGTTGCGGGCGTGCTTGTGGGTACTGACCGCGACCTGAGCGCCGCTCTGCACCGTCGAGGCCGCCACGCCGACGGCGCCCCGGGTGATCCGCCCGGCCCTCGACCCTCCGCTGGGTGCCGCGCCGGACCCGGTCGCGCCAGACCCGCCACCACCGGACCCACCGCCACCAGACCCGCCACCACCGGGCCCGCTCGCACCCGAGCCACGCCCGCCGGAGCCGCCGCCACCGGACCCGCCCGTACCAGAGCCACCGGACGGCCTTCCTCCGGAGCCGCCGGAGGCATTGCCGCCACCAGCGGCGCTGCCCGCCGGTGAGCCGCCTCCGCTCGGTCCTCGGGGCCGACCGGCGGAAGCGGCCGAGGCCCCACCGCCGGCGATCTTCTTCGCTCCACTCGCTACCGCACCCGCACCCGCAGCACCGGCGGCGACGCCCGCGCCCACGCCGTCGCGCGCACCAAGAGCAGCCATCGCCGGTACGACCAGTCGCATCAGGGCGGGCAGGGCGACGGCGGCCATCAACAGCACCGCGGCTCCGGCCAGCTTGTAGTGTTTCGCGCCGTCCTCGCTGCCCATCTCGTCAGTGGCGCCGATCATGGCCGCCCCCGAGTACATGATCAGCCCCACCACCGGTTTGAAGGCCAGCCAGGCGACCATCCAGGCGATGTGCTTGCGCCACCAGCCCCCGCCCCACTCGGACATCGAGGCCGCCGCTGCCAGCGGTAGCGTCCCGGTGAGCAGCACCATCACGCCGAGCCGGATGTACATCAGGATGACGTGGATGCAGCCGGCGATCAGCAGGAGCAGGCCGATGATGATCAACAGGAACGCGGTGAGGCCGTCCGTGCCGCAGTTGGCGATCAGCTTGAGCTGCGCCTTGATGCCCTCTTCGTAGAGGTGGTCGGAGTAGGAGTCCGCCTCGCTGGCGAGCCAGTTGGCCACCCACCACGCGGCACTCACCGTGAGCACCATGCGGACCAGGCCCATCAGCGCCACGACGAGCGGTTGCCCCTTACGCTCCAGCGCCATCCGGAAGGCCGCCACCAACAGCGACGCGACCGCGATCGTGACGACCAACCAGTTGGTCTGGAGCTGGATGCTGTCGTTGAGCGTCTCGTCGCCGATGGTGGGGATGTCACCGAGGTTGGCGAAGAGTTCGACCGCCGCGCCCAGAATGGCGCTGGCGATGTCGCTGAGGATGCCGTCGATGCCTCGCTCGAAGAAGCCGACCACCTGACCGATCGTGCCGATGTAGACGGCGTCACCGGTAGCGCACTCCACCTCACACCTCGTTCCACAGGACGAAGCCGACGAGGGAGACGACGGGGTTGACCCGGCTGTACAGGCCACCGGAGTTCAGCGGCCGCAGCCGCCAGTCCACCCCGTTCCAGTCGACGATGTAGTCGAGGGACACGTAGACCACGTTCGCCTGCCGGACCAGAACCCGGACGGTGGCGCTGGTCGGCGAATACTTCAACACCAGGAACCCCGCCAGTGCGTTCGCGGTCTGCACCGGCCCGGTCTCCGGCATCGACGCACGCATCGCGTCGAAGTAGTCCCGCCCCAGACCGGGTACGAGTTGCTGGTCGCTGACCGTACGCCAGTCCGGGCCGCTCATCTGGCGGGAGATGGTGTGCGCGGCCATGACCGCCCCCATCGGAGTGTGCGCGAAACACCACAGCAGCGGACCGGTGGTCTTCAACGGCCCGGCAGCAGCGGAAATCGGAGTGTCCGCCCCGTTCAGGGGTCGCCAGGTGATGTCCCGGGGCGCCTCGTCCGGAAGCCGCTGCGCCGAGTCGTCGGTGCGGCAGTCCTGCGGCCTTGATCCGTCGGGGTCGAGGGACCCGATCACCGGCCCGGCTGCGGCCGCGGCGCTGGAGTCGGCGTCCCGGCCGCCACCGAGCGCGGCGACCGTACCGGTGCAGAGCGCGAGAGCGAGAAAGGCGGCCGACAACTGCCATCGGCGGTGTTGCCAGAACGGCTTCTCGTCGTCCCCTACGTCGTCGATGGCGTATCTCAGTCTCATCACACCCACCCTGTTGAACGGAGGCTCTGGCCTGCGGTCGGTGGACGGCTCAGTTGCCGCCGCCCTCTCCGTCGGGGAAGATCCAGGTGACGATCGGCCCAGCCATGGCGACCAGGATGCAGCCGCCCAGCACCATGCCGAGGCGGCTCATGTGCTCCGAACTCTCGCCGCGCTTGTGCGAGATGGCCATGACCGCGCCGGTGATCAGGATCCCGACGACACCGGCCGCCGTCCCGCCCCAGGAGATCAGGCCCAGCACCTGGGTGACCTGATCTTCGAGACCTTCCGGTAGTTCGCCGTCGGTATCCGGCTTCGGCACCTCGACCCCCAGATTGCCGGGCGCTCGGAGCACGGCAGGGATCCGCACGATCGCGTGGTAGTAGAGGTCAGAGAGGATCATGTGGGTCTCCTTGGAGTTCGGGAGGATCGAGTTCTTCCACTCGGGCCGGAATTCGGCCTGGTCATGCATCAGCCGGTGAGGTCGAGCCACGCGATGAGCGGGCCGGCGCTTGTCGCGATCAGGCACGCCGCTAGGACGAAGGCGACGTGTTTCATGTACTCGGTCCGCTCTTCGAGGGCACCGCGCCGCAGCTGCGACGCCAGCGTCGTCCCGGTGATCAGCACGCCGGCCACGGCGGCAGCACTCACCAGCCACGCCAGGAAATCGAGCAGCTTCGAGACCGCTTGCTCCTCGTTGCTGTTGATCGTGTATTCCTCGATCGCCGGCGGAGAGAACTGGAGGCTGTTGATCGGGGTGTCACACTCGAACTTCCCGGCGTGCACCACACCCGAGATCGTGCAGGTGGTCGCCCCGGTGATCTCGATGTCGTCCTTGGTCACCGACTCCCCGGCGAGGCCGGTGTGCATCTCGACGTCCATCTTCACGGTGTCGCCGGTCTGGTACGGGGCGGTCAGGTCGAAGGAACCGTTCGTCGAGTTCTTCTTGCCGCTGCAGATGCGGTCGCTGCCGTTGCCGCGCGGTCTCGCCATGGTGGTGGTGGTCTTCAGGCAGAGGGTGTAGATGTAGACGGCATCGCCGCCATGGATCCTCACGGTGTAGCTGTCCTCAGCCGCCATCGCCGCCGAGGGTGCCAGCGTGACCAGCCCCAACAGGGCGATGACGACGGCCAACGCGCTCCGGACAGCCCTGGTCACGGCCGCCTCCGCCGCTCGGCGTAGGCGCCGACCACTGTCGACAGACGGGCCAGTTGCCGGGGCAGGTGCTTCGGCTCCTCACCCACCCGGTACGACGGGACCCATGGCAGCCGGTGCACCGGGGCGATCGAGCGCAGCAGCCGGATCCGGCTGAGCAACGTCGGCGGAAGCCGGCCGGGAGCGTCGGCGATCAACACCACACCGACCAGTCGCATTCCGGCCGGGTGCCGGCCCTCGCGCAAGGCGTTCAACGCTCGCGAGACCGCCCGCAACCCGTCCAGGTTCGTCCGCCCGACCACCATGACCTGGGCTGGTTCGGCAAGGGCCGGGTCCGGCCAGCGGCAGCCGATGTCGGTGCCACCCAACAGGCGGGTGAGAGTGCTCGCACCGGCGCCGCCGTGCGCGCCGATCCACCCGATCCCGTCGTCGGCGAGGGCGTCGCGCCGGCCGGCCGGACCGCTGTCGTACGCCCGCAGGCCGATCGGCTCGTCCAGCGTCGATCTCGCGACCGGAACCCCCGACGCCCGGAACGCTACGGATCCGCTGCCCATCTGCCTCGCCTCCCTTCCTGCTCGCCAACTGCGGTCACCGGCTACCGATGCGGCAGTGGCGACGGCCGCTTAACGGCGCTACCGGCCGGTCGGTTCAGGAAGAGTTGGAAGTTTTTCCCGATCCCACTCGCGACGGCGGCGCAGCCGTCGACGGCGGGTCTGGGCGAGGTGCTCCGTCGAGCCGAGGTGGGCCAGGAGCGGTGTGTCACCCGGGGCGCGAAGGCAGGGGTGAGCGTCAGCGGGGAGAGGCTGGCCCCTGGGCGATCGGTGCGGTCACGATCGCGGAGCCGTCGACCAGCCCGACCGTGATGAAGGACAGCTCGGCCACCGGCAGGGACGTCTCACCGGCCACCTCCTGCGGACCGGAGGTGGCGGTCCAGTCCCGCACCACGTGCGTGGCACCGTCGCGGGTCACCGCGAAGAGGCGGTACCGCAGGCCCTGTCGCAGTCCGGTGACGGTGATCCGGATCGTGGCGCTGCCCTGGTCCCCAACCGTGATGGCGACGGAGAGGCTGGCGCCGTAACCGGGTGCCTCCCCGGAGGCGGTCAGCACCGGATCGGGGGACGTCGCCCACTCGTTGACCGCCACGACGCCGCCGGCCAGGGCCAAGACCAGCGCGACCGCGCCGGTCCAGAGGGCCCGGCGACGGCGCCGCGAGGTGGCCGTCGCCCCCGGACGCGAGTTCGTCGCACGCCGGCCGGGAGGACGGCTGTCGGCCGGGCGGCTACGGGCCGGACCGATCGGAGCGGTGTCAGCGGTGGACGTGGGAGCACTGTCGGGGCCGGGCGGGGTGTGGTGGACATCCGGCGGGGCTGGCAGCACAGGATCCGCAGCGGGCGACGGTGCCGGCACCACCGGACCAGCGCCGGGCAGCGCCCAGTCGTCGTCGTTCAGCCCGGCCAGCCCGGCGATCGGAGGACCGATCACGGCCGCCTCGTCGAGGCACTGCCAGCAGCCAGCGAGGTGCTCCTCGAACGACTCGCGCTCAGCGTCGTCCAAGGCCCCCATCAGGTAGAGGGCAAGCCTCTCCTGCTCGGCCGTGGCGTGATCCCCGCCTGCGCGCATCCAGCCCTCTCCTCAACGGGTCGGCACCACGCGGTGTTCACTGGTCTGGGGCCCGGGACGGCCTGGCATCAGGACGACTCGGAAGAGCCGAGCGCGGCATGTAGGGCACGCACCGCGTAGAAGGCTCTGGACTTCACCGTACCCTCGGGTATTCCCAGACGCACCGCCGCCTCGGCGACCGAGGCGCTCCGGTAGTACATCTCGTGGAGCACCGCACGATGCTCCGGGCTGATCTTCGTCAGCGCGAGCCGCACCGCGTGGACGTTCACCACCCGGTCCATCTCGTCGTCGCTGGTCGGCACCCGGTTGAGATCCGGCAGGCTGACCTCCGGCGGCCGGGCCTGCCGGGCCCGCATCGCGTCAATTGCCACGTGCCGGGCGACCGTGTAGAGCCACGGCGCGATCTTCGACGGGTCGGCGGCGAGTGTCTCCGCGTGCCGCCAGGCACGCAGGAACGTCTCCTGCACCAGATCCTCGGCAAGCTCCTGCTGCCCGAGCAGCAACCGGGTGAGGAAACGGTGCAGAGGGCGGCGGTACTCCTCGACCACCTGGTTCAGCAGTACCGCGGCGGCGGACGGCTCGACGGTGGGACTGTCCGATAGACACGGTCCAACGGACTCGTTGGGCACCGCCGACACAGACCGCCTCCCTGACGGACGGATCGCATCCTGCCGGCCGGGTCGACGCGACGCGTCCTCGCCCCCACGGCCCTGAAACGCAGCATAGCCGCACCACTGTGGGGCTGCGGATCGAAGGTCGGTGGAGTGCCCAGCGATCGACCTCGCTCCGGCGCCACAACCCCCCGATCGTTCCTGGCCAGCGTCATGATCCTCCTTTGTCGACGGTCTCCCGAGCGGCCGTGTCGTCACCGACGGCAAGCCAAGTGCAGCCCGATTGACGGCCACGCGGCCCAGCCGGTTCAGTCGCAGCCCAAACATCTGCGGAGAAATCCGCGCTGGACCTGAACGCGAGGTGGTGGAAATCCGTCACGACAGGTGTCGCCACGCCGAAAGGGATGGCCCCGTGACAACCGACCTCGTACCCGACAAGTTCAAATTCGGCCGTATGCCGCGCAAGGTGCTCGCGGCCGTCCTGGCCGCGCTGGCGGTGCTCTCCGCCGTCCTCGCCACCATCAACTGGAGCGTCGCCTCGGCACGCGACGACACGCTCGTCGGTGACCCGGTGAGCCAGCAGCAGATGACAGCGATCGCCGCCGCCGCCCACTCCTGCCCGATGCTCGACCCGGCGCGAATCGCCGGACAGCTCATGGCCGAGTCGGGCCTGAACAACCGCGAGCGGCAGACCACCTCCGGCGGCCGGGGCATCGCCGGCCTCGACGACGAGGACTGGAAAACGTGGAAGCCGTGGCCGGACGCCCGACGCTCGGACATCTCCGCGAGCATCCTGGCGCTGGCCCACCAGATGTGCGACTACAGCGGTCAACTGCGGCTGGCCGGCATCAATGATGACCCGTGGCGCCTCTCGGTGGCCGCCTTCCACACCGGCCTGTCCACGGTCACCGAGGCGAAGGGGGTGCCCGCCGGCGCCGTCGAGTACGTCGACCGGGTCAGTGGTTATGCCGGGTACTACGGCAAGCTCCGGCAGTTCGGCGGCAGTGGCGACCCCACTCCGACGGCCCCGCCTGCCAATGACGCGAAGGGGGTGCCCGCCGAGTACGTGCCCCTGGTCGTGGCGGCGGGATCGGTCTGCGAGCAGGTGACGCCGCCGATGGTGGCCGCCCAACTGATGGCGGTCTCCGGTTTCGACGCGAACCTGCTGGGACCGACCGGGCAGCGGGGCGTCGCACAGTTCCTTCCGGAGGTGTGGCAAGCGTACGGGCCGGCCGATGGCTCGGCCTGGGATCCGGCCGTGGCGGTGCCGACCGTTGGTGTCGCGATGTGTGGTCTGGTCTCGGAGCTGTCCGGTCTCGATGGTGACCCTTACCTGCTGGCGCTGGCGGCCTACCGCAACGGCCCGACCGCCGTACGGCAGACCGCCGGCACGCTCGACCAGCCGACCGAGACGTTCCTGCGTGCGGTGAAGGCACTCACCGACCTCTACGTGCTCGACACCCGGCTCGGCCGCCCCACGCCGGTCCCGCCGGCACCGACGACCACGGCTCCCAAGCCGAAGGAGAGCAAGTCGGCCACAGCGACCATCAAGCCGACCTCGCCGACCGGCGGCCCGAAGCCCCCGGCCAGCGAGCCGAAACCGACCACCGCCGCACCGAAGCCGGCCACTGCGGCACCGAAGCCGGTCCGGCCGTCCGGGATGAAGCAAATCTTCCACCCGCGTACCGGACGATGCATCAGCTCCGGCAAGACGGGTGACGGGACTCGGCTGTTGTTGAAGCCCTGCACGGAGGATCCGGCCCAGTGGTGGGAGTTCCGCAAGGACGGCACGATCCGGGCCCGTGGGCTCTGCATGGACATCGCCTGGGCCGGCTCCACGGACGGCACCGCCATCCAGGTCGCCGTCTGTAGTGGCAACGCGGCACAGTCCTGGCAGTTCAACAGCAAGGGCGGCATCATCAGCAAGCTCAACGGCAAGTCCGTCGACGTCGACATGACGGTCAAGAACGCCGACAAGCCACTTGAGCTGTGGATCTACGTCGGCAACGCCGAGCAGACCTGGCGTAAGCGGTAGCCCTCGGTCCGAGGGCAACGCGACGGGGTACGGGCGAGGTGCCCGTACCCCGTTGCCGTCCGTTCTTCAGGTGCCGGTCAGCCGAGGGCGCGACGGCGACGGAGCTGAAGCGTCAGAAAGGCGCCACCGCCGATGAGTGCCAGGCCGAGCAGGACCAGCGCACCGAGCCCGCCACCGCCACCGCCACTGTCCGCGCCGACCCCGACCGGACGCTCGTCCTCGATCGGTCGGGCGACTGAGGCAGCCGGGTTGATCATCCCCGCTCCGTACCGGTCGTCGGGGGAATCGCCACCCACCGCGTCGGCGGTGCCATGGATCCGCTGCTCGACCTGGACGGCGTTCAGCTCCGGGTAGCCGGCCCGGACGAGCGCCGCCTGACCGGCCGCGAAGGCGACGGCGAAACGGGTACCCGTGTAGCTCAGCGGTCCCGCGTCACCCGGTCCGACGCTCGTCACGTCCGCACCGGGAGCCACCACCTCCACGGTGTTCGGCTGGTACTCCTCGACGAACTGGTTGTCGGCGCCGACCCCACCGACCAGCAGCAGCGCGCCGGTGGCGGACGACTCACCGGCGGCCGGGAGCGTGACGGGCCGGGTCGGCGCACCGGCCACCACGAGCACGTCGTGGTTGAGCGCCGTGGTGAGCGAGGCGACAACCGCCGGATCGGCCAGATCCACATGCGAGCCCAGGGCCACCACCGTCGCACCCGCGCTCACCGCCACCTCGATGGCGTTCGCCGCGTCCGTCGCCCGGCTCTTGCCGGAGGCACCGACCACTCGTACCGGCAGGATCGTGGCGTCCGGCGCGAGGCCGGCCGGGGTTCGCTCGGCGCTGGAGTCCGCGGCGATGATGCTCGCCATCGCGGTGCCGGTTCCGTGGCAGTCGGTGTCGCCGCGCCCGTTGCCGACGGTCACGTCGGCACCGACCGCGACCCGGCCACTGAGCTGTTCGAGATCGCCGTCCACCCCGGAGTCGACCACCGCCACCATCACCCCGTTTCCCCGGCTGAGGTCCCACGCTCCATCGGCCGCCATCCGCAGTTGGGCCCAGTCCGAGCGGCTGCTCGACGCAGCCACGGCGGTGCAGCCCGGCCCTTTCGTGCCGGTCGGGGACGGGCTGGCACTGGGAGAGGCGCTGGGCCGAGGGCTTCCGGACGGTTTCGCGGTGCCGGTGGGTGCCGGCCTCCTGGTCGGTTTCGTGCCGGACGGCACCTGCCCGTACTTGACCCCCTCGCCGGCGGCGTCCCACGGCAGCACCAGATACCAACCACGGTTGAGTCGGGCCGGGTCGGTCAGGCTCGCCCCGTCCGGCTGCACCCGCCCGGCGTTCAGGTTGTAGATCTCCGCGGATCGCTCACCGCTGCCGAGAAACCGGTTCGCGATCTCTGCGAGGTTCTCCGGCTGCCCCTGGTACGTCGCGGCGACGACGTAGTACTTGACGTATGCCTGCGGGTCCGGCGGGGCCTTCTGAGCCGTCGACGGACCGGCCATGGCCACGACCAGGCAGCAGGCAACCGCCACGCCCGCGAGCAGGCGTCCAACGTTCGCCAGCACTGATCTGTCCTCCTTCAGTAGCCTGCGGCCGATTGGCGCGGCCGACACCCTCTACAGCGGATCAGCGCCGGATCCGTTCAATCCGATCGGCAGAAAACGTTCGAGTTGAGCTGAACCAGCACCCGGCGATCCTCGTCGTGGAGGCGGAGGCCGCGCATCGGCCCATCTGGAGACGGGGCAGGCCGAGGGGCCTGGCGGCGGGAGTCGAGCCGAACGGACGGTGGTGAGAGCGCGTGTACGCCATAACCAGGACGACAGCCGCAGGCTTCGACAAGCCGATGGCCACACACCGCTTCGACCCCCGCCGACACCGCCGGATCACCGGGCTGTTCGATCTCTGGCTGGAGCCGGGCGTACACGGTGGTCTGGTGGTGCCGGACCAGCCCGACCGGCCGCTGACCGCGTCGGCCATCACCGACCTGGTCCGGCGCTCCGGCGAGACCGCGAACGACGTACGGATCCTGACCCAGGACGGGGCCCGGCACACGGATCTGTTCAGCGAGGTCGCCGGGCTACTCGCCCACGACGTCCTGGTCAGCCCCGACGGCGCGGTGATCCGGCACCACGACCGGCAGGTCGGGGACGGACCACGGCACGCGATACCGCTGGACCGGACCACCCGCCAGGTCCGGGACTGGCTCGTGATCCAGCCACCCGACCTGGCCACCCCGCTACCCGGTTGGTTCACCCTCGACCACGGTCTGGTGCGTCCGCGCACCGGCGTGGTGGGCCTGCCGCTCCGGGGTGGGGTTGTCCTGGCCACCCGGGCCGATTTCGTCACCCGACGGGCCACCGCGCACCGGCTCGGCGCGGGATCGGAAGGGTTGGTGACCATCGCGGTGACCGCCCGCTCCGGCGGTTTCCTGGTCGGCGACTACGGCGGTACCCAGCGGGTGTACGACGGCGGCCAGCTCGCCGCGCTGCTGGGTGATCTGCCGCTCTACGGCAGTGAGCTGCGGCTCTGGCTCACCTGGCCGTCCGATCCGGACGAGCAGCAGCGGCTCGGTCGGCAGGCGCAGGAGCTGGCCGAGACCACCGGTGCCACCGTCTGGACACCCCCGCCAGGTGGCAGCGCGGAGCTGGTGGACGGCCGGCAGGATCTGCGCGCCCTCGACCAGGCGGGAAAGCCCGCCGAGTGGCAGCCGTTCCGGCCCCGGTTCGCGCTCGGCCCACCAACGCTGCACGCGTCCTCGACCGGCCTGCTGGTGCCGATCTCAGCCGACGTCATCGGCGCTGCCCCCGCCAGCTCGACCGCATCGGACACCGGACCATCGGAGACAGAGGCGCTACCGGCTGTCGAACCGCCAGGGACAGCGCAGCCGCCGTCCACCGTTCCGGTGCTGCCACTCCCCCGGCCCGCGCTGGCCGCCGAGAACCGCCGGGCGACGTACGGCCCGGCATGGCTGTCGGCGGCGCAGCAGGTCAACGCCGAACAGTTCGAAGCATTCGTCGCCGCCCCGGTCGACGCTCGGTCGATCACCGACGGCCTGCCCGGCGCCGAACTCTTCCTGCTCGCCTTCCTGGATCCCAGGTCGGTGCCGGACGGCAGTCGGCTGGTGCGGGTCCGGGTGGAGCCGGGCGGTGCGATCCCGATGGCGGTGCTCCGGGCTGCGCTGCCCGCACGCCTGCAGCACCTGCGTGGCCTCCGCGAGGCGTATCTCCTACCGGCCGCGCGGCTGGACCGGACCTTCGCGGTGGACACCTTCGATGTCGACCACACCGGCCGCCTGACGCCGACCGGTGACTGCGAGGGCGAGCCGCTGCGGATCCGCTGCGGATCCCGGGCCCGCTCGATCGCCGGCCTGCCCCACGAGGTACGACGCTGGCCGGCCTTCGGCACCCGCCGGGCGTACGCGCTCCTGCCGGCGCAACGTCTTCGACTGCCGCGCAACTGGCTGCGGCTGCACCGACGTCAGCCCCCGGTCCAGCCGGGTCGGCTGCTGCTGGAACTCCAGGTGCCGAGGGTGCGCGCGATCGACGTCATGTCGACAGCCGAGCTGCTCGCCCCGCTCGCCCAGGTCCGATCCCAGGCGGAACCGCTACGGGCCGCGCAGGTGGAACTGGTCCTCAGCAGCCGTTCCTATCCACGGGTCCGGGTACGCCGGGTGTACCGGGCCGAGGCGGACGCCTGGCTCCGCGTGGCCGGACCGCCGACGGGCCCGCTGCCCTCCGTGGTGCCTCAGCTTCAGACTCCCGCGCCGAGCTGAGCGGACCACCGGCCGTCCGGGACCGGACCGATCACCACTGGTACGCAGCGACCGCCGGTGGCGGCGGCGAGCCCCCGGATCCCGGCCCCATTCGGCAGGCCGGCGATGATCACGACGTACCGGTCGGAGTCCAGGTCACCCGGCTCCGGGAGCCCGTCCAGGCGACGGCACCCGTCGACGCTCTCGGCACCGAGGGCGTCACCGACGACCCCGACCCCGATCCCGCCCGTGCGCAACTGTCGGGCGTAGGCGGCGGCCAGCCGTCGGCACTCGTCCAGGTCGCCCACCAGGGTGAAGACGTCGGGTGCCCGGCCGAGGTCGACCTGGAGTCGCCACGACCCCCGGCGTCCCAGCACCAGCGGCACCGCTGCTTCGGGCGCCGGTTCGCCGTCGGCGAGCCAGACGTAGGCGGGGGTACTCGGACCGGTCGTGACGCCGATCAGGCGCACCATGACCGAGCCGACCTCGGTGCGCACCTCAGTCCGGACGTACGGCACGTCACCGTCGACCGGCAGCGTCGGCCGGGGCAGGTCGACCCGGTCCGCCGCCCCACCGTCGGCCGCCGCGTCGGCCGGCCCTTCCGTAGCCACCGGTCGGGGCGGTACCGCCGTCGGCGACGTACCGGCGAGCGGAGGCCAGTCGGGCGGCGGGACGGACGGCGACAGGCCAGGCTCTACCTGCGGCGTGGTCGGCACCCAGGGGCCTGGCACGGCGGGCGGCGGCGCTGACACGGGAGGCGGCGAGGCGGGTGACGGGCCAGGCTCCACCGACGGCGGAGCGGGTGGCGGCGGGGCGGACGGCGGCGGGGGTGGCGGAGCCGGATCCGCAGCGGGGGATGGCTGGGACGATTCTGCCGGGGCGGAGGGCGCCGCCGTCGGGGTGTCGGTAGCCAGGGCGGCAAGCTCCGCCGGGGTCGGTGTGTGATGCCGCTCCGGCGGCCACGGTCCGTCGTCGAGACCGACCGAACGCAGTTGCTGCCGGCGCCGGGGCAGAACCAGGAGCGCGAAGACCGCGAGGAGCACCGCGAGCACGGCCGCGCCGGTCCGGATCAGGTTGGGACTCAGCGGCCCCGAGCCGGACTCCGGCGGAGGGGCGATGGCGATGGTGGCCGGGCTGTCCGTCGACGGCGGGACCGCGCTCGGGGGTGGTGGTGGCGTGACGCTCGGCGAGGGCGACGGTGCCGCCGTTTTCGGTGACGGTGCCGCGGTGCTCGGCGACGATCGGGGCGTCGGGGGGCCGATCGCCGGAAGCGCGCCCTTCCGCACGCCCGGCCCGTCCGCGTCCCGTGGCAACACGAGGACCCAACCGGGGCCCAGCTCGACGCCGTCGGTGAAGGTACCGCCGTCCGGCTGCTTGCGCCCCCGGTTGAGATCGATGATCTCGCGAAACCGGTTCCCGTTGCCGAGGGTGACCAGAGCGATGCTGTACAGGTACTCCCGTTGACCGTTGACCGGCGGCCCGACGACGTAGTACCTACCGGTCTCCTCGGGCGCCGCAGTGGCCGGGCCTGCCGGGCCAAGGGGCACGAGCAGGACGGCCAGCAGCCACGGTAGCGCCAGCAAGTACTTCGCCACCGGTCGGCAGCGCCCTGACTCCATTCGTACCCCTTCGTTCCCGGTCCGTTCTGTCGCGCACCGCGTGGCCTGTCGACTTCGGCTACGCGGAGGAACCTTGGCGGCGGGCCGTCGGACAGCCCGGCCCGCCGCGACGGTCAGCGTCGGATGGCCCGCCAGGTCTGGTTGTCCTGTCCGGGGTTGCACTCCCAGATCTGCAACGGGGCGCCGTCGTCGGCATTCCAATCGCGTACGTCGAGGCACTTACCGGAGTGTGGATTGCGCACCATGCCCCGCTCGACGACCCAGATCTGCGCCGGTCCGCCGTTGCAGTGCGCGAGCTGCACCTTGGTTCCGTTGTCCCGCGCCGCCCAGGCGACATCCATGCACTTGTCGAGCGCCACCAGGGAGCCGTTCGGTCCACGGGTGAACCGCTGTGCCCCGGTGCCGTTGCACCTCCAGAGCTGCATCTGCGAGCCGTCGGCCGAGACGCCGCCCGGCACGTCGACGCACTTGTTCGCGAATCCGCGCAGGGCGAAGGTCGAGGAGTCCGGGGCGTCGACCCGCTCCACCGGCGGGGCCCCCGGGGCGGCCGCCCCGGAGCTGCGGAAGGTGACAGTGAAGTCGGCGCACCCGGGGCAGTTGAAAACGGTCTCGTTGCCCGGCACCTTGTCGTGGGTCGACCACAGATATGCCCGGGGGCCGAAGGGACGTAGCGCGGCGGTGTACGCGCTCTCCGCGTCCCGGTTGGGGTTGACGCAGTTGATCCGGTCGCCCCGACGGGGGTCACGTACGGCGTGCGCCTCGGGGCAGGCGGCGAGCATCTGTCCGCCCCCGCAGGCCGACCTGACGCAGCTCCCCGCGAGTGCCGGATTCGGCGCACCGGGCGCTTCGATGGTGATCACCACCGACAGCGCGTCGACATAGCTGACGTTGTACCAGGGCGCCGCGGGATTGTTCTGGTCGAAGTTGAACTCGGCCAGGCTCACCGGTTCCGCTCCCCGGACGCAGTGGTCCAGGTAGGGACCGCAGTCGCCGACGAGGCACTTGAACGTGCTACCGGGATCTCCGCTGCACCGTTGCCGGGCGAAGAACCTGCCCCGCCAGTGACCCGGCTGTCCACTGTCCGGAATCACGATGCTCTTCGACTCCCCTGGGCGCAGGACCGGCAGCCCGGTGATCCGACGCGAGCCGTCACCGCTCTCGCCCGCGCCAACCCACAACGTCTCCCCGGTTCGGTTGACGAACGTGACGCGTTCACCCGCGACGGCGTCGGAACTACTCGACATCACGACGATCAGTCCCGCGGCGAGCACCGTCACGACGACCAACGCCGCTCGGGTGCTCGTCCACATTCGGCGGAACGAGAACGAACCAGTACCCACAGTCATGTAGCCCCTCCAATGGCCGGTCAGCCGCACGCGCCCGTCCGCGCGGGTACGGCACGCGCATGACGGTGCGGGGCCGTCGCTGGTTCACCCACGCCCGGTCCGGATTGGAAAAACCAGGTATCGGCAGGTCCTCACCTCAAGTCCGCCTTCCCGGCACGGTCCGCCCTCGGGCACGCAGGGGTGCCCGTCCCACAACGCTGCCGCGAAGCGCCACGTTCAGCCGAGCCGCCGAACAGGAAGGCCACGGCCTGCCGGCAGTGCGGCAGGAACATCGGCCCTCGGGCGAAAGTCGAGGCGGCACGAGAGTCACAGCGGCTAATCTGCCGCGCATGCCGAACTCCAGAAGGCGGTCGTCCGCGCTGATCCGTCCTGCGCACACCGACGACGCCCCAGCCGTGGTGACGCTGCGTACGCTCGTGTTTCCCTTCCTGATCCGTGGGGTCGCGTCCACCCGGCAACTGATCTCGACGCCACCGGCGGGGCAGCATTGGTGCGGTTTCGTCGCCGAGGTCGACGGGCAGGTCATCGGTTGGGTGTCGGCGTCCCGCAACACCAACACCAGCGCAGCCGTCGGCGAGGTGTCCCTGCTGCACGTGCACCCGGATCAACGGCGACGTGGGATCGGCGGGGCGCTGCTGGGCCGGGCGCTGGAGCACCTCGCGCCGCTCGACCTGGCCCGGCTACGTGGACGCGCGCTGCCGGAGGCGCTGCCGTTCGCTCGGCGGCACGGCTTCACCCCGAGTCGCCAGGAGCGCTTCTCGGCCCTGGAGCTGCGCGCGCTGCCGCCGCTGCCGGCGGCCCCGGAGGACGTCCGGCTGGTCCCGCTGGCCGAGGTCGACAGTCGCCAGGTCCACCGGGTGGAGGTGCTGGCCAGCGCCGACGAACCGGGAGACGTGCCGTCCGACGCCATCAGCTACGCCACCTGGTGTGCCGACACCTGGGACAACGTCGGGCTGGACCGGGAGGCCAGCATGGGCGCCGAGGTCGACGGCGAGTTGGTGGCGATCAGCCTGGTGAAGCGGGACGGCGCGCGGATGTGGTCGGACTACACCGGTACCGTGCCGGACTTCCGTGGCCGAGGGCTGGCCCGGTTGGCGAAGTTGGCCGCGCTACACCGGGCGGCGGCGCGCGGCGTCACCGTCGCGTACACCGGGAACGACGCGGCGAACGCGCCGATGTTGGCGGTCAACGAACGGCTCGGCTACCGGCGGGTGGCCAGCCAGTGGTCCTGCGTACGCGAGATGCACTAACGCTCTGCGTACACCCGCTCGGCGATCGCGTGGGTGTCGGCGCCGAAGAGCACCAGCCGGGCCTCGGTGATGTTCGTCGGCGTCGCCGCGCGCAGCACCGACAGGGCCTGACGGACGGCGTCCTCGACCGGCCAGCCGTAGACCCCGGCGGAGATCAGCGGGAAGGCGATGCTTGCCGCGCCCAGCTCGTCCGCGACAACGAGGCTGTTGGTGTAGCAGCCGCGCAGCAGTGCGGCACGGTCCTCGGTGTCCGACCAGACCGGGCCGACGGTGTGCACCACCCAACGCGCCGGCAGGTCACCTGCCGTGGTGGCCACCGCCTGTCCGGTCGGCAGGCCCCGCCCGTAGCGCGAGGCGCGCAGCGCGCGGCACTCAGCGAGAATCGCCGGCCCGCCCCGGCGGTGGATCGCGCCGTCGACTCCCCCGCCGCCCAGCAGGGACGAGTTCGCCGCGTTCACCACCACGTCCACCTGTTCGGTGGTGATGTCCCCCGCTACCAGGGCGATGTGCATGTCAGCCCTCCGTGATGGGTTGGCCGAGGGAGCGGCGGGCCAGCAGGGTGGCGCCGGCCACCGCGGCCGGCATCAGCAGTACCGCGCCGAGTGGGATCAGGAAGCAGACGAAGACCGCGACTCCGAAGCCGAGTGAGGTGGGTCGGTCCACCTTCAGTGCCGCGCGCCGGTGCGGCAGTCGCTTGCCGCGCCGGGAGAAGGGCGCGCCGGTCAGCTCCACGGCGAGCAGCCAGCCGCCCACGGCCGCGCCGATGACCGGCACCACGGTCTGCCCGACCACCGGAATGAAACCGGCGGCGAACAACGGCACGCCGAACAACGCCGCCAGGGCGACCAGCCGGAGCGAGTCGGCGGCGCTGCGACGCAGCGACGGCCAGAACGGGACCTCGACCTCGTCCGGCGTACCGCCGTAGCGCCGCTCGACCCGCTCGGAGATCTTCTCGTAGAAGGGATCGCCGATGACCAGGGTGACCGCCGTGAAGGTGAGGACGGTGAGCAGGCCACCGAGACCGAGGAAGGCCAGGCCGGCGATCACCCGGACCACGCTGCGCGGCGTCGTCGCCCAGCCGTCGGCGAACGGGGTGGCCGCGGCGGCCAGGTCGTCGACGAAGAAGACCAGGAGCGCGTACGCGGTCGCGAAGATCGCCCCGGAGATCAGCGCCGGGACGATGCCGAGCAGCATCAGACCTGGGCTGCGTACGTACAGACCGACGCCCCGCAGGAGCAGCGTGGCCCCGCCGACGAAGCGGCGGCCCGCGCCCACGGCGGTGGAGGGAAGCTCGGATGCGTGCACGTCCAGGAGCGTAGTCACTCGTCGGCGCATCCACCGGTTGACGGATCGCCGGAATCAACCGGAGCTGACCAAGGTCACCTACAGCCGGTCGATTCGTCGCCGGCCGCCTCCCGCGACGCTTGAGCGGTACCCGGAACCGACGGCGAGAGGCGGCTGCCATGCCGGTCATCGAGGTGACCAGCCTGCACAAGCGGTACGGCGAGACGGTGGCGGTGGCGGACGTGTCCTTCGACGTCGAGGCCGGCGAGATCTTCGGCGTCCTCGGCCCGAACGGTGCCGGCAAGACCACCACTGTGGAGTGTGTCGCTGGGCTGCGCGTCCCAGACGGGGGCGAGGTGTCGGTCCTCGGGCTCAACCCTCGCCGGGACGCCAACCGGCTGCGCCAACTGGTGGGGGTGCAACTTCAGGAGAGCCAGTTGCCCGACCGGCTCCGGGTGGCCGAGGCGCTGGAGCTCTACGCGTCGTTCTACCGCGAGCCGGCCGACCCGACGCAGCTCATCGGCGAGTTGGGCCTCGACGAAAAGCGGAACACCCCGTACGAGAAGCTCTCCGGTGGTCAGAAGCAGCGGCTCTCCATCGCGTTGGCGCTGGTCGGCAACCCGCGGATCGCCATCCTGGACGAGTTGACCACCGGGTTGGACCCGCAGGCACGCCGGGACACCTGGGGTCTGATCGAGCGGGTCCGGGATCGCGGCGTGACCATCCTGCTGGTCACCCACTTCATGGAGGAGGCCGAGCGGCTCTGCGACCGCCTCGCAGTGATCGACAAGGGGCGGGTGGTGGCCCTGGACACCCCGGCCGGGCTGGTTTCGGCCGTGGCACCCGAGCAGCGCATCCGGTTCCGCCCGTCCACCCCACTGGACGACCGGCTGCTGACCGACCTGCCGCAGGTCACGGCCGTGACGCGCAGCGGCAGCCAGATCGTGGTGACCGGCACCGGCGATGTGCTGCACGCGGTCACCTCGGTGCTCGCCCGGCACCAGATCACCGCCGCCGAACTACGGCTGGAGCAGGCCACGCTGGACGACGCGTTCGTCGAGCTGACCGGGCGCCGGTTCATCGACTGAAGGGGACACCATGCACGCCTTCGGCCAGATCCTCAGGACTGAGGCAAAGCTCTACCTACGGGACATCCCGACGCTGACGCTCACCGTCGCTCTGCCCACCCTGATCCTGGTGGTACTCGGGCTGATTCCGTCGCTTCGGGAACCCAGCCCGGAATTCGGCAACCAGTCCTTCGTCACGTACTTCACCCCCTCGCTGCTGGTCGTCACGCTGGCCATGGTTGGCATCAACGCCCTGCCCACCGTGCTGGCCACCTACCGGGAGCGCGGCATCCTGCGCCGGCTGGCCACCACCCCGGCAAGTCCGCTGACGCTGCTGACCGCTCAACTCGTGCTGGCCCTGGTGGGCATCCTGGCCAGCGCGGTGCTCCTCGCGGTGATCGCCCGACTGGCGTTCGGCACCCCGTTGCCGCAGCACCCGCTCGGGTTCGCGGTGGCGCTCGTCCTGGGTACGGCCGCGCTGCTCGCGGTGGGGCTGCTGGTGGCGGCGGTCGCGCCCACCGCCAAGGCGGCCCAGGCGCTGGCGGTACCACTGTTCATGGTGACGATGTTCTTCGGTGGGGTGTACCTGCCCCGGTTTCTGCTGCCGGATCTCCTCGCCGACATCGGCGCCTACACCCCGCCCGGCGTTCAGGCGCTGCTCGACGCCTGGACCGGCACCGCGCCGCACCCGCTGCACCTGGGGATAATGGCCGTGATCGCCGTGGTGGCCGGCGCCGCTGCGGCGAGGCTGTTCCGCTGGGAGTGAGCGCATGGTGAGCGGGGACGGGATGACTTGCGGCGGGGACGGTTCGACGGCCAGCCGCGCCGACGCCGTGCCCGCCGACGACGACTGGCTGGCCCACTGGCGGGCGCGGGAGGCGCGGCTGCACCGGGTGCTGCCCTACGGCGGCCTGCTCGTGGGCTCGCTGCTGGCCGCCTTCGCACCGGCACCGCGCGGACTGCCGATGCCGCTCACCTTGGTGATCGCCGGGTTGACCGCCTGCTGGATCACCTGGTACGTCGTCCTGTCTCCGCAGTGGCGGGGACGGCAGCGGTCGATGACGGTCTACTACATCGGGCTGCTCGCATTCGCCGCCGTCCTGGTGGCCGCGAGCCCGTGGTACGGCTTCTTCGCCTGGGTTGGCTTTCTGCACGCCTTCCTCGTGCTCAACGGACGATGGCGGTTCGTCGGTATGGCCGCGACAGCCGTGCTGGTCGCCACCGCGCAGGGCGGCGGTCTGCCGTCCTCGTGGTCGAACTGGCCGCTGTGGCTGGTGTTGGTGCTGGTCAATCTGGTCCTGGCCGGTGCGGTGAGCTGGTTCAACCTCGTCGGTGAACGGGAGGACGCCAGGCGTAAGCGGCTGATGGCCGAACTCGCCGCCACCAACCGCCAGCTCGCCGAGACGGTACGGGAGAACGAAGGACTGCACGCCCAGCTCCTCACCCAGGCCCGTGAGGCCGGCGTACTGGACGAGCGGCAGCGGATGGCCCAGGAGATCCACGACACCTTGGCCCAGGGCCTGACCGGCATCATCACCCAGCTGGAGGCGGCTGAGCAGACCCGGGACCGCTCCGCCGACTGGCGACGCCACATGGACAACGCCCTGGCGCTGGCCCGGGAGAGCCTCACCGACGCCCGCCGGTCGGTCCGGGCGCTGCGCCCCGAGCCGCTGGAGACGGCCCGCCTTCCAGACGCGCTCTCCGAACTGGGTGAACGCTGGTCGGCCGTGCACGGGGTGACGGCCAGCGTCAGCACCACCGGGACGCCCCGCCCACTGCACCCGGAGATCGAGGTGACGCTGCTGCGGGCCGCGCAGGAGGCGCTGAGCAACGTGGCCCGGCACGCCGCCGCGTCCCGGGTCGGGCTCACCCTGTCGTACATGTCGGACGTGGTCACCCTCGACGTCCGCGACGACGGATCGGGATTCGACGTGGCCAACCGGTCGACCATCCCGGATCAGGACGGAAGCTACGGCCTGACCGCGATGCGGCAGCGGGTCAACCGGGTCGGTGGCCAGCTCGCCGTGGAGTCCGAACCGGGTGGCGGGACCGCCGTCTCGGCCTCCGTGCCGGCCCTGCCCGGAGCCGCCGCATGACCGATCCGGTACGCCTGCTCATCGTGGATGATCATCCAGTGGTACGGGACGGACTGCGCGGCATGTTCGCCGGCGACCCGGGGTTCGAGGTGGTCGGCGAGGCAGCGGACGGTGCCGAGGCGCTGACGATGGCTGCCCGGCACCACCCCGACGTGGTGCTGATGGACCTGCGGATGCCGGGGATGGACGGGGTGAGCGCGATCGGTCGCCTCGTCGCGACGGACAGCCCGGCGAAGGTGCTGGTACTGACCACGTACGACACGGACGCGGACGTGCTCCCGGCGATCGAGGCCGGTGCCACCGGCTACCTGCTCAAGGACGCGCCCCGCGACGAACTGGTCCGGGCGGTACGGGCCGCCGCCCGAGGCGAGTCGGTGCTCTCACCAAGCGTGGCCGGCCGGTTGATGGGCCGCCTCCGGACGCCACACCAGCCGGCCGGGGAACCGCTGAGCCAGCGTGAGTTGGAGGTGCTCACCCTGGTGGCCCGTGGCTCGTCGAACCGCGAGGCCGCCGCGCGCCTGTTCATCAGCGAGGCCACAGTGAAGACCCACCTGCTGCACGTCTACGCCAAGCTCGGGGTCAACGACCGGGCCGCCGCGGTGGCCACCGCGTACGACCGGGGGTTGCTGACCCCCGGTGGCCGGTGAGCGTCGATGCGGGCGTCACGGTTGCTCTCCCTGCTGCTGCTGTTGCAGACCCGTGAGGCGCTGACGGCGGCGGAGCTGGCTCGCGAGTTGGAGGTCTCCGAGCGGACGGTCTACCGGGACGTGCTCGCGCTCTCCGCCGCCGGGGTGCCGATCTACGCCGACCGGGGGCGGGCCGGCGGCTACCGGCTGCTCGGCGGCTACCGGACCCGGCTGACCGGGATGACCCGGGACGAGGCGGAGGCGCTCTTCCTGGCCGGGTTGCCCGGCCCGGCCGGTGACATGGGACTCGCCGACGCCGTCGCGGCGGCGGAACTGAAGCTCCTCGCGGCGCTACCGCCGAGCCTGCGCGACGCCCCCGCGCGCACCGGCCAGCGGTTCCACCTGGACGTGCCGGGCTGGTACCGCGAGACCACGCCGCCGCAGTGGTTGGCCGAGCTGGCCGGCGCGGTCTGGCGGGACCGGGTGGTGACACTGCGCTACCGGCGCGGAGAGCACGAGGTCACCCGCCGGGTCTGCCCGTACGGCCTGGTCCTCAAGAGCGGGACCTGGTATCTCGTGGGTCGGGTCGGCGAGGACATGCGCACCTACCGGGTGGACCGGGTCACCGCCGTCGAGCAGCACGAGGAGGGCTTCGACCGGGATCCCGGGTTCGACCTGGCCGGCCACTGGCGGGCCCAGGCCGAGGCGTTCCTGCGCGGCATGCTGCGGGCCGAGGTGACCATCCGGCTGAGCCCCGCCGGCCTGCGCCGACTCCGTCACCTCGCCGAGATCCCGTTCGGGTACGAGACGGCGGTCGCCGCCGCGGACGAACCCGATGGGCAGGGCTGGGTGCGCACCCGCCTGCCCGTCGAGTCCGTCGAGGTGGCGTACACCCAACTGCTCGCGCTGGGGCCGGAGGTGGAGGTGATCGAGCCGCCGGAGCTACGGTCGCGGCTGGCCGAGGCGGCGATCAGGGCCGCCGCGCTGTACTCCACCGCCGACGACCGGTCTCCCGACCGGCCGGCGTAGTACGGCCGGCCGGGAGAGTGCCGGTCGGGCCGCTCAGACGGGCGGACGCCGGGGCGGGAGGATCAGCGATAACCCGTGACGTCGGCGGGTCTGCCGGCGTCAACCACCTCGCTGATGTAGCGGAAGGCGTCCGGTTGGGAGCCGTCGACGTCGGTGAAGCCGTACACCTTGGCCAGTTCTCCGGCGGAGACGGACCGACCGCTCCAGCGTGCCCGGTCCGGGTCGGCGGCGAGCGCGGCGACGGCTCGGCCCACGAACGCCGGAGTCTCCGAGATGAGGAAGTGCGGGTCCTTGGCCGCGCCATCGCGCCAGTTGTCCTCGGTGACGCCGAAGTGCTCCAGCATCGCCTCGGAGCGTATCCAGCCCGGGGTGAGCGCGACCGCCGTACCACCGTGCGGCCTGACTTCGTGGGCCCAGCTGAAGGCGAGCCGGTTGACCGAGGTCTTGGCCAGGTCGTAGAAGACCGACAGCCGGTAGTTCTCGTCGTTGTACGCCTTCGTACCGTCACCGACCTCCACCACCAGTCCGCCGGGCCGGCGGATCAGCAGGGGCAACGCGAAGTGGCTGGTGATCACGTGGGTGTGCACCGCCAGCCGCAGCATCCGGAAGCCGGCGTCGAGTGACTGCTCCCACACCGGCTTCTCCCAGGTGATCAGTGGGTCGGCACCCCACACGTCGTTCACCAGCACGTCAAGCTGGCCCTGCTCGGCGTCGATCCGCGCGACCAGGGCCTGCACCTCGTCGGGTACCAGGTGGTCGACCCGGACCGGGATGCCGGTACCGCCGGCGGCGGTGACCAGTTCGGCGGTCTCCTCGATGGTTTCCGGGCGGTCCAGTTCGGAGCGGCCGGCGCGGCTGCTGCGGCCGGTCGCGTAAACGGTGGCACCTGCGGCGCCGAGTTGCACGGCGATCTGCCGGCCGGCGCCCCGAGTCGCCCCGGCGACCAGCGCCACCTTTCCGATCAGCGGTTTCGTCATGCGCCCCACGCTGCCAGCAATACCTGCCATCTGGTGGCAGGTATTCGCGACTCGTCGCAGGAGCGCCGGCTGATCGACCCGGGAGGGCCACAATCTGGCTCGCGAGTTGCGGCATGTCGGGGTATCCGGCGCGCGGGAGGACCCGACATACCGCAACTCGCGCGGCAGCACGCGACGGGCTAGCCGTTGAGGAAGTCGGAGATTCGGCTGCGGAGATCGGCGCGCTCCGTCCAGAGGACACCGGGGCGGTCGTAGCGGTGCAGGGTGGCTCGGGGCAGCGTGGTGGCGAGCTGTTCGGCCACCTCCACCGGATGCAGCTCGTCGCCCTCGGCGGCGATGACCAGTGCCGGCGCGGTCACCCGGGCGAGCACGCTGGCGTCGGGCAGCGGCGCCTGCTCGGGCAGGTCGGCCAGCCCGGCGGCGAGGCCGTCGCGCAGCAGATGGTCCAGCCGTTGCCGCAGATAGGCCCAGCCGGCCGGCGTGTTGCGTACCGCGGGCGGCAGCTCGGTGGAGACGGCTTCCGCCACCGCCGAGGCGTCCCCACCCTCCACGGCCGCCAGCAGCTCGGTCAGCCGCGCCCGGGCGACCGGTCCGCGCGGCCGGTCGAGCGCGGCGGGGAGGAAGAAAACGAGCCGCTCGAACCGCTCCGGGCTCTCAGCGAGCAGGCGGCACAGCGCACCGGCGCCCAGGCTGGCCCCGAAGGCACGCGTCGCGCCGCTGAGGTCGGCGATCGCCCGCAGGTCGCGGGCCAGGTCGAGGTAGCTCCACGGCCCGTCGGGCGCGTCGGAGCGGCCGTGGCCACGGAACTGGAAGAAGACCCGGCGACCGGTGACCCCGCTGCCGAAGGGTCGGGTGGTGGCGATGCCGTTGGCCAGCCCGTGAGCGAAGACGGTGACCGGGTCACCAACGCCGGTGACCAGCCGCTCCAGACGTACGCCGTGCGGGGTGGCGACCAGTTCCGTTTCCGGATCGGGTAACGGCGGTCGGCCGGTCCGTGGGGCACCCGGGCCGGGACCCCAGCTGCGTGGCCCGCCGTCCGGCGGTGGTGGCCAGCGGAAAGATCTCACCAGGACCCTCTGTTGTCGCCCAGGTCACGTAGCCCGACCCGGACGTCGAGCAGATAGATCAGAGCCGCCGCCACACCGATCAGCCCGAAGATGCTGAGGGTGGAGCGGGTGAGCAGGGTGAGCAGGAGAGTGACCGCCAGGATCGCGATCCAGCCGCCCTTCGGCAGGGTCCCGATCGCCGGGAAGGCATCGGAGCGTTGCGTGACTGCGTGCACGAGAGCCACCCCCTGCACGATCAGTGCGAAGACGAACAGGATCAGCTCGATCACGTAGCGGACGTCGAAGACGAAGATCGGCGCGGCGTTGGCCATGACGGCAAGCTTATGCCGGCGACCCCGGATCCGTGGCGATGGGACGGTCCCGGGGTCGCCGGCTGCTGACTCACTGGCTCCGCTTGGTGCCCCGGGGCAACTTCGCCGACGGGCTGTCGGTCCGCTTGGCGGCGGTCTGCCGGGTGGTCGACTTCGCCCGGGTGGTCTTCTTCGCGGCGGCCGGCTTGGCCTCCACGATCTCGGCCACCTCCGCCGGGCTCGGTACCTCGGCCGACGCGGTCTGCTCGACGGTCGCGGTCTGCTCGACCATCGCCGTCGGGGTGGTCGTCCCGGTCGCCTCGATGTCGGCGTTCACCGTGTCGGCGGCTTCCAGCACACCGGCACCCACGACACGCTCGCCCCGCGCCACCAGCGCACCGTACGCGGCCAGCGCCCGCACCTGGGCGGCCTGGGCGCCGGCGACGACGACCGCCGCGTTGCGGCTGGCCAGCTCGCGCAGCCGGTCCAGGTCGGCCGCTTCCCGCAGCTTGTTCAGGTCGGCCGTCTCGCGCAGCTTGTTGAGGTCCGCAGCCTCGCGGAGCTTGGCCAGGTCGGCGTGCTCACGCAGCCGGTTCAGGTCGGTCGTCGGGGCGGCCTTCTGCCGCAGTGACTCGGCCGTCCGGTTGGCGTTGCGCAGCGTGTCGTTGGCCTTCTGGCGCAGTTCGAAACCGGTGACGACGGCCTTGCCGCCGAGTTCGTTGACGACCCGCCCACCATCGGCGACAACGCGGTCACGCAGCTCACCGACCACGGTGGGCAGTTTGCGCAGCTGCTGCAGGGCCAGTTCACCGGCGCCGGCCGCAGCGTAGATCGGGGCGGGGATGCGATTGGTCTTCGGCTGGGTCATCGTTACTTCTCCTCCTGGACCGCGGTCGCGGTCTTGCGGACCACCTTGCGGGCGGCCTTCCTGGCTGGGGTGCTGTTCGGGGCGGGAGCGGAACCTGCCTCGGTCACGGCGACCGATTCGAGCACCGCCTCGGTCGGGGTACCCGCCGCGGTGGTGGGCCCGGTCGCGGCCAGATTGGCCACGTCGGGGGCGGTGACGTTTTCGGCGTCGGAGGAGCCGGGCTCGCCACTCGCGCCGGATTCACCGGTTTGGTCGCCCATGGCCGGGCTGCCGGTCTCCCCGCTCGCGCCGGGCACCGACGCGGTCGCTTCGGCCAGCCGCGCATTCTCCCGGCGGAATGTCTCATAGATCTGGGTAAGGGACTGTTTCTGGGCCATCGTCAGGTCCGGATCGACGGCGATGGCGGCCAGTACACCCTGCCCCTCCTTGTCGTCGAGCAGGCCGGCCCGCAGGTACATCGCCGGAGTGGAGACCCGCAGCGCGCTGGCGAGTTGCTGGAGCACCTCCGCGCTCGGGCGGCGCAGGCCGCGCTCGATCTGGCTGAGGTAGGGGTTGCTGACCCCCGCCTGCTCGGCCAGTTGCCGGAGCGAAATCTTCGCGTTCCGCCGCAGGTCACGAATGAACCCGCCGACGTCGGGAAGGTCCTTGGGAGTGGCCATGACTCAACGCTAGCCCGCGCTGCTAGCAGCTGCAAGCAAAGTGCTAGCCGAAGTTAGCGATGTCTCATCGCCGGCTTGCGCGCCGCTCCCGCCCGGTCGTACCGTCCTGCGGTGACCAAGATCCAGGTAAATGGCGCCCTGCTGGCGTACGACGAGGCCGGCAGCGGATCGCCGGTCGTCCTGCTGCACGCCGGTATCGCCGACCGCCGGATGTGGCGGGACCAGATCGCCCCACTCGCGACCCGGCACCGGGTGATCGCCCTCGACCTACGCGGGTACGGAGAGTCCGAGCTGCCACCGAGCGCCTTCGCCCACCACGATGACGTGGTCGGCCTGCTCGACGCTCTCGGGCTGGCCACCGCGGCACTGGTCGGCTGCTCCTTCGGTGGGGCGGTGGCGATCGACACCGCACTCGCCCACCCCCACCGGGTGAGCGCGCTCGCCCTGCTCGGCGCCGCGGTCTCCGGCCACGAGTGGTCGGAGCAGACGAACGAGCTGTGGGAGCACCTGGTCGGCGACGTCGATCCGGAGGACTTCGCCGCGACCGCCGCAGGTGAAGTGCGGTTCTGGGTGGTCGGTCCGGACCGCGAGCCCGCAGACGTCGACGCTGAGCTGGTCGCCTTCGCGACCGCGATGGACGAACGCGCGCTCGCCGCCGAGTTGGCGCTCAGCGCCGTGGACGTGGCCGAGCTCGACCCGCCGGCCATCGGGCGACTCGCCGAGCTGACCATGCCCGTGCTGGTCGCCGCCGGAGCGGCGGACGTGCCAGACATCCGCCACCTGGCCGATCGGATCGCGGCCGAGGCACCGCACGCGGTGCGCCTGCCCGACGTACCGAACGCCGCCCACCTACTCCCCCTGGAACACCCCACCCAGGTAAACCAGCAACTCCTCACCTTCCTCCCCTGACCCCGTACGCCCCACCCCACGCGTCCCACGCGGCAGGTCCGCCGATCATGCAGTTGTGGTACTGGACGAAGTCCATTTTCGGCACATAACAGGTGCCACGACTGCATGATCGCCGCGGCGTGGGGTGGCGTGGGGGTGGGGTGGGGG
>NZ_JAGPXQ010000012.1:0-143348 GCF_018070435.1 Micromonospora sp. C51 | reverse complement strand
GCGGCCGGGGCGTCCAGAACAGCGAGGCGGCCATTCCTCCCGAGCCATCGCAGGGCAACCCGTCATCAGCCACACCTCGCCGTCCTGGGCATCCAGGGCTCCAACCCCAGACACTTCAACCCTAAGGCCCTGTCATGACGACCACCCATCCCACGATGTCCCAGATAGAGCGGTACGCCGCCGGGGATCCCGGCCTCGACGAGGCCAGCGTCTGGGCGGTCGAGGTGCACCTTGAGGACTGCGGCGACTGTCGCGCCCGGCTGGCCGGTGCCACCACTGTCGACACTCGGACGTTGATCGATCGCGTCGCGATGAACCTGGACCGGGAGATCGCCGCCACGCCCGTTCCGGCCGGCCGCAGCCGGCCCTGGTCCGTGCTGCGCCACCGCTGGTTCGTCGGCACGCTGTTGCCGTGGCTGGCGATGACCGCCACGGTGCTCGCCTCCGCCGCGCTGCTCGGTGAACTGTGGGCGGGGCGGCCCTCGCTGGTGCTGCTGATCGCACCGCTGGCTCCGTTGCCCGGCGTGGCGGTCGCCTGGCATCGGCGTGCCGATCCGGCCTGGGAACTGATTGCCGCCACTCCCGCCACCGGTCTGACGATGTTGCTGCGGCGTACTGCGGCGGTGCTGGCCTTCGTCATTCCCGCTCTCGCCGTGGCTGGTGCGCGCACCGGGGTGTCACTTGCTCTGATGCTGCTGCCGTGCCTGGCCTTCACCGCCGCCACGCTGCTGCTGGGGACGCTTGTCGGCGTACGCCGGGCCGCGATCGGACTGATCGCGATCTGGACGCTCGTCGTGATCGCTCCGAGTTTGGCCGCAGCTCGGCTCCCGGTGGTCCTGGCCGCCGACAGTGCCGGCATCTGGGCACTGGCCACGCTGCTGCTGACCGTCATGGCCCTCCTCCGGGTCAACGGACTCCGTCGACTCACCCACCACGACTAGACAGCTCCCACCGTGCCCAGACGACTCCTGCCTTGCCTGGGCAGCTCCGACCTGCGAAAGAGGCGGCGTCGCTGCCGCGCTGCCGATCAATGAAGGAGACGATGATGATGCGTGCCGTGAGTGCGGCCGAAACGGCCGTCACCACCCATCCGTGGGAGGTGCACGCCGAGGGTCTACGGGTCCGGGCGGGGCGTCACCTTGCCGTGGACGGTCTTGACCTGGCCCTGCCCTCCGGGGTGCATGGGCTGCTCGGCCCGAACGGTGCGGGGAAGACCACTCTGATCCGGGCTCTGGCGACTGTCCTGAACCCCGCCGGGGGGCGGCTGACCCTGCTCGGACACTCGGTCGACAGCCGATCCGATCTGCGATCGCTCCGTCGTAACCTCGGTTACCTGCCGCAGCACTTCGGCTTCTATCCGCGGTTCACGGTCCGCGAGTTCGTCGGGTACATGGCGTGGCTCAAGGAGATGCCGAAGGCCGAAGTCGCGGCGGCCGTGCAACGGTCGATCGACCGGGTCGGGCTGACCAGCAAGGCCGATGCCCGACTCAAGACCCTCTCCGGTGGCATGCTGCGCCGGGCCGGGATCGCGCAGGCCATCGTCAACGATCCGCAGCTCCTGCTGCTCGACGAGCCGACCGTCGGCCTCGACCCGGAACAGCGGCTCGACTTCCGCGAGCTGCTGCGTGACCTCGGCACCGACAGTTGCGTGCTGGTCTCCACCCATCTGGTGGAGGACGTGGTGGCCGCCTGCACCGACGTGCTCGTGCTCAACGTGGGCCGCCTGGTGTGGCAGGGTACCCCCGAGGGCCTGACCATGCAGGGCGACCAGGGTGATGCCGGTGACAGCCCGGCCGAGCGCGGCTACTCCGCCGTCCTCCGCCGGCACCGCGCGGAGGCCGTCCGATGACCGTTCTGGGAATCGAACTACGTCGGTCCGCGGCGCTCGGTGCCGGGCTGATCACGGTGGTGGTCGGGGTCGGTGCGCTCTATCTGGCGACCGGCCGCTGGTCGAGCGGCTGGATGGCGTTGGCCATGACCGTCCGCGAATACCTGCTCCTGTTGTGGCCGCTGGCGCTGGCCGCCGGGGCCTGGCAGGGCCGCCGTGAGCACCGGGCGAAGGTGGGCGAGCTGTTCACCACCACCGCCCGGCCACGCGCACAGCGGATGCTGCCGGTCCTCGGTGCGATGGCACTCACCCTCACGGTCGCCTACCTGCTGGTGACCGTGGCGGGCATCGGCTGGATCGCCTCCACCGCCCGGCACGTGCCCCTGCTGAACTTCGCGGTCGTCACCGGTGTCGGTGCGATGTCGCTGATCGGTGCGGCGTGGCTCGGACTGGGCATCGGGCGTATGCTTCCCGCCCTGGTGACCGCCCCGGCGCTGGCGGTGGCCGGCGTCCTGCTGATCTTCCTCAGCGTCATCCGGCTTCCGGACTGGTTGGCCGCGGCGGTCTCCCCGGTCCACGGCACGCTTCCGTTCCACGCCTACCAGACGATCGACAATCGGGTCAGCGCTGCGCTCGCGATCTCGATGGCCGCACTCGCCACCGCTGGGATGCTGTTGTTCGTGGCCGATGGCTGGCGCACCCGTACGGCAGCGCTGGTGCCGGTGGTGCTCGGGCTCCTTGTGGCGACAGCGGTCGTACCCAGGGACGAAGGCGTGCTCAACTGGCCGGTCGACCCGGTTGCGCGGGAACTGCTCTGCACCGACGACACGCCGACGGTCTGCGTCAGCCGGGTCAACGCCAACGTGCTCGACGCCCTGACTCCGCTGGCCCGGGAGGGCCTGACGGCGTTGGCCAAACTGCCGGACGCGCCCACCGCTGTGTACGAGGACACCCGCACGTTCATGACTGACGAGGTCAGTTCGCCTGAGGACGGCGTCGTCAGGATCCAGGTACGAATCGACAAGCGTGGCGGGCTCGCACACCCGGCCGCCGTGGTTCCCGAGATTGTCCGTGGGCTGGGTGTCCAGTACGACGGACGGTGCGAGAACCGTAACGAGGTGGTCGAACGGGCGGCGGCCTACTGGCTTCTGGAGCGCGAACCGCGGTCAGACGTCGGAGTGGTTCCCGGGATGATCGAAGAGGACCCCGAGATCAACCCCGCGGCGGTCGCGCTGTGGCAGGGATTGCGCGCACTGCCCGAGGACGAGGCGCTGGCCCGGGTCACGGCGGTCCGTGATGCCCTCCGGACCTGCGCCGACGTCACCGGCATCCTGTCCGGGGCTGCCCGGTGACCTGGATGCTGCTGTACCTGCGCTCGCGGCGCGTACCACTGGCCCTGATTGCCGCCGTCGGCGGCGCGGCAGTGGTGTGGGGCCTGTGCCTGGCCTTCGCCAAGGAGCGGGACGTGACTGCGATGGTGGTGGTGATGACCGTCCTGCTGATGGTCGCGGTGCTGTCGTCCACCCTCGCCGGTCCCGACGAGAACCTGGACCGCACCGCGTCGATGCGTTGGCCCTGGCGGCGCGCGGTGCACCTGCTCGCCGGCCTGGTGGTCGTCCTCGCTGTCCTGCTCGTCACGCGGTACACCGGGGCCCGGTTCGGGCCGGCCGCGCTGGTGGCCCGTGACGCCGCGGGCCTGCTGGGGCTGACCGCCCTGTGCGCGACCGTGGTCGGTGCCGCCAGATCGTGGTTCCTGCCGCTGGGCTGGACCACTGTCGCGGTCATGTACCCCCAGCAGGGTGTCTGGGGCGCAACGGCGACGTGGCAGGGACAGCCAGCCGAGAGCGATGCCGCCATGCTGATTGCCGCGGTACTCGCCCTCGGCGGGTTGATCGCCTACTCGATCGTCGGTCCCGCTCGGCGCTAGGCGTCCAGGTAGCCGGAGGTGTCGCCCAAGTGGCCTGCGATCGGCATCAGCTCGTGGACAGTTGGGTGGCGGTGTTCACCACCTGGTCGATCAGGCCGTATTCCCGGGCCTCCTCGGCGGTGAACCAGCGGTCCCGGTCCCAGTCCTGCTGGATCTCGGCCAGGGTGCGGCCGCTGTGCTGGGCGATCAACTCCTGCATCGTCCGCTTGACGTGCAGCATGTTCTCCGCCTGGATGGTGATGTCGGAGGCCGTACCACCCATGCCGCCGGAGGGCTGGTGCATCAGGATCCGGGTGTGCGGCAGCGCGTACCGCTTGCCGGCCGTGCCGGCGCAGAGGAGGAACTGGCCCATCGAGCCGGCGAGCCCCATGGCCAGGGTCGCCACATCGTTGCGGACGAAGCGCATGGTGTCGTAGACCGCCATTCCGGCGCTCACCGAGCCGCCGGGCGAGTTGATGTAGAGGGTGATGTCCCGCTCCGGGTCCTCGGCGGCGAGCAGCAGGATCTGGGCGCAGATCCGGTTGGCGATCTCGTCGTTCACCTCGCTGCCGAGGAAGACGATCCGCTCTCGTAGCAGCCGTTCGAACACCTGGTCGCCGAAGGTCCGCTGGCCGTCGTCGAGCATTGTGATCATGGTCAACCTCCACCCGCCGGCGGCGACGTCGAGCGCTCGGGGACCGGCCCCTTCAGCCTGCGGGATGCCGCCGGACTTCAACCAGCCGTTCTGCTCGGGGCAGATCCGCCCACGGCAGAACGACGGCGACCAGCCGCCAGTTCAGGTCATTCCTCGGAGGAGTCAACAATGTCTGGTGGCCTCACCCTCGGTGACTGCCGACGGTGGCCCGCACTGTGGCCCTCCGCCGGGCGGCTCGCCTACGTGCCCTGGGCCGGTGCAGCGGGCCGAGGGACGACCGGGTGGTCGACCTGCGACGGAGCAGCGGACCCCGGGCGACGAGGTGGATCGGACCGACCGGGTCGGCGAAGGCGATGACCCTGATTCCGCTGGCCGACCCGCCGCCGGTCAGCCCACCGCCCTTGAGTTCGCCGCCGGTCGGGCCGGCGGCGCCGATCCGCCCGACCGGGCCGGTCCAGCCCGGATAGGGACCGTTGCCGCCCAGCCCTGCGGTGAGGTCCGCGCCGAAGCCGACGGCGTTGAGTCGGGCGACGGGCTGGGCGGATCCGTCCGTACCGCGGCCAGCGGGCGCGGTCGCCGGGTCGCCGCGCCGGGTGGCCGGGACGTCACCGGCCCGGACATGGCCGGCCGGGCCGGTGGCCGGCAGTCGGCGTTCGACCCGCCGAAGCTCGTCGCGAACCTCCTCCAGCAGATCCGAGAGGTGCAGGCCGAGCGCCCGGCAGATCGCCGCGAGAACCTCGGAGGATGCCTCCTTGCGCCCGCGCTCTACCTCGGACAGGTACGGCACGGAGACCCCGGCGGCTTGGGCGACCTCCCGCAGCGTGCGGCCCTGGTGCTGGCGCTCGCGGCGCAGTACCGCGCCGATCACCCGTCTCAGCAACGACATACGGGCCTCACTCTCGCCGCTCCTGCGCTGACCGTCCCATCATGCCCGTCCGCCGCCGCGTTCGCCGTACCGGTCCATTGACGCCACCCCGCCGTGCGGTTCCCGGGTCAGCCGCTATGTTGTGGACGTGCAGGCGACCGACGCGGGGCAGGACCCCAGGTGATTCACTTTCCGGCGCAGCGGCGAGGCCCGCTCAGCGCGCTGAGCATCCGGCTGGCCGCCGCCATCGGGTTGGTCCTCGCCGTGGTGGCGGTGGTCTACCTCGAACGGGAGCAGTACCGCGACAACAACGGGGACGGCCTGACACTGCTGGACTGCTTCTACTATGCGGTGGTCTCGCTGTCGACCACCGGTTACGGCGACATCGTGCCGATGACCCAGCAGGCCCGGCTGGTCAACATCGTGTTCGTCACCCCAGCTCGGGTGCTGTTCCTGATCATCCTGGTCGGTACCACCCTCGAGGTCCTGACCGAGCAGTACCGGACCGGCCGTCGCCTGCACCGGTGGGAGAGAAAAGTGAAGGACCACGTCATCATCTGCGGCTACGGCACCAAGGGACGTAGCGCGATCTCGGCACTGCTGGAGAACGGGCTGGACAAGTCCCGGATCGTGGTGGTGGAACGGGCCGGTCCGGCGCTGCGCCAGGCTACCTCGAACGGACTGGTGGCCATCGAAGGTTCGGCGACCCGATCCTCCGTGCTCAATCAGGCCCACGTACGGACCGCCAAGGCGGTGATCATCGCAACCGACAGCGACGACGCGTCAGTGCTTGTGGCGCTGACCGTACGTCAACTCACCGCTGGCCAGGTCCGGATCATCGCCGCGGCCCGGGAGGCGGAGAACGCCCCACTGCTCAAGCAGAGCGGGGCGCACCACGTGATCGTCTCCTCGGCGACCGCCGGCCGGCTGCTGGGTCTGTCGACGTCGGCGCCACCGCTGATCGATGTGGTGGAGGATCTGCTCACCCCGGGTCAGGGCATGGCGCTGGCCATGCGCTCTGCGGAACGCAGCGAGGTCGGCAGGTCGCCCCGGGAACTCGACACCCTGGTCATCGCGCTGGTCCGGCGGGGCAAGGTGGTCACCCTTGCGGACCGGGCCGGTGCGGTCATCGAGACCGGGGACATGCTCGTGCACGTACGCGACGACCGCCCCACCGCGAACACCCTGCCCTGAGCGACGGTCAGCTATCACCGGCCCGAGAACGTCGACCGGGCCGTCCCGAGGGAACGGCCCGGTCGTGCTGGTCACGGCACGGGTCAGCCGACGATGGTCCAGGTGTCGCCGCTGCCCAACAGCCCGGCCAACTGCTGCTCCGGGCTCTCGGTGACGGTGGCCAGGGCGTCGGCCAACTGCCCCTGCACCACGCTGTCGTACGACGGGCGGCGCACCGAGCGGAACACGCCGATCGGGGTGTTCCGCAGGTCGAAGCCGGGCAGCCGGGACAGCGCGAACGCGTACGCGGGGTCGTCGACCGTGGCGTCGTGTACGACGATCTCCTCCGTCGGGGTCGACGCGGTTTCGCGTACCTCCAGGCCGAACCCGCCGGGCGGGTGTACGACGCAGAACTGCCCGTCCTTGCCGAACGTGATCGGCTGGCCGTGCTCCAGTCGGATCAGGTAGTCGTCGCGGGTGCCCGGCTCCTTGAGCTGCTCGAACGCCCCGTCGTTGAAGATGTTGCAGTTCTGGTAGATCTCCACGAAGGCGGAGCCGGAGTGCTCGGCGGCGGCGCGCAGCACGGACTGGAGGTGCTTACGGTCGGAGTCGATGGTCCGGCCGACGAAGGTCGCCTCCGCGCCGAGCGCCAACGACAGCGGGTTGAACGGCGCGTCGGCCGAACCAACCGGCGTCGACTTCGTGATCTTGCCGACCTCGGAGGTGGGAGAATACTGCCCCTTGGTCAGCCCGTAGATCCGGTTGTTGAACAGCAGGATCTTGAGGTTGACGTTCCGGCGCAGTGCGTGGATCAGGTGGTTGCCGCCGATGGAGAGGGCGTCGCCGTCACCGGTCACCACCCACACCGACAGGTCCGGCCGGGAGACCGACAGGCCCGTGGCGATCGCCGGCGCCCGCCCGTGGATCGAGTGCATCCCGTAGGTGTTCATGTAGTACGGGAAGCGCGACGAGCAGCCGATCCCGGAGACGAAGACGGTGTTCTCCCGGGGGATGTTCAACTCCGGCATGAACTGCTGGACGGCGGCGAGGATCGCGTAGTCGCCGCAGCCGGGGCACCAGCGCACCTCCTGGTCGGACTTGAAGTCCTTGGCGGTGAGCTTGAGGGCGACGGGCTCAGACATTCTTCAGGACCTCTTCCAGCATCGTCTCCAGCTCGGCGGCGGTGAACGGCAGGCCGCGGACCTGGTTGTAGCCGATGGCGTCGACCAGGTAGCGGCCCCGGATCACGTGCGCGAGCTGGCCGAGGTTCATCTCGGGGATGACCACCCGGTCGTAGGAGCGCAGCACCGCACCGAGGTTGGCCGGCATCGGGGCCAGGTGCCGCAGGTGCGCCTGCGCGACCGGTAGGCCGCGCTGGCGCAGGGCGCGGCAGGCGGCACCGATCGGGCCGTACGTCGAGCCCCAGCCGAGCACCAGCACCCGGGCGTCGCCGTCCGGGTCCTCGACCTCCACGTCCGGCACCGGGATGGTCTCGATCCGGGCCGCCCGGGTCCGCACCATGTAGTCGTGGTTCGCCGGATCGTACGAGATGTCGCCGGTCTTGTCGGCCTTCTCCAGCCCGCCGATGCGGTGTTCGAGACCGGGGGTGCCCGGTACGGCCCACGGCCGGGCCAGGGTCTGCGGGTCGCGCAGGTAAGGCAGGAAGGTCGTGCCGTCCTCGCCGTTGGGCGTGGTGGCGAACTCGACCCGCAGATCCGGCAGGGAGTCGACCTCGGGCAGCAGCCACGGCTCGGAACCGTTGGCGACGTAGTTGTCCGACAGCAGGATGACCGGGGTGCGGTAGGTCAGCGCGATCCGCGCCGCCTCCAGGGCGGCGTGGAAGCAGTCGGACGGGGACTTGGGCGCGATCACCGCCACCGGCGCCTCGCCGTGCCGGCCGAACAGCGCCATGTTCAGGTCGGCCTGTTCGGTCTTGGTCGGCATGCCGGTCGACGGCCCGGCCCGCTGCACATCCACGATCACCAGCGGCAGTTCCAACGCCACCGCGAGGGAGATGGTCTCGCCCTTGAGCGCCACCCCCGGGCCGCTGGTGGTGGTCACACCGAGCGCGCCGCCGTACGAGGCGCCCAGCGCCGCACCGATCGCGGCGATCTCGTCCTCGGCCTGCATGGTGGTGACGCCGAACCGCTTGTGCTTGCTCAGCTCGTGCAGGATGTCCGAGGCCGGCGTGATCGGGTACGCGCCGAGGAAGACCGGCAGGCCGGAGCGGACACCCGCGGCGACGATGCCGAGCGACAGCGCGGCGTTGCCGGTGATGTTGCGGTAGGTCCCCGGCGGCATCTTGGCCGGCTTGACCTCGTAGCGGACGGCGAAGTCCTCGGTGGTCTCGCCGAAGTTCCAGCCGGCCTTGAACGCGGCCACGTTCGCCGCGACCAGCTCGGGCCGCTTGGCGAACTTGCGCTCCAGGAATCGCAGGGTCGACTCGTACGGTCGGGAGTACATCCAGCTGAGCAGGCCGAGGGCGAACATGTTCTTGGCTCGCTCGGCGTCCTTCTTGGACACGTCCAGCTCGGCCAGCGCACCGATCGTCATCGAGGTCAGCGCGACCGGATGCACCGCGTACCCGGCGAGGGTGTCGTCGTCGAGGGGGCTGCTCGCGTAGCCGACCTTGGCCAGGTTGCGCCGGGTGAACTCGTCGGTGTTGACGATGATGTCGGCGCCCCGGGGCAGGTCGGCAAGATTCGCCTTGAGCGCCGCCGGGTTCATCGCGACCAGGACGTTCGGCGCGTCACCCGGGGTGAGGATGTCGTAGTCGGCGAAGTGCACCTGGAAGCTCGACACACCCGGCAGGGTCCCGGCGGGAGCCCGGATCTCGGCGGGGAAGTTGGGCAGCGTGGAAATGTCGTTGCCCAGTTGCGCCGTCTCCGAGGTGAACCGGTCACCGGTCAGCTGCATGCCGTCGCCGGAGTCGCCGGCGAACCGGATGACCACCCGTTCGAGCTGGCGGATCTGCTTGCTCACGGCCGCACCTCGCTTCGTGGCGCGCTGTGGCGCGGCCGGCTGAACTGGATGGTGACCTCGCCTTGCCCGGCCACGAGACCTCCTTGACGCGCCGCTGAACCGGCCGTCCGTCACCGTCCGGCCCGCCTGTCCTTCCCTCACCGAGAGCCTACGTCGGATCGAGGGCGCGCCCTGCCCGGAGGTCCGCCGACTGGGATCGAAATCTGAAGGTTTATGTGGTCACTTGCGGTGTTTCGCCGGGGCCGCCGTAATCCATATCACCGCACTTCCCAGCCAGGTCGGTCCTGTGTCCGGGCCGGCCGTCGGGCCCGGAACCAGATCCCGCTGTCTGATTCCGGCGCGCCGCCGACGGGCTGGTCCGCCTCGGCCCCGAGCGCCGCAGCGGTGGTCTCCACGTCGCCGGTCCGCGATGCGCCGGCCCGGTGCCGCAACCGCGCCGCGGCCAGCCCGACGGCAAGGAGCGCCAGCAGCACCGACACCGTGATCAGCAGCACCGCCGTGCGGTGTCTCGACGTCGACCCCTCGGTGTCACCTGGCGCCGCCCCGGCCGGGCGCAGGTTCGGCGACGTCGCCGGCGGCGGCGCCACCGCGAGCTGCTCGGGTGACGCCGCGGTGATCCGGAAGCTGAGCTGCATCCGCCGGTCGGCACCGTTGCGCGGGTCGAGCCGGCCGATCACGGCTCCGGACAGCGGTGCGCTGCGCAGCGCCTGCGGCGTCGCCGCCACCGCCAACCTGACCTCCTCGGTACGCCCCGACCGGACGGTGCCGAGCTCGCAGCGGGTACGCGTTGCCGCCGCGGCGACGCAGCCGGCAGGTGGCGTCGTCACCGTGACCCCGGCGGGCAGCAGCACGTCGATCCAGCCGCTGGCGTCGGCCCGACCGGTGTTGCCGAGCCGGACGAGGAATCCTTCGCTGGCACCGTCGGCGTCGAAGGTGACCTCACCGGCCGACATGGTGATCCCGGGCGCCGGTGGGCCGGGCGGAAACAGCACGGCGAAGCCCTCGTCGTCACTCGCGGTGCCGGCCGCGCCGGTGGCCGTCACCCGGACCGAGCCGGCCAGCGGCATGTTGCGCCAGGCGTCGCCGTCGACCCGGATCCGCAGCCGGGTGCTGAACTGCGCGCCGGGTGCCGTGGTCCACTGCCCGCAGCGGTACTCCCGGCTCCCGGCGGTGGCGCAGCCGTCCGTGCCGGCGTCGGTGAGCCCGGCCGGCAGGGTGTAGGCGAGGCGGACACCGGCGTTCGCGCTGCCGGTGTTGGTGACGGTCACGTTCAGGGTGGCCACCGTGCTGGCCGCATTCCAGTAACCGGCCGGCAGGGTGACGTCGCCGGTGGTGACCCTTACACCGGCCGATACGGGCGGTGCGACGGTGGGCGCGGGCGGCCGGGACGGCGGGGAGTAGGTGGGCCGGGGCGGTGCCACGGTCGCGGCCGGTGGACCAGTGCTCGGGATCGGTCCGACGGTGGTGGTGCCCGGTGTGGGCGTCGTCGACGGTGCGGCGGGCGTACTCGTCTCGACCGGCGGCTCGACCGTGGGCGGCGGCGAGGTGGGCGCGGGCTCGCCGGTCGGCTCGGCCGGTGGACTGTACGGCCCCGGCTCGGTTGCCCGACTCGGCAACGCCACGGCCGCCAGCGCACCCGGCGCCGCGCCGGCTCCGACGCCCAGCAGCAGGCCGAGGGCGCAGGCGGACGCGAGCCTACGACGCCACACGCGTCGTCCGGGCAGCCGTCCCATTGATCCTCCGGTGCTGGTGGTGGTCCCATGGTGGTCGGAAGTTGCCCTGGGACACTAGTCCCAGATGAAAAGAAGTTCGCGACTCGGCCGTGGTCTCCCGACGGGCGGTAGGCTGACCGACCGTGACCGGTTACCTGGGCTCGTACGCGACGCTCGGGCTGTTGCTGCTCGCTGGCGTGCTCTTCCTCGTCGTCGCGTTCACCGCCAACCGGGTGCTGCGCCCCGCCCGCCCGGCCGATCCGCCCGGCAAGCGGGCCAGCTACGAGTGCGGGCTCGACCCGGTGGGCGGCGACTGGGCGCAGATGCAGGTCCGCTACTACGTCTACGCGTACCTCTACGTGCTGTTCGCCGTCGAGGCGGTGTTCCTCTTCCCCTGGGCGGTGGTCTTCGACCGGCCCGGGTTCGGGATGGTCACGGTGGTGGAGATGGCGATCTTCGTGGGTGTCCTCGCGCTCGGCCTGCTCTACGCGTGGCGGCGCAACATCCTCCGCTGGACCTGAACCTGAGCGGGCCGCTCAGGCGAGGCCGCGGCGGCTGAGCGTGGGTTGCCGATCGCCCCGAACGGTCGCGACCATGTCCAGCACCCGGCGGGTCGGCCGGACCTGATGGGCGCGGAAGACCCGGGCGCCCAACCACGCGGAGACCGCCGTCGCGGCGAGCGTTCCCTCCAGCCGCTCGGTGACCGGCAGGTCCAGCGTCTCGCCGATGAAGTCCTTGTTCGACAGGGCCACGAGCACCGGCCAACCGGTCGCGGCCAGCTCGCCCAACCGCCGGGTGATCTCCAACGAGTGGCGGGTGTTCTTGCCGAAGTCGTGCGCCGGGTCGATGAGGATCCCGTCGGGGCGTACGCCCAGGGAGACCGCACGCTCGGCGAGCCCGGTCACCGTCGCGACCACATCCGCCACCACGTCGTCGAAGGCCGCGCGGTGTGGCCGGGTGCGCGGGCTGAGTCCTCCCGCGTGTGAGCAGACCAGCCCGACCCCGGTCCGCGCCGCCACCCGGGCCAGCGCTGGATCCGCCCCCGACCAGGTGTCGTTGAGCAGGTCCGCGCCGGCCGCCACGGCCTCCACCGCGACCTCGGCCCGCCAGGTGTCGATCGAGATGACGACCTCCGGGAAGGCGGCCCGGACGGCGGCGATGGTGCCCACCGTCCGACGGATCTCCTCGGCGACGTCCACCTCGGCACCCGGGCCGGCCTTCACCCCGCCGATGTCGACGATGTCCGCGCCCTCGTCCACCGCCTTCTCCACCGCCCGCAGCGCACTGTCGGCCTGGAAGGTCGAGCCCCGGTCGAAGAACGAGTCCGGGGTGCGGTTGACGATCGCCATCACCACCAGGTCCTCGGGACCGAACCGCCGAGCCCCGAGCCGCAGCACCCCGGCCACGCCACCTCCCACATCGCCACCCGCCACCGACGATCACGCCGTCGCCACACTGACGCTATCCGGTTGCCGGTTCGCGGTACGCCGCGCCGGGTGGGGTCGCCCCGTTCCCCTCGGCGTGCCACGATCAGTGCATGGGTCAGCTTCTGCTCCTGCTGGTCGTGGCGGTCACCGTCGCGGCGGTCGTGTTCGGCGTGTCGGTGCTGGTCACCGGTCGGGATCCCGGGCTGGCCCCGGTCGAGGCGGACGGGCGGGCGGTGCCGCTGCCCGGCGACCGTCCGCTGCGCGAGTCGGACGTCGGCGAGGTGCGCTTCGACACCGCGCTGCGTGGGTACCGGATGACCCAGGTCGATCAGGCGATGCGCCGGGCGGCGTACGACATCGGCTACAAGGCCGAGCTGATCGGTGTGCTGGAGGCGGAGGTGACGGCGTTGCGGGACGGACGGCTCGACGACGCCGACGCGCTCCGGCAGGCCCGTGAGCAGGCGGCCAAGCCCACCGAGGCGCAGGAATCCCAGACGGTTGAAGGATCGACGATCGAGCTTTCGGTGGCTCCGGCGGTGGTCGAGACCGGTGACCGGCCGGGCCCCGGCCCGAAGACCACCGCGGACTCAACGGCGGCGCCGGAGGCTGCGGCGGGAGCGCCGACCGCCGAGACGGAGCCGGTCGACGGCGATGGCCGGCCGGCCGGTGCACAGCCGGTGCCGGGCGGGGAGCCGGCCGACGACGCCGCGACCCCGGCCGCTGCCGACTCCGGTGAGAAGCCGGCGGACAGCGGGGCGCCGGGATCCGCGCCGCGCGAATCGGTGGTCCGGTCGGAGTCGGCGTGACCGGCTCGGACGGCGCTGACGATCTTCGAGAGGCGGCTCAACCCGGCGCCGGTGAGGTCACCGCCACGGTGATCGTCAACGCGCCGGCCGAGAAGGTCTTCGCCGCCCTGCTGGCCTGGGAACGGCAGTCCGAGTGGATCCCGTTCACCACCGTCCGGGTGGTGGAGGGTGACGGTGGTGAGGGGAGCCTGGTCGAGGCGGTCACCTCGCTCGGCCCGGCGGTGCTGCGGGACACGATGCGGGTGGTCCGGGTGGACGCGCCGTACGAGATCGGCGTGGTGCACTGCGGCACGCTGCTGCGCGGCCCCGGGGTGCTGCGGTGCACCCCGCTGGAGAGCGGGCGTAGTCAGGTGGTCTGGCACGAGTGGTTCCACCTGCCGGGCGGGTCGGCCGGGCGGGTGGCCTGGCCGGTGCTCTGGCCCGGCTCCAAGTTCAGCCTCACCCAGGCGCTGCGACGCTTCGCCCGTCAGGTCGAGCAGGGCCGCCTGCCCTGACCGGTGCGCGGCTGGCTGTCGGACACCGCACTAGCCTGGATGCCGTGACTGAACTGGTGATCGGTGCCGACGGGCTGGCCCGGTGCGGGTGGGGTGCCAGCACTCCCGACTACGCGGTCTACCACGACACCGAGTGGGGCCGCCCGCTGCACGGTGACGACGCACTCTACGAGCGGATGACGCTGGAGGCGTTCCAGTCGGGTCTGTCCTGGCTGACCATCCTGCGCAAGCGGCCGGCCTTCCGGGCGGCCTTCGCCGGGTTCCGGATCGACACGGTGGCCGGTTACGGCGAGGGCGACGTGGCCAGACTGCTCGCGGACGCCGGCATCGTCCGTAACCGCGCCAAGATCGAGGCTGCGATCGCGAACGCCCGCGCCGCACAGCAGCTTCCGGACGGGCTGTCCGCGCTGCTCTGGTCCTTCGCCCCGCCACCCGGTCGGGCCCGACCGGGCTCAGCGGCCGCCGTGCCCGCGCTGACCGACGCCTCCACGGCCATGGCCAAGGCGCTCAAGAAGCGTGGCTTCCGGTTCGTCGGCCCGACGACGGCGTACGCGCTGATGCAGGCCACCGGGATGGTCGACGACCATCTGACGGGTTGCCACGTCGTGACTTCCGCGACGGGCGTGATGGGATGAGGGCATGACGACCGACACCGCACACCGGGTGAACGGGGCGAGCCAGGCGGACGGCACGGGCACCTGGGCCGTGCTCCTGCCCGCCGGACGGTACGACGCCGAACGGCTCGTCCACCACGACACGCTTGAGCTGACCGGGCTGGACGGCGCCAGTCTGCCCCGCCCCGGTGACCAGGTCGCGGTGCTGGCCGACGAGCCACCGCGGTTGGTGGCGGTGGGCCGGGTGGCCGGCCCGGCCGCCCGACGTCCGGAGGACCCGGACGACCCGCAGTCCGACCGGGCACCCGACACGCTTGTGGTCGCGTACACCCGGCGGGCCTTCGACGAGCCGGTGGCGGCCGACGCGCTGGTCCTCGGCGGGCCGGTCACGGCCCTCGACGCGGCGACGTTCCGCGAGCTGGTCGACCGGCTCGGCCCGGCGCCGCAGCGCCGCACCTGGCTGGTCAGTCTGGATCTGCCGATCGAGGCCGACTCGCCGGCCGAGGCGGTCCGGCTGTTCTGGGCGTACGTGCAGGAGCTCGGTCCCCGGGAGCTGCCCGCCTTCGTCTCACCCTCCGGCGACGAACTGGCCATGCAGGCGTTCGTGCTCGGCGCGGAGGCGAACCAGGACCCGGAAGAGGACGACTGACCGACCCGCCCCGGCCGTGCGTAGGCCGGCGACGCCTCGACGCCGCTCGCGGGCACGCTGCAACGCCGCTCGCCGGTAGGTCAGCGGCGGCTCAACGGCCCTCGAAGACCGGCTTCTGCTTGCCGACGAAGGCCATGGTGGCGGCCCGGTGGTCCGTGGTCGCGCCGCAGATGGCCTGTGCCTGCGCCTCGGCGGCCAGCGCGTCGGCCAGGGTGCCGGCGTCGGCGACGGAGAGCTGACGCTTGATCGCCCCGTAGGCCACCGTCGGTCCGGCGGCGAGCCGAGCGGCCAGCTCCTGCGCGGTGGGCAGCACCTGCTCGTCGTCGTCAGTCATCCGGTTGAGCAGCCCCAGCCGGCACGCCTCCTCGGCGCGTACCGGCTCGGCCAGCATCAGCAGCTCGACGGCCTTGGCGTGGCCGACGAGCCGGGGCAGCGTCCATGAGGCGCCGGTGTCGGCGGCCAGCCCGACCTTGGCGAACGCCATCAGGAAGCTGGTGGACGGGCCACCGATGCGGATGTCGGCCAGGAAGGCCAGCGAGGCACCCGCCCCGGCGGCCATGCCCCGGACGGCGGCCACCACCGGCTTCGGCAGGCTCGCCAGCCGGGCGGCGATCGGGTTGTAGTGCGCCCGGACGGTGTCCAGCGGGTTGCCGTCACCCGCCTGGAGGGTGTCGACGTGCTCGCGCAGGTCCTGGCCGGCACAGAACGACCCGCCCGCCCCGGCCAGCACCACCGCCCGGCAGCCACGGTCGGACTCCAGTTCGGCCAGGGTGTCCCGCAGCGCCTCCTTGAGCGCCACGTCGAGCGAGTTCATCGCCGTCGGGCGGTTCAGGGTGAGGGTGACGACAGCATCGGTGCGGTCGACGAGCAGCGGCTCGGTCACGTCTGGCGACCCTTCTGTCGGGCGATCCGGTGTCCACCGTCGAGACACAGCTCGACGTACCGGTCGGCGGCCGGGCGGAGCCGGGCCGCGTGGCGGTCGAAGAAGCTGGCCGCGGCGATACCGGGCCAGCGTTCGGGCAGCAGCGCCGGTGGCAGCTGCGGATCCCGGAACAGGAACGTACGCCATGCGTGCACCAGCCGGAACCGGGCCGCGTACGCCTCCTCGTCGCCACTGCGGGCGGTGACGCCGGTCAGCAGCGTCCGCTGCTCGGCGACGAACTCCTCGTACGCCCGGCCGATCTCGGCCAGGTCCCAGGCCCGGCGGACCAGGCCCATCGCGCCCGGTGTGCCGGCGGCGTGCGCGGCGCTGAACCGCTCGAAGCGTACGCCCGCCTCGCTGAGCAGCAGGTCGACGTCCTCTGCCGGACGGGTGGCCACCCAGGTCTGTTCGTCCAGGGTGCCGTAGCCGAGGTACCGCAGGTTGGCGGCGAGTCGCTGGCGGTCCCGGCGGGCGCTCGGCGCGTCCAGCACCAGTAGGTCGAAACGCCCGTCCCAGGTGACCCGACCGGTGCGGTAGATCCGGGAGGCGGCCTCGTCCAGTCGGCGCGCCGCCTTCGGTGTGATCGAATATCCGGGACCGGACGCCAGTCTGGTCGGTTCGAGCCAGCCCTGGCGCACCATTCGGGAGACCGCCGTCCGTACGGCGGGGGGCGCGATCCCGAGCGGCGCCAGCAGCTTGACCAGCGCGGCAACGGGTGCGCGACCACCCCGCGGCCGGAGGTGGTCGCCGTACAGGTCGAAGAGTGCCGACCGTGCCTGCATGACCGCACATTGTGACAGGCCATCTAAGGATAAGCTAGATGCTGTTACATCAATGCTGCTTCGGTTTGGGTCCGGCGGTGTTCATCAGGGAAAATCGTCGGTCGACACCCACGTGCAAGTTGCGGGTGGTCATGGCGAAGTGGCTGTGGGGCAACCCACCGACCCTGGTGTAGGTCTGAGGGGAGACAACATGGCGGCGATGAAGCCGCGGACGGGCGACGGTCCGCTGGAAGTCACCAAGGAGGGCCGGGGCATCGTCATGCGGGTCCCGCTGGAGGGCGGTGGCCGGCTCGTCGTCGAGATGACTCCCGACGAGGCGACTGCTCTCGGTGACGCGCTGAAGGCGGCCGCCGGCTGATTGAGGCCGGTGCGTCGGCGACGCTCGCCGCCGCGGACAGTTCGTCTGGTTCCTGGCTCTGAGCCATCGGTCCCACCGGTGGCTCAGAGCCGTCACACCCTCGCGCGGGCAGTTCCACCGCGCGTCCGTCTCCAGGAGGTACGGCTCCGCGTGCTCGCCATCCGTCTGACCGCCGAGCCGGAACGGCTCGGCGCCCTGGTCCTGCCCGTGCGGCCCGGTGCCGCCGACGACGCACAGGCCGAGCCGATGCCGACCGGAGTGGCCCCGCCCGACGGCATCATCGACGAGGTGGCCGCGCTGATCCCGGTGGCGCGCCTGCACGGCCGGGCTGGTGAGGTGCACACGCAGCTGCGACCCGGAGGTACTCCCCGCCGACTGCTGTTGCTCGGGATCGGCGCGGCGGACGAGGCCGCCTGGCGGGCAGGCGGTGCGGCGCTGGCCCGCGCGGCCAAAGATGAGACTCATGTCACACTCGCCCTGCCGGCCGGGGTGGCGCCCGAAGCGGTGCGCGGGCTGGTCGAGGGGCTGCTGCTGGGGTCGTACCGGTTCCGGCTCGGTGCGGACACCGACGCCCCCACGCTGACCGACGTCGACCTGGCGGTCGCCGACTCCGAGGCGTACGAGCAGGCCGTCACCGTGGCGCGGACCACCGCCCGAATGACCCGACTGGCCCGGGACCTCACCAACATGCCCTCCTCGGTGAAGAACCCGCAGTGGTTCGCCGAACAGGTCGCCGAGGCCGTGGCCGACCTGCCCGGGCTCACCCTGCGGGTCCGCGAGCCGGAGCAACTGGCCGCGGAGGGCTTCGGCGGCATCCTCGCCGTCGGTGGCGGATCGGCCAGCGGCCCCCGCCTGGTCGAGCTGGACTGGCGCCCCGCGGAAGCCCGCACCCACGTGGTCCTGGTGGGCAAGGGCATCACCTTCGACACCGGCGGTATCTCGATCAAGCCCGTGCCGGCGATGAAGCTGATGCGCAAGGACATGGCGGGTGCCGCCGCCGTCGTCGCGGCCACCCTCGGTGTCGCCGCGCTGCGCCTGCCGGTTCGGGTGACCACACTCGCTCCATTGGCCGAGAACATGGTCAGCGGGGCCGCGTTCCGGCCCGGCGACGTCATCCGGCACTACGGCGGGTTGACCAGCGAGACGACGAACTCCGACGCCGAGGGCCGGCTGGTCCTCGCCGACGCGCTGGCGTACGCCGTGCAGGAACTCAAGCCCGACCTGCTTGTCGATCTGGCCACCCTGACCGGTGCCAACTCGGTGGCGTTGGGCACCCGGACCGGCGCTCTCTACAGCGACAACGATCAGCTCGCCGAGGAACTGCTGGCGGCGATCAGCTCAGCCGGCGAGTCGGCCTGGCGGATGCCGCTGCCCAACGACTACGTCGAGCACCTCGGCAGCGACCTGGCCGACCTGCACAGCGCGCCGACACAGGGCGCCAGTTCCGTGCTGGCCGCCCTCTACCTGCGGGAGTTCACCGGCGACCTGCGCGACCGTTGGCTGCACATCGACATGTCCGCACCCTCCTGGTGCGAACGCGCCGACGCGGAGCTGACCAGAGGCGCGACCGGCTGGGGCGTACGCGGGCTGCTGCGCTGGTTGGCGGCGCTGGACTGAACGGCACCCATGACGGGGCCGGCCGCCTCGCTGTCGGCCGCTCGGTACGGCTGCCGGCCCGCCAGGCGGCCGGGTGCGTCGGCTCAGCAGCGCACCGCGGCCAGCAGCCCGTGGCCGACCGGCAGCAGCGCCGGGATCCAGTGCTCCGACTCGCGGATGGCCTTCACCGTCTCGCGAACGGTGACCGTCTCCTGGTCGCGGGCGGCGGGATCGCCGATCCGACCGTCGGCCAGCGCACCGTTGAGCACCAGCACTCCGCCCGGCCGCAGCAGCCGGAGCGCGGCGTCCACGTAGGCGGGGAAGGCGGCCACTTCGGCGTCGACGAAGACCAGGTCGTACGCACCGTCGGCGAGCCGAGGCAGGACGTCCAGCGCCCGGCCGGTGATGATCCGGGTCCGGCCGGCGACGAAGCCGGCCTCGGCGAAGATGCGTCGGGCGATCCGCTGATGCTCCACCTCGACGTCGATGGTGGTGAGCACCCCGGCAGCCCGCATGCCGCGCAGCAGCCAGACGCCGCTGACGCCGGTGCCGGTGCCGATCTCGACCACCGCGCGGGCGTTGCCGGCGGCGGCGAGCAGGCGCAACGCGGCACCCGCGCCCGCGGTGACCGCGTCCAGGCCGACCTCGCGGGCGAGGCTGCGCGCGGTCCGTAGGACGAGGTCCTCGGTGACGTACGACTCGGCGAACTGCAGGGCCGGGTTCGTCGAACTGCCGGAACCGGCGACCGTGGCGATGGGGCACCTCCGGGCGACGAGCATGATGCGCAGGGCGGATGGGCACTGTGACTCTAAAGGCGGCCCGCCCTGAGCGCAGCGGGGCATCCACCCGCCGTGACAACCGCTGACCCCACGCGGCGCATCCGTGCAATCCTGGAAGCGGTATCCCGTGGCCCGCGCCGGACCGCGGACGCGTGGATGCCGGGGGACGGGAGTGGGAGGCACCGAGTGACCGACGGCTGGGACTGGCGCCAGCCCGGCGTGGGCGGAGCACCGGCCGGGCAGCCGGCGGCCGGACATCCGCCGGCCGGTGGGCCGGCGACACCGCAGGACGGCGGCAACGCCGCGTCGCCGTGGTGGTCCGACGCGCTCACCGATCCGTGGCGGGATCCGCACGCACCGGCGGCGGTGGTGCTGCCCGCTGCCCCGGAGGTCGGCAGCGAGCCGGAGCCGGTCGTCGACCCGGACGCGGTCGGCCGGCCGAGACTTCAGCAGCTCCTGCTCATTCCGCTGGTGACGGCCCTGCTGGCTGGCGCGCTCGGTGGTGCGCTCGGCTACGCGTTCGCGATCCGTAACGGCACCGGTGGGACGGTCCTGGGGGCGGTCCCCGGTGCGGCGCCCACGCTCGCCCAACGTCCGCCGGAGTCGCTGGCTGGCGTCGCCGAGCGGGTACTGCCCAGCGTGGTCACCGTCCGGGTCGCCGGTCTGGGCGGGACCAGCGAGGGCTCGGGCTTCATCGCCAGTGCCGACGGGCACGTGATCACGAACGATCACGTGGTGGCCGGCGGCACCGGGAAGGCGTCGGTCATCTTCAACGACGGCAGCTCGGCCTCCGCGACGGTGGTGGGACAGGACGCGGAGTCCGACATCGCCGTGATCAAGGTCTCCCGCACCGGGCTGCGTCCGGTCGAGTTCGGCGACTCCGACGCCCTGGCCGTCGGTGACCCGGTGCTGGCGATGGGTTCGCCGCTGTCGCTGGCGAACACGGTCACCGCAGGCATCGTCAGCGCCCTGGACCGGACGATGCACGCCGGTGAGCCGGGCGGCCCGACGCGCTACTACGCCGCGATCCAGACCGACGCCGCGGTCAACCATGGAAACTCCGGCGGCCCGCTGGTCGACGCGGCGGGGCGGGTCATCGGCGTCAACTCCACGATCAAGTCCCTGGTCGCCGAGGGGCAGGAGGCCGGCAACATCGGTCTTGCCTTCGCCATCCCGATCAATCAGGCGAAACGGATCACCCAGGACATCATCGGCACCGGAAAGGCCCGGCGTACGGTGATCGGCGCCCAGGTCGGCGGGCCGGGCTCGGGCACCAACGGCGCCGGCGTACGCCTCGCGACGGTCGAGCCGTCCGGACCGGCCGCTGGTGCCGGACTGCGCGCCGGTGACGTGATCCTGAAGCTCAACGGTCGCCCGATGACCGAGCCGACCGATCTCATCGCCCTGGTCCGCAAATACGCGCCCGGATCGGTGGTGACGGTCGAGTACCGCCGGGGTTCGACCCGGCAGAACGCCTCGGTGACCCTCGCTGCGGACGCGAAGTGACCTCTCACCCCCTTCTGGCAGCGGCACCGACGTGCGTACTCTGGCTGCGGTAGCCGGGGGAAGGGGGACCGAGGATGTTCGAGAACCTGAACGTGTGGGAGGTCGGAGCGCTGCTGCTGCTGGCGCTGCTGATCTTCGGCGACCGGCTGCCGGTGGTGATCAGTGACGGGCTGCGGATGGTGCGCAACCTCCGCAACATGGCCCGCAGCGCCACCACCGACCTGAGCAAGGAACTGGGCACCGACATCCAGTTGGAGGACCTGCACCCCAAGGCGTTCATCCGCAAGCATCTGCTCAGCGAGGAGGACGAGCAGGCGATCCGGAAACCGCTACAGGGCGTCTACGACGGCCTGCGAGCGGACGTCACCGGCGTGCACGACGAGCTCAAGGATGTCGCGAACGCGGCCGACCCGCGCCGGCCCGGCCCGGCCCCGGCGAGCACGGCCAGCCCCGCCCCGGCCCCCCGCGCGGTCAGCTACGACGACGTCACCTGACGACCACCGGTCGGGGCAGTAGCGAACGACCGGGTCGGGTCGCGAGCCGCCGCCTCAGCGAACGGCGGCGTCGGCCCGGGGCCGACGCGAACGCCATCCTCAGCGAAGGGCCGGTGCGGGCCGCCGTCGGTATCAGCGCCCGGCCGGCTTGAGGCCCAGCGGCTTGCCGAGCAGGGACTCGCGGCGCAGGGCGAGTCGGTCCGCCACCTGACCCAGCGCCCTCGACGCCGGGGAATCCGGCTCGGCGAGCACGATCGGGTTGCCCTCGTCGCCCGCCTCCCGGACCCGGGTGTCCAGCGGCACCTGGCCCAGCAGTGGCACCTGCGCGCCGATGGTCTGGGTAAGCGAATCCGCCACCGTCTGACCACCACCGGCCCCGAAGATCTCCATCCGGGAGCCGTCGGGCAGCTCCAGCCACGACATGTTCTCGATCACACCGACCACCCGCTGGTGGGTCTGCAGGGCGATCGCGCCGGCCCTCTCGGCGACCTCCGCGGCGGCGGCCTGGGGGGTGGTGACCACCAGGATCTCGGCGTTCGGCAGCAGCTGGGCCAGGGAGATCGCCACGTCGCCGGTGCCCGGCGGCAGGTCGAGCAGGAGCACGTCGAGGTCGCCCCAGTAGACGTCGGCGAGGAACTGCTGCAACGCGCGGTGCAGCATCGGGCCACGCCAGACCACGGCGGCGTTGCCGGCGGTGAACATCCCGATCGAGATGACCTTCACCCCGTGCGCCTGCGGTGGCATGATCATGTCTTCGACCCGGGTGGGCCGGCCGTCCGCACCGAGCATCCGCGGCACGGAGTGGCCGTAGATGTCCGCGTCCACCACGCCGACGGACAGGCCCCGGGCGGCCAGCGCGGCGGCCAGGTTGACCGTCACGCTGGACTTGCCGACGCCGCCCTTGCCGCTGGCCACCGCGTACACCCGGGTGCGGGAGCCGGGCTGGGCGAACGGAATCACCGGCTCCTCGGTCGCGCCGCCGCCGCGCAGCTTCGCCTGAAGGCCCTGGCGCTGCTCGGTGCTCATCACACCGAACTCGATCTCGACGCGGCTGACCCCGCGCACCGCGCCCACGGCCGCGGTGATGTCCGAACGCAGCTTGTCCTTCAGCGGACAACCGGCCACGGTCAGCAACAACTCGACCAGGACCACGCCGTCCTCGCCGACCTCGGCGGAACGCACCATGCCGAGTTCGGTGATCGGCCGGCGGATCTCCGGGTCGTTGACGGTGGCCAGGGCGGCCATGACGGCGTCGTTGACGGTGCTGACGGGAGCTGACATGCCCGTAATGCTACGTCGGCAGCGGGCCGCCGCCGGTGCCGGTCACAGTGGTGTGAGCGAGTCGATCAGCTCTCCGGGCGGTGGGAGGTCGCCCGGTCGTGACGACGGTCACCCGGTTGGTCGCCGTCCACCTCGTCGCGGGGTTCATCCAACCCGTCACCGCCGGTCCGGGCGCCGGGGTCGTCCCGGTGCCGGCGTTCCAGCCGCTGACGCCGCTGCGCCGCCTCGTCCAACTCCTCGGCGAGCCGGGTCAGCTCGGAGCGGACGAAGTCCCGGGTGGCCACCTCGCCCAGCGCGATCCGCAGCGCGGCGATCTCCCGGGCCAGGTACTCCGTGTCGGCCTTCTGCATGGTCGCCCGGCGCCGATCCTCCTCCATCGCCACCCGGTCGCGGTCGGCCTGGCGGTTCTGTGCCAGCAGGATCAGCGGCGCCGCGTACGACGCCTGGATGGAGAGCACCAGGGTGAGGAAGGTGAAGGTGTACGGGTCGAAACGCATCCCCGCCGGGGCGAGGGTGTTCCAGAGGAACCACGCGCTGATCACCAGCGTCATGTAGACGATGAAGTTCGCCGTACCCATGCCACGGGCGATGCCCTCGGCCCAGCGTCCGAACGTCTCCTGGTCCACCCGGGGCAGCTTGAATCCCCGGGGCTCCCGTGGCAGGTCCAGCCGCTCCGCGCGCCGTTGCTCAGTCATGGCCACCGTCCGTCGCCGGTTCCGGAGCGGTCGGGGTCGTCGCCCCGTTCGGTAGGCCGCTCGGTGCCGCGTCCCGGTCCCGCCAGTCCCGCGGCAGTGAGTGATCCAACACGTCGTCGACGGTGACGGCGCCCACCAGCCGGTTGTTCCGGTCGATCACCGGCATGGCCACCAGATCGTAGGTGGCCATCCGACGGGTGATCTCCGGCAGTGGGGTGGTCGGGCGCAGCGGATCAATGTCGTTGACCACCACCCCGCCGAGCAGATCCGCCGGGGGCTCCCGGAGCAGCCGCTGGAAGTGCACCATGCCCAGGTAGCGACCGGTTGGCGTGGCCATCGGCGCCCGGGTCACGAACACCTGCGCGGCCACCGCCGGGGAGAGCTGTGGCTCCCGGATCCGCGCGAGGGCCTCCGCCACCGTCGCGTCCGGGGGCAGGATGACCGGTTCGGACGTCATCACGCTGCCCGCCGTGCCCGGCGTGTACTTCAGCAACTGCCGTACCGAATCGGCCTCGTCCGGCTCCATCAGGTCGAGCAGCACGTCCTGTTCCGGCGGCGGCAGCTCACCGAGCAGATCGGCGGCGTCGTCCGGATCCATCTCCTCCAGGATGTCGGCGGCCCGCTCGCGGTCCAGCGCGGCGAGGATCTCCACCTGGTCGTGCTCGGGCAGTTCGCTGAGCACGTCGGCGAGCCGCTCGTCGTCCAGGGCCGCCGCGACCTCGTTACGCCGCGCGTCGGGCAGATCCTGTAGCGCGTTGGCCAGGTCCGCCGGACGCATGTCCTCCAGTACGGCGAGCAGGTTGGCCGTACCCCGGGTCTCCGCCACCCCGCTGAGCCCGCGTACCTGGTTCCACTCGACCTGATGCAGGTGGCCCCGGCGGGCCAACCGACCGGTCTGCTCGCGGACCGCCACCCGGGTCAGTGACCACTCACCACTACGACTGCACTCCATCGCCACGTCGACCACCGACGCCGCCCGGCCCTCCGGGGCGACCTGAACCCGGCGGTCCAGCAGTTCCTGAAGGACGAGCAACTCGTTGGGCCGCTTCTCGAACCGGCGCAGGTTCAACGTGCCACTGCCCAGCACGATGGCGTCGGCGTCGATCGAGGTGATCCGGTTGATGGAGAGGAAGATCCGTCGGCGCATCGGCATCTCGGCAACCAGACCCACGACCTCGGGCGGCCGTTGGCTCGCGCGCAGCCGGGCCACCGCGTCGCGTACCCGGCCGACCTGGTCGCCGTTGGGGTCGAAGACGGCGACTCCGGCAAGTCGGGCGATGTAGACCCGGGTCGGCGTGCTCACGGGCACCAGCCTAGGGGGTAGGCCGATGACCCGGTCGGCGATGGTCCAGGGCCGGCACGGCCCGGCAGTGACCCCGGCGTACGCCCGGAGGGCCTAGTGTCTATCAACATGTCGACCTTGGCTTACGAGATCGTGGACGTCTTCACCGACCGTCCGTACGCCGGGAACCCGCTCGCGGTGGTCTTCGGTGCTGACGGGCTGGCGACCGACCAGATGCAGGCTCTGGCCCGCGAGTTCAACCTGTCGGAGACGGTCTTCGTGCTGCCCGCCACTCAGGTCGGCGCCACCTACCGGGCCCGGATCTTCACGCCGGTCGATGAGTTGCCGTTCGCCGGCCACCCCAGCGTCGGCGCCGCGGTCACCGCCGCTCGCCGGGGCATGTTCCCGACCGGGCAGGTCAACCAGGAATGCGGTGCCGGCGTGCTGCCGATCGAGGTGAGCGACGGTGCCGCCATCCTGACCGGCGGCAGCCCCACCCTCGGGCCCGAGCTGGAGCCGGAGCCGCTGCTGGAGATGGTCGGGCTCGGCGCTGAGGACCATCCCGGTCCAGCGCCGCGGGTCGCCGGCTGCGGCCTGGAGTTCCCGTTCCTGCCGGTACGCCCCGACGCCCTCGCCCGGGCGCAGGTGAACCCGGTGGCGGCCGGGCGGTACGGCATCGAGCATGTCAGCGTCTTCTCCTGGAACCCGGCGACCCAAACCGCGCACGCCCGGGTCTTCGTCCCAGGTCTCGGCGTACCCGAGGATCCGGCTACCGGGTCGGCCGCGCTCGGTCTCGGGGTGTGGCTGGTCGCCAGCGGCCTGTTGCCCGGCGAGGGACGATCGTCGTACACCGTCCGGCAGGGCGTGGAGATGGGCCGACCGTCCTCGCTGGCCTGCGCCGTGACCGCAGCCGGCGGTGTGGCGGTCGGCACGAGCGTCGCAGGTCAGGTGATGCCGGTGGCCCGGGGGGAGATCCTCGTCCCGCCGTTCGTCGGCTGACGGCCGACGCGGACCGGCCCGGATGCGAGAGGATGCCGCGGTGACCGACGAGCGCGAGAACCACCCCCTGGTCGACGAGGCGATGAAGAAGGCCTCGGTGGCCTGGGTCGCGGTGGCGGGTCGCCCGCCAGTCGCCCTGTGGTGCGTACCCCTGGAAGCGGCGCTGTTCGTGGTGAGCGGCCCTGGCGAGCAGGCCGCGCCCGGGCTGGCCGAGGCCGACGAGGCCCAGGTGACCATGCGCGGTGACCACGGGGGTCGGATCGTCACCTGGCCGGCGCGGGTCAGCCGGCTGACACCCGGCACCGAGCAGTGGGACACGCTCGCCCCGCTGGTAGGGGCCAAACGGCTGAACGCGCCCGGACCGACCACCGAACTCGTCGCCCGCTGGGCCGCCGACGGCTGCGCCCTGGTGCGGCTCGCGCCGGTCGGCCAGCCGACGCACGGTGGCGAGCTACCGGCCGGGTCGCTGGCCGAGCCGCCCCGACCGACGCCGGCCGTCCGGGCCACTCGCCGTCCGTTCCGGCTGCACCGTGTCCGGCGTCGCTGACCCGCCGTCGGCCGAGGCGACGCCGGCCTGGGGCACGTGCGTGGCTACCACGGTGCGCCGACCGGGCTGGGAGCCTCGTCGACCAGGTCGACCACCTCGCGGAGGGACCCCAGTGTCCGGCCGGCCCAGGCGGCGTCGAGATTGAACACCAGATGGTCGGCGAGGTCGGGCGAGGCGAGCCGGGCCGCGCTCAGACCGGCGCGCTGCGCGCCGGTCAACTCCTGGCTGCCACCGTCACCCACGTAGAGGCAGTCTGCCGGAGACAGGCCCAGCCGCGCGCAGGCGGCCAGATAGAGGCTCGCGTCCGGCTTGCATCGCCCCACCTGCACGGAGAACACCCGGACGTCGAGCAGCGGGGCGATCGCCAGCTCGGGCAGGAAGGCCGGCAGCTCATGGGTGCAGTCACTGATCACGCCGGTTCGTATGCCCCGTCGCCGCAGCGACCGCAGGGTCGGCACGGCCTCGTCCCGCAACCGGGTGTCCGCGCGTACGGCCTGGTGCCGGGCGGCGGCAGCAGCCCGCAACGCCTCCGCCGGAGGGTGTACGCCAGCCTGCTCGCACACCCAGCGCAGGGTCGCCTCGACCGTGTCGAAGCGCCCGCTGGCGCGGTCGTAGAAGGTGCGGTCGAGCACCTCAAGGAAGGTGGCCAGCGGGCAGCCGAGCAGTTCGGCGGTGCTGAGGTGACCCTCGCCACGCTGGACCGGACGGGTCAACGTGCCGAAGAAGTCGAACAGCACCGCCCGGAACCTGGGCATGGGAACGCCTCCGGGCGGATGGGGAGGAGCCCTGATGAGGACGCGCTGATCGTAACCGAACGTTGACGGAAAGTGGCGCCCCGGTGACGTGTGAAGATTGCACCTCGTGGCACCCGTACCTCACCGTCCGCCGCTCGACCTGGTGACCGGCGCGGCACTTGCCGTGGCCGTCTTCGCCGTGTCGTCATCCGCGCCGTTGATCGCCTTTGCCGCCGCGCCCGCCCTGGCGGTCGCGTTCTGGCGCAACGTGCTGGCGGTCGCCGTGCTGAGTCCGTTCGCGCTGACCCGCCGACGGTCCGAGTTCCGCTTCGTGGCCACCGGCGTCGGCCGTCGCGAGGGCATGTTCTGTGTCCTGTCCGGGGTGGCGCTGGCGGCGCACTTCGCCACCTGGATGCCGAGTGCGAAGCTCACCTCGGTGGCCGCGGCAACGGCGCTGGTGGCCACCCAGCCGGTCTGGCAGGGGCTGATCGCCCGGGCCCAGGGCCGCCGGCTGCCGGTGGGTGTCTGGGCCGGCATCGGGGTGGCGGTGGCCGGGGCGGTGCTGGCGACCGGCGCCGACTTCACGGTCTCCGGCCAGGCCTTCGCGGGCGATCTGCTGGCGCTGACCGGTGGACTGTTCGCGGCGGTGTACACCGCGCTGGGGGAACGTGCCCGGGTCACCGTCAGCAACGCCACCTACACCACCATCTGCTACAGCGTGTGTGGGCTGATCCTGCTGGTGGTCTGCCTGGTCGGCGGGGTGCCGCTGAGCGGCTTCGACACCGGCACCTGGCTGGCCGTGCTCGCCCTGGTCGGCGGGGCGCAACTGCTCGGCCACTCGATGTTCAGCTACGCGCTGCGGCGGGTCTCGGCCACCACGGTCAGCGTGCTGATCCTGCTGGAGGCACCGGGTGCCGCACTGATCGGCTGGGCATGGCTGGGTCAGCTGCCCGACCCGGTGACCCTGCCCGGCCTGTCGCTGCTGCTGGTCGGTGTGGCCGTGGTGGTGTTGTCCAGCGCCCGTACGGCCCGGCGTGCGACCCGGGTCAGCACGGCGGTGCCGGCGGACGCCGCCCCGGTCCGCGACTGAGCGTGTCGTTCAACCTCCGGCCGGGCCCGCTTCGCCGTGCCGAGTTCGCGCAGGTAGGCGATCGCCCTGATGGGCGCAGCCTCTGCCAGCAGCTTCGGGGATGATGCTGCCTCACGCCCGCGCCCTGGCGGCAAGTTCGGGGAAGATGCTGCCTCGTACCCGCGCATTGCCCGGTCAGACCTCGTGCACCTCAAGCACCCGGGTATGCGGCGCGGCGTCGCCCAGCGTCGCGCGCAGCGCGGTCCGCTCCGGGTCGGCGAGGAACGCCTCGTAGCCGGCCCGGGTGTCGAACCGGATGACGTGGACCTCGGTACGCCCGTCGCCGGTGCGTAGCCGCCGTTCCAGCCGCCCGCCGTGCCGTGGCAGCAGCGCGAGCACGGTGTCCTCGTACCGTTGCCCGGCCTCGACCGCGCCGTCGGGCAGCTCCACCAGCGCGACCAGGCGCACCGCGGCGGCCGGGTCGGTGACCAGCGACTTCCAGAACTGGTGGTCGACGTGGCCGCCCGGGATGCCCTCCCGCCGGCCGGTGTCCAGGTAGCCGTGCCGGCGGTAGAAGCCCGGGGCCTGGAACGAGAACGAGGCGACCGAGATCTCGGTGCAGCCGCGTCGTCGGGCCTCCTGTTCGGCCGCCGCGAGCAACCGGCCGCCCCAGCCTTCGCCCCGGCGATCAGCACGGACCCAGACCATGTTGATCCCGGCGCAGGTGCCCCAACTCCAGCCGGTCAACCCGGCAACCAGCTCGCCGTCCGCGTCGGTGACCCGGACGGACAGCGCCGCCTCGTCGGCGGCGCCGGTAGCCCGCTGGTTGAAGGTGGTCAGCTCGGCATCGAGCCGGGCGGCCAGCTCCTCGTCCTTGCCGAGCACCCGTAGGTTGACGCCCTCCGTGACGGTCATGGCGCGGAGTATCGCAATCTTCCGCCCCCGTCGCGACCCGGTTGCCCCGCCGTCGCGGTGGCAGACCGAAGGATGCGGTCGCAGGCCGGTGCGCCGCTGGTGCCGTCAGTCCGGGAGGCCCACCGCGTCGGCGCTGGCCGCCCAGAGTCGCGCCGCGAGCCGCGGATCGGCCGCCTTGGGCCACGGGCGGCGCGGCCGGCAGTCGAAGTAGTAACCACCGTTGGTCAACCGGGACCGGTCCTGGTTGGCCAGCCACACCAGCGTCTGCGCGCCCTTGGTCGGGCTGCGGAACGGCAGCAGACGCATGCCCAGGGCGACAATCCGGCTGTCGTTGCCGAAGCGGGTCCGCACCACCCCCGGGTGGAAGCAGTACGAGTCGACCTGCGGCCATCGCCGGGCCGCCTCGGCGGTGAACAGGATGTTCGCCTGCTTGCTGGTGCCGTACGCGGATATCGGGCGGTAGCGGCGCAGCGGCGCGTTGAGGTCGTTCGGGTCGAGCATGCCGCTGCGGTGCGCGCCGGAGGCGGTTACCACGATTCGGCGTACCCGGTCGACCAGCAGGTTCGTGAGCAGGAAGGGGGCCAGGTGATTGGCCTGGACGGACAGCTCGAAACCGTCAACCGTGGTGATCGGCTGAAGCACGATCGCGCCGGCGTTGTTGGCGAGCACGTCGATCCGGTCGTACGCGGCGCGCAGCCGCTCGGCCAGCTGCCGGACGTCGTCGAGCACGGCGAAGTCGGCGCGGAACACCTCGGGCCGCTCCCCGGAGGCTTCGCGGACCTCGTCGGCGGCAGCCCGCAGCCGGGCCGGATCCCGGCCCACCAGGACGACCCGGTCACCCCGGCAGGCGAGACCGATGGCGGCGGCCAATCCGATGCCGGAACTCGCTCCGGTGATCACGACCAGTCGAGGGCCAGTGACATCTTCCACAGGTCCATTCACCGCGGTCACGGCACGAGGTTACCGTGGCGTCACAAGCACCTTTGGGATCGTTAAGTAAGGGACGGCGGACCTGCCGTACCCGGAAGGAGCGCCGCCGATGGCCGTTGTTGGGCGTCCCCGCCGGTCCTGCCTGGCCGTGCCCGGATCGAGCGTCAAGATGCTCGGCAAGGCCCAGGGTCTCCCGGCCGATCAGGTCTTCCTCGACCTGGAGGACGCGGTCGCCCCACTCGCCAAGCCGGACGCCCGCAAGAACATCGTGGCCGCGCTCAACGAGGGCGACTGGGCCGGCAAGACCCGGGTCGTCCGGGTCAACGACCTCACCACCCCGTGGACGTACCGGGACGTCATCGACGTGGTGGAGGGGGCGGGGGCCAACCTCGACTGCGTGATGCTGCCGAAGGTGCAGAACGCGGCGCAGGTGCAGTGGCTGGACATGACCCTCACCCAGCTGGAGAAGACCCTCGGCCTGGAGGTGGGCCGGATCGGCATCGAGGCGCAGATCGAGAACGCTGCCGGCCTGGTCAACGTCGACAGCATCGCCGCCGCGTCGCCACGCGTCGAAACGATCATCTTCGGGCCGGCCGACTTCATGGCCTCGATCAACATGAGGTCGCTTGTGGTCGGTGCCCTCATTCCCGATTACCCGGGCGACCCGTACCACTACATCCTGATGCGCATCCTGATGGCCGCTCGGATGCACGACAAGCAGGCAATCGACGGCCCGTTCCTGCAGATCCGGGACACCGACGCGTTCCGCGAGGTGGCGAAGCGGTCGGCGGCACTCGGCTTCGACGGCAAGTGGGTGCTGCACCCCGGGCAGATCGAAGCCGCGAACGAGGTCTACTCGCCGGCTCAGGCCGACTACGACCACGCCGAGCTGATCCTCGACGCGTACCAGCACTACACCTCGGAGGCGGGTGGCCGACTGGGCGCGGTGATGCTCGGCGACGAGATGATCGACGAGGCTTCCCGCAAGATGGCGCTGGTGATCGCCGCAAAGGGCCGGGCCGCCGGCATGACCCGCACCACGACGTTCGAGCCGCCGGCCGAGTAGCCGTACCACTCACCCCGCGCCCGCCCCGACCTCGGCCGGGGCGGGCGTCGCTGGTCAGGTGGTGGAGGACGAGTTCGCGATGGCGAAAGCGATCGCGATGGCGTAGCCGATGATCACCAGCGCGAGCAGGCCGGTGAGGATCCATCCGACGATGATGGCGGCCTTGGCCATCCCCTCGCCGCTCTCACCGGTCTCTCGGATCTGGCGCATGGCCACATGCCCCATGATCGCGCCGACCGGGGCGGTGATACATGAGCCGATTCCGATCAGGGAGAGGACCAGGGCGACGATCGCCATGGTGTTCGTCTTCTGCTGCGGGTAGCCGTACCCGGGTGGGGGATAGCCGTAGCCAGGCTGAGCCGGCGGGTAGCCGGGCGGCGTCGGCGGGTAACCGGCGGGCTGAGCCGGCGGGTAACCGGCCGGCGGGTACGGCGCGGTGGCCGGGTCCGACTTCATCCCGGCGTACGGGTCGGCCGGCGGCTGATACGGCTCGTATCCGGACGGCTGGGGTGGAATCGGTGGCTGCGGGCTGACCGGCAGGGTCGGGTCGGCGGGTGGGCCGGACGGCTGGCCGGTCGATGCGGGGTCGGGCCAGCCGCCGGCCGGCGGGGGTTGCGTCATCGGGCTTCTCTTCCGTCGCGATGATGTGGCGCAGTCAGGGTAGTCACCGCCGCGCACCCCGCGACGCGCCCGGCACCGGGGGCGCGTTGCCCGACAGCGGCGGGAAGGGCAGGATCTCGGCATGGGGATTGACGCGCGCGCGGCGGACCGTTCCGGCAACAGACCGAGACGGGACGTCAGCCGACCGGGCATGAGCCGGCGGCCACGCCCTGCCGCGGCACCGGAACCCGGCGACCAGGACGCTCCGGCGCCGCTGCCGGAACCGGTGACCATGCGGCTTGACGGCAAGGTCGCACTGGTGACGGGAGCGGGCAGCCCGGACGGCATCGGGTACGCCACCGCTCGCCGACTGTCCGACCTCGGCGCCCGGGTGGCGATCGTGTCGACCACCCGGCGCATTCACGAGCGGGCCGGGGAACTCGGGGTGACCGGTTTCGTCGCCGACCTCACCGACGAGTCGGAGGTGGGCGCGCTGGCCGATGCGGTGGCCGAGCAACTCGGTGATGTCGAGGTGCTGGTCAACAACGCCGGCCTGGCCAGCCGGGCCAGCCCGGAGGTGCTGCGCCCGGTAGCGCAGCTCAGCTACGACGAGTGGCAGGGCGAGATCGACCGGAACCTGACCACCGCCTTCCTGTGCAGCCGGGCCTTCATCGTCGGTATGGCCGAGCGCGGTTGGGGTCGGATCGTGAACCTGGCCGCCACCGCCGGTCCGGTCAACGCGCTGCCCACCGAGGCGGCGTACGCGGCGGCCAAGGCGGGCGTGGTGGGCCTGACCCGGGCGCTGGCCATGGAGATGATCGCCGACGGGGTGACGGTCAACGCGGTGGCCCCGGGCACCATCTACACCGCGGCCTCGACCATGGCCGAGATCAAACAGGGCCTGGGCACGCCGGTTGGACGCCCCGGCACCCCCGACGAGGTGGCCGCGGCGATCACGTTTCTCTGCTCGCCGGCCGCGTCGTACATCACCGGGCAGATGCTTGTGGTCGACGGCGGCAACAGCGTCCGGGAGGCTCAGTTCCGCTGAACGCGCTCAGGTGCTGGTGCCATCGGAGCCGGCCCAGATCGCCAGTGCCAGCCAGCCGCAGCAGGCCAGCAGGAAGAGGCCGGTGAAGATGTAACTGAGGATCAGGCCCCAGGTGGCCAGCTGATCGCCGTCCTCGCCACTGGTACGCAGTTGCCGCTTGGCCAGGTGACCGAGGGCGATGCCGGCGGGGGCGAAGACGAAGGCGAAGACCAGCGACAGGATGGCCAGCACGTTGGTGCCGCGTCCGCCGCCCTGGCCGGCCGGCGGTCCGTACTGCCCGTAGGGAACCTGTGGGGCGTACGGCGGTTGCTGACCCCACTGCTGGCCGTGCGGCGGCTGCCCCGGATGCTCGTACGACGGCTGCCCGTACGCCGGTTGTTCGCCCTGCTGCCCGTACGGTTGGCCGTACTGCGGCTGCTGCCCGCCGGGCGGTGGCTCGTAGGGCGACGGTGGCTGGTCCGGCTCCGGTGGTTGGCCCACGCTCTCCTCCTCCGTACCGACCTACGGGTCCCGCGCGGCCCGTCCGCCCTGGTGGGAAGGCCCTCTGTGCGGGACGCTACCCGCAGCGGTGAAGCTTTTCACAGCGGTTGTGTGGACTGCTCACCTTGGCCGTCCCGGCCGGGGCGACGATACTGATCGAGCGTTTAGTTACCAGTGAGTAGGTGCGCCGACTTTCCGGAGGCTGAGATGGCTCGACTCGCGCAGACGCCCGGCCTGACCGACGAGCAGCAGTCGATCCTGGAGACCGTCCGGGAGTTCGCGAACAAGGAGATCATTCCGCACGCGCAACGCCTGGAGCACGCCGACGAGTACCCGGCCGACATCCTCGACGGCATGAAGGAGATGGGCCTGTTCGGGCTCACCATCGCCGAGGAGTACGGCGGTCTCGGCGAGTCCCTGCTGACCTACGCCCTGGTGGTGGAGGAACTCTCCCGGGGCTGGATGTCGATCTCCGGCATCGTCAACACACACTTCATCGTGGCGTACCTGATCTCCCAGCACGGCTCCGCCGAACAGCGGGCCCGGCTGCTGCCGAGGATGGCCGCCGGCGAGGTGCGCGGCGCCTTCTCGATGTCGGAACCGGAGTGCGGCTCCGACGTCTCGGCGATCAAATCGAGGGCGGTCCGCGACGGCGACCGCTTCGTCGTCGACGGCCAGAAGATGTGGCTGACGAACGGCGCGTACTCGTCGGTGGTGGCCACCCTGGTCCGGACCGAGACCGGCGCCGACACGGTCTACGGCAACATGAGCACCTTCCTGCTGGAGAAGGAGCCCGGCTTCGGCGAGACCGCCCCGGGCCTGACCATCCCCGGCAAGATCGAGAAGATGGGTTACAAGGGCGTCGAGACCACCGAGATGGTGCTCGACGGGGTCACCGTCCCCGACAGCGCCGTCCTCGGCGGTGCCGACCAGGTGGGCCGGGGCTTCTACCAGATGATGGACGGCATCGAGGTCGGCCGGGTCAACGTCGCCGCCCGGGCCTGCGGCATCTCCATCCGGGCCTTCGAGCTGGCCGTCGGGTACGCCCAGCAGCGCCGCACCTTCGGTGAGCCGCTCGCGAAGCACCAGGCCATCGCCTTCAAGCTGGCCGAGATGGGTACGAAGATCGAGGCCGCGCACGCCCTGATGGTCAACGCGGCCCGGCTCAAGGACGCCGGCCAGCGCAACGACGTCGAGGCCGGGATGGCGAAGCTGCTCGCCTCGGAGTACTGCGCCGAGGTCGTCCAGGAGGCGTTCCGCATCCACGGCGGTTACGGCTACTCCAAGGAGTACGAGATCGAGCGGCTGATGCGGGAGGCACCGTTCCTGCTCATCGGCGAGGGCACCTCGGAGATCCAAAAGACGATCATCTCCCGGGGCCTGCTCCGCGAGTACAAGCTCTGAGCGCTCAGCTCCGCCGGGTCAGCCCGGCGGCGGCCCGCTCCACGATCAGGCAGCGGTCCTCCACGTAGTCGATGCCGGCCTCCTCGGCGATCCGCCGGGCCTGCGGCGAGACGATGCCGAGCTGCAACCACACCGCCGGGGCGCCGATCGCCACCGCCTGCCGCACCACATCGACGGCGTCGTCGGCCGGCCGGAAGACGTCGACCAGATCGACCGGGTGCGGGATGTCGGCCAGGGACCGGTACACCGGCTCGCCGAAGAGCTCGTCGGCGGTCGGGTTGACCGGAATGATGCGCCAGCCATGCCGCTGCATCTCCAGCGGTACGCGGTGAGCAGCCTTGAACGGATCGCGGGACGCGCCGACGACGGCGATCACGGCGGCGTCGGCGAGGATCTGCTTGGCGGAACGCATCCGACGACTGTAGCCGCGTCGCCGTCGGGCTGCCCCGGATCGACCTTTCCGGAGCGGCTTGGCCTCCCCTGGTTCAGAGCAGGCTCAGCTGCTCCGGTGCTGGTGCGGGCTGCGGGGCAGCACGGTGTTCGCCGGTCTCGGACCGGATCAGCCCGTGCCGGCGGGCGGCGATGCGGACCCGGGCGGTCAGCTCCCGCTGGTAGGACTGCGGCGCGTACGCGCCCGCCCGGAACAGCTCCCGGTAGCGCGGAACCAGCCGGGGGTGCTCCCGCCCGAGCCACCGCGCGTACCACTCGCGCGCGCCGGGGCGCAGGTGCAGCGCAAGCGGCGTCACGCTGGCCGCGCCCGCGGCGGCGATCGCCGCCACGGTGGCCTCGATGGATTCGTCCGAGTCGGAGAGACCGGGCAGGATCGGCGCCATCAGTACGCCCACCTCGAAGCCGGCGTCGGTGAACCGGCGTACCGCGTCGAGCCGGCGGCGTGGACTCGGCGTGCCGGGCTCGACCGAGCGCCACAGTCGCTCGTCGAGGAAACCGACAGAGAAGGAGACGCCCACCCGCGCGACCTCGGCCGCCTGCCGCAGCAGCGGCAGGTCACGCTGGATCAGCGTGCCCTTGGTCAGGATCGAGAACGGGTTGGCGAAGTCGCGCAGCGCCTCGATGATCGGCGGCATGAGCCGGTAACGCCCCTCGGCCCGCTGGTAGCAGTCGACGTTCGTGCCCATCGCCACGTGCGCGCCGCGCCAGCGCGGCGCGGCCAGCTCACGACGCAGCAGCTCACCCGCGTTGACCTTGACGACCACCCGGCTGTCGAAGTCCGCCCCGGCGTCGAAGTCAAGGTACGTGTGGGTGTTCCGGGCAAAGCAGTTGTGGCTCACCACCCCGTCGGCGACGAAGTCACCGGTGCCCGTGGTGATGTCCCACAGGGGAAGCTCCAATCCGAGAGATTCGATCGCGGTGACCCGGAGCCTGGCCTGGCATTTCACCGCAGCCCCCTCGATCGACCGTTTGCGGCTGATGGCAGGGCCGGTCAGGTGGAAGAACCGCAGACGTGCAGCGAGGCCACCCGTCAGCCGCACGGTGCGGACCCGGTTGGCCAGCCCACGGTCCTCAAGGACGGCGGACAGGTCGAAGTGACGTAACGCGTCCGCTGTCCGGGTCAGCATGGCGTCGTCAGTATTCGAGATCCGCAGGATCCCCCGGCTGCAACTCCCTTCGGCGTCGAAGATGCCGGCGAGGAAACCTCGGTACCAGTCATCGTCGGGTTGCGCGGGCCACGTGATGAGTCTTCGAATGGTGTCGACATCCGCTGCCTTGGAGGAGCGGATCGCTTCCATCGCTCTGCGGTGTGAACTCGCAGGTGTGAAGGAGAACCGTGTCGTCTCTACTCCGAACGCCCACAGATACTGCTGGGTGCGGTGCAGCGCCTCCTCGTCGGCCAGTGCGAGCCGGAACCTGTGCACGACGCCGTACGGGTAGACGTAGGTGCCGAGGTTGCCGTCCCCACGAATCATGCCGCTGAGATAGCCCTTTCGGTAGGCGTCGTTCTCCTTCGGTCCCGCTGCGAATTGCCCGGTGCCGATCAGGCGGTTGTTCGTGGTCAGGTAGGGCCGCTGGCCGTCGCCTTGCATGGTGCCCGTGACGTGCTTCCAGCCCCGTTCGGTCAGGAAGCGGTGGTCGCCGCTCGCGACAAGTGTCGTGCCGTCCTCGAGCGTGAGCCGGTAGGCGAGCTTCGTCGTCGACCACTTGGCCAGGACGGTGGTCACCACGTACCGACGGTAGGCACCTTGCCGTTCGGTTCCGTAGATGCGGTCGCCCACCTCCAGATCGCGTATCGGCCTGATGCCTCCGTCGGCCATCAGGATTGGAGTGTCCCCTGACAGGCAGTAAGAACATGCATGACTGCATCCCCGGTACGGGTTGACGGTCCACTCGAATGGGACGCGGGAGGTGCCCGGGACCTTGTTGAGGATCGACTTGGCGCGTACCTCGTAGAAGGTCATGCCGGCGAAATCGGGGGTGTCGAAGGTGCGGACGACCGCATCGGGCAGCGCCAGCGGCAGGGGTGGCGTCGCTGGCGCTGCCCGTCCGGGAACTCCCTCGACCGGGGGAGCGGTGAGGTTGTCCCAGCGCATGGCCAGTATTCGAACACATGTGCTATCGACGTGCAAGTGACTCGCCGGACACTCGGGTGTGGGGTAGCCGACGCTGGGGGCAGGATGAGGGTATGTCGACCTTCGTCTACGACGGGGACTGCGCCTTCTGCACCCGCTGCGCGGAGTTCATCGAGCGCCGCATCCCGACCGACGCCCGGGTGGTGCCCTGGCAGTTCGCCGATCTCGACCGCCTCGGTCTGACCGAGGCGGAGTGCGAGGAGGCGGTGCAGTGGGTCGGTGCCGATGGCCGCCAGGCCGCCGGCCCGGACGCCATCGCCGCGCTGCTCACCAGCAGCGGCCGTGGGTGGCGGATCGCCGGGGCGGGGCTACGAATTCCGCCGGTACGCGCCGCCGCCTGGCCCGTGTACCGCTGGGTGGCCCGCAACCGGCACCGGATGCCCGGCGGTACGGCCGCCTGCTCCCTGCCCCAGGAGACCCGGGACCGCCTCTACGGCCCATCCGCTGGCTGACACCTCGCCAGGGCGGACCGCCCGCCCGCGCGCTACGGCTCGCGCGGCGCAATCTTGGACAGTTTCCGTTAAGCGCGAACGGAAACTGTCCAAGGTCTACGGGGCGACGCCCGTAACGCGGCTGTCGATGCCCTCGGTGGTTGAGGCGGCCACGGTTCGGCTGCTTGTCGGCCCGGGTCTCGTGCCGAGCACGGATCGTGGACCGGTCAGGGCGCTGTCGGGTCCGGCACCGGCTCGCCGCCACCGCGTCGTGTCTTCACGGGCGCGGCGGTGCCGGCCGGCGGCACCGTGCGGGTCGTCAACGCGCCACCCGGTCCGGTGTCCTCCGTGATCGGTGCGGTGTCCGCGCGCCCGCTCAGCTGAGCATCAACAGGCGGGGCATCGGCCGCTGGGGAGCGGCTGTTCGACGGAGTGTCGGCCGGCAGTGGGTCCGGGTTGAGCCTTCGCTTGTCGAGCGTGGACCTGCGGGCCAGCAGCCGTCGCAGCGCGATCACCGGGCGGACCTTCTCCAGTGGCAGGAAGCTGGTCATGGCGACCAGGTGTGGTGCGAACGAGATGGTGATGGTCGCGATCGTCACCAGGTGGAACGAGTAGAAGAAGCCGACCATGGCGAGCCGCCAGCGCTCGGGCAGCACGAAGACCAGGGGGCTGAGCAGTTCGAAGGCGAGGATGCCGAACTGGGCGACGAGCAGCAGGTGGGGCACCTGCGCGATCAGGTCCGCCAGGTCGGTGCCGCGTCGGATGATCGCCTTGGCGAGCACCGAGCCGGTCGCCCAGTCCAGGCCGCCGAAGCGGAACTTCGCCCAGGCGGCCAGGAAGTAGGTGCAGACCACCGAGATCTGGGTGACCCGCAGCGCCCAGCCGCCGGACTCCGTCCTGGTCGGGTCGCCGTGCCGCGCCCGGCCCGCGGTGGGCAGCACGGCCAGCGCGACGAGCAGGGCGAACCGGTCGTGGTCCACCTTGCCGTAGCTCATCGCGATGATCATCCACTCCAGGTAGAGCGCGAAGACCGTCCAGCCGAGCAGTCGGGGGGCCCGTCCGGTCGCGGCGAGCAGGGCCAGGAGCAGTAGGGCCCAGAAGATCACGCTCACCAGCGTCGCGGTGGGGGTGGGCAGCGGCAGTACCCGCCCGACGAAGAGCGGTTGGTAGAGGTTGCCGGGCACGTCGACACGGTCGCGTACCCAGGGGGTGAAGACGACCAGGTCGGCGGCGACGAACAGGTAGACCAGCGTGCGGAACGCGGCAACCCGACCGCGTGGCACCGCTTCGGTGAGCCAGCGACTCATCGGGTGACCTGCCAGCGGACGACGGTCTCGTCGGCCCACCGGCCGGTGGGCCGACGGTCGGTGATGTCGTGCCACCGGATGATGATCCGGACCTCGGCCAGTTCCGGTGCGTCGGGATGGCGCCGGTCGTACGCCTCGGCGATCTCGCGCAACCGGCTGGGATCGGCGACGTACCGGCTCTGCTGGCCTTCGATCTCGGCTCGGCGGATGCCGGTCGCTGCCTCGCCCAGGTCGACGAGGTTGCCGCGGAGGTCGACTCCTTCGACCCGGGTGTCCGGGGCGTCCGCGTCGGCCGGATCGGAGGTGGAGTACATCCGGAAGGGGCCGAACGGGAAGTGGTCGTCCACCCCCCAGACCGTGCCGGCGAGCAGGACGGCGAGGCCGAGTGCCGTCACCGCCACCCGCGCCGTACGGCCGCGGCTCGTCAACACATCCATCGTCCGCTGAAGATACGGCACCGGCGCGCGTTCAAGCGGCCTGATCGACGGGCCGTGTCCCAGCTGTGACGAGGCCCGGCGTCCTGGTGGGAGTAGTAGGAAGCACGATGGCCGGGCCCGTAGCGGGCCCGGCCATCGTGTCTGTGAGATCAGTGCTTGTGCTCGGCGAGCTTCTTGCGCACGTCGTCCATGTCGAGCGCCTGAACCTGCTCGATCAGGTTTTCCAGGGCCGACTCCGGCAGCGCACCCGGCTGAGCGAAGACGATCACGCCGTCGCGGATCGCCATGATGGTCGGGATGGACCGGATGTCGAACTTGGCGGCGAGTTCCTGCTGCGCCTCGGTGTCGACCTTGCCAAAGGTGATGTCCGCATGCTTGTCGGACGATCGCTCGTAGACCGGAGCGAACCGCTTGCAGGGACCGCACCAGTCGGCCCAGAAGTCAACCAGCACGATGCCGTTGCCCTCGGTCACCTGGTCGAAATTAGCCGTGGTCAGCTCGACGGTTGCCATGTGAGTCTCTCCGATCACGCGGAACAGCTACGTCTGGTGGAACTCGGGCGTACCCCATCGCATTCCCGCCGTGGTGCCACCGTAACCCTGGTCGCAGTCCGGGTGGGGCCTTTGTCCACATCGATGGGTGTCGGTCTAAAAGAGGTGTCCGCAGATCGCACATGCATGTCGCATTTGCGTAACCGCCCGTAATGGGAGCGTTTCCAATGAGATCAACGCTCTGACCGGGTACGAAGCGGTAACTTCCGCGCTGACGAGCGGGGATTCGACCTGCGGAGATCGCTTTTTGACCGATGATCGGTCACTCAGAGTAATGTAACAAAAAGATAAATGTGACCTCGGTCTCTGTGCGGCCGGACGGACGTACGGCAGAATCTTGAGGCATCAGAGCGTGGGCGGCGGGTGCCGGGGAGGGCCCCGCCGCTCATTGCGTCCGGCCTCGGTCGACGCGCGCCGGCTCCGCCCGCACAACGCTGATCGAGCAGCCGTCCCGGTGCCGGCCGGTGTGACATTCCGATGCCTGTCCCGCCCCGCGGCTCGCCTTAACCCTCGATAAGGCATGCTGTGCCGAACTCCGCCGCCTCCGTCGAAGGAGACCAGGATGCAGTTCGGCCGCTACTACGAGGAGTTCGAGGTCGGCGCGGTCTACCGGCACTGGCCGGGCAAGACGGTCACCGAGTACGACGACCACCTGTTCTGCCTGCTCACCATGAACCATCATCCGCTGCACCTGGACGCGCACTACGCCGAGACGGCAAGTCAGTTCAAGCGCAACGTCGTGGTCGGCAACTACATCTACTCCCTCCTGCTCGGCATGTCGGTGCCCGACGTCAGCGGCAAGGCCATCGCGAATCTGGAGATCGAATCGCTGCGGCACGTCGCCCCCACCTTCCACGGCGACACGATCTACGGCGAGACCACGGTGCTGGACAAGCGGGAGTCCGCCTCCAAGCCGGATCGTGGCGTGGTGGCGGTGGAGACTCGCGGCTACAACCAGGACGGCACGCTGGTCTGCGTCTTCCGGCGCAAGGTGATGGTCCCCAAGCGCGAGTACGCGGCGGCAGCCGTACCCGACGGTGTCGACCCCGAGCGGCCGAGCTTTCCCGAGCCCCGCTGACCCGTACGCGGGTGGTTTCGTCTGAGGGTCGGGCTCGTCTCGCCCGGCCGGTGGGGGCACGGCGGCGCGCCGCAGCGGGTTCCCGGCGTAGGGGTTCGGCTCCCGGTCCGGGCGCATATGCTGGCGCCGGAGGTCCCGCCATGAGCGAGCGAATCACCACCGCCACCGCCTACTCCGCAACCGAGTGGGACCTGCTCACCAGTCTGCCCGGGCGGGTGATCGTGGCCGCTGCCCGGCCCGGCCCGGGGCGTCCGCATCGGGGCGTGGCGGCTGGCCTGGCCGGACTGGACGCGATGGCGGCCGGGCGGGCCTTCGACAGTGATCTGGTCCGGGCGGTGGTGGCCGCGATCTACGCTCGGCACGACGGCCCATCCCCACCAGCGGCCCAGCTCGCCGAGCGGGTGGACGTGCTCGCCGCCTGCCGGGCCGTCGTGCGGGTACTGGACCGTCATGCCGATCCCGCCGACTCGGCGGCCTACCGGCAGTGGGTGCAGTCAGTGGCCGCCCGCGTCTGTCGTACCGCCTCCTCGGCGGTGCCCGGCGGCCTGCTGGCGCCCGCCGACCGCCGTTTCCTCGACCGGCTCGGCGGCGCCCTCGCCCTGCGCTGACCGGTGTGTCGCTCGATGGCCGGGCGGCGGGGTGTGGCCCGCGCTGCTGGGCGTAACCTGCGTGACCGTGACCGGTGAGCAGCTCGACGTGGGCGTGGGTCCCTGGCCAGGTGACCTGCCGGAGGACCCCCGCTACGACCCGGAACTGCTCGCTGCGGGGGATCGGCGCAACGTGGTCGACCGGTACCGCTACTGGCGGCGCGAGGCGATCGTCGCCGACCTGGATCGGCGGCGGCACGACTTCCACGTGGCGATCGAGAACTGGCAGCACGACCTGAACATCGGGACGGTGGTCCGCAACGCCAACGCGTTTCTCGCGGCCGAGGTGCACATCGTGGGCCGGCGGCGCTGGAACCGCCGCGGCGCGATGGTCACCGACCGCTACCAGCACGTACGCCACCACGAGACGATCGATCAGTTGATCGTCTGGGCGGCGGAGCGCGGGCTGCCACTGGTCGGCATCGACAACCTGCCCGGCTGTCGTCCACTGGAAACCGCCACGCTGCCGCGGCGGTGCGTCCTACTGTTCGGTCAGGAGGGTCCGGGACTCTCCGAGGCCGCGCACTCCGCGTGCGACGAGATCTTCTCCATCGCCCAGTACGGCTCGACCCGCTCGATCAACGCCGGGGTGGCGAGCGGAATCGCCATGCACACCTGGATCCGTACCCATGCCACCCCACCCCCCACCTAACAGCCCACCCACCCCCGCATCCACCACCCTCGTCTGCGGTCGATCATGACGTTGTTGTCGCGACACGCCGAGGGGAGGGATGACAACTTCATGATCGAGCGGGGATGCGGGAGGCGGGGATGCGGGAGGTGGGGGCCAGTGGGTTGGGGGCAATGCGGGCGCTCGGCTTGACGGGTGGCGGCCAGGAGGTGACGGTGGAGTGGTGACGGTTGCGGTGAGTTGTCCTAGATGCGGCGGGTCGGTCCGGGCACCGGATCTCATGCATCCGGAATCCCGCTGCCCCGACTGCGGACCGGTGGCCCCCCTGCACGTGCCCGAGCACATCGGTGCCGAGATCGTGGCCAGCGTGGTGGAACACATCCAGGCCGCCGCCCAGCCGCAGCAGCCCTCGGTTCCGCTGTGGTGTCCATGGCCGCTGCCTCCGGGTTGGACCACCACGGGCGTGGCGTGGGCCGGCGACGACCGGCTCGGGGTACGCGCCACGGCGGTCGCCTGCGCCGGACCCGCCCCGTTGGGCGGTGGGCCGGCGGACCTGGTCTTCGTGGCCGAGGAGCCCGGCGTGGGACTGGGCACGCGATTCGCCGGGGTGCCCGGCCCGGATGCCGGACCGGAACTTGCCGAGGCGCTGACCGACCCGGGCCCGGGGCATCCCGGCCATGTCGGACGCGCCGGGATCAGGGTGGCCGGTCACCCGACTCCACTGTGGTTGGTGAACTCACTGCCGGATCGAAGCGCGTACGCCGGCGAGGCTCGGGGAATGTGGCTCTATGCGATAGCCTGGCCGGCGAGTGCGGGGCATCTGCTCGCGGAGGACGTGCTGCTGCACGACCTGGTCGAGTGGACGCCGCCCGAGCTCGTGTACGGCGCCCCATCTCCGTACCTGCACGGGAAGGCTTGACAAGTCTCCCGGAATGTCGGAGAACGGACGCAGATATTCACGGTAAGACACCACGCTGATACTCTGGGTGCCGCTGCGGTAATGGGACCCGGCGCCGCGCGAGAGGATGGCCCGCCATGGTCAAGAAGGTCCTCACCTGGGCCGGAATCGCATTCTTGATCTTCTTCGTCGCCTACCGGCCAAATTCCGCCGCGGACGTGTTCAAGTCGCTGGGTGGCGGCATCATGGACATCGCCCAGGGCTTCGGCGACTTCTTCACCTCACTGGTCGCCTAGCCTCCGATGGGAAGCCCCTCCGGCCCACCCTTCGATCCCGACGATCCCGACCGGGCCCGCCGGGAACGCGACACAGAGCCGATCCCCCGAATCGATCCGGACGAGGGGCCGGGCTACGGCTCCGGCCCTCGCCTCTCCGACGGTCCGTCCTTCTCCGACGACGCCGGCTATGGCGACGGTCCGGGGTACGCCGGCGAGGGGCGGTCGGGTCGGGCCTGGGTACGCGATCCGGAGGCCGGTTATCCGCCTCCGGAGATCTCCGAAGAGGAACTGGCTGGCCTGCGTGCCGATGCCAGCGGTGCCACCCCCCGCCGGGTGTTGCCGCTGGAGGACGAGCCCAGCTCGCTGGTCGCGCGATACCTGTTCCCGACCGAGCGGTACCGGGGCGAGTGGAAGCGGCACTGGGTCCACCTCGTCACCCCGATCATCGTCGGCATCGCCGCCACCTTCGTGCTCGGCTACCTATCCGGCTTCCTCGCCGGTCAGGACGTCGGTGCGCTCACCACGATCGCGGTGCTGCTCTGGTTCGCGGTGATGGGCTGGGTGGCGTGGCGGGTCGCCGACTGGTGGTACGACCGCTTCATCCTGACCAACAAACGGGTCATGGTGGTCAACGGGATCATCACCCGGCGAGTGGCGATGATGCCGCTGGTCCGGGTGACCGACATGAAGTACGAGCAGACGCCAGCGGGTCGGGCATTCAACTACGGCACCTTCGTGCTGGAGTCCGCCGGTCAGGAGCAGGCGCTACGCGAGGTCAAGAACCTGCCCAACCCCAACGAGCTCTATCTGCGCGTCGTCGAGGAGATGTACGAGCCGCAGGCTGTCGAGGCCCGGTTGGGCAAGGAGCAGGACGAGGCGAAGGCCGACGACGGCGCCTGAAACTTCCTGACCGAACATCGGAGATATTGCGCACCTTCCGTCCTCGACCCGCTGGTCACGCTGTGGCAGGCTGCGGCAGGATCAGGCACGGAGGTGGCGTGTGGCCAGCAGCAACCCGCTGGAAGAGGAGTTTCGCGACTTCGTCGCGGCCCGCTCCGGCGCCCTGCTGCGTACCGCGTACCTGCTCACCGGGGACTGGGGCACGGCGGAGGATCTTCTCCAGACCGCGCTGACCAAGACCTACCTGGCGTGGAAGCGGCTGGGTGGGATCGAGGCAATCGAGCCCTATGCCCGACGTGTCATGGTCAACACCTCGACGAGTTGGTGGCGGCGTCGCTGGCACGGTGAGCGTCCGACCGAGGTGCTGCCCGAACAGGCCGCCACCGACGAGATCGAACGCCAGCTGGACCGGGACGTGCTCTGGCGGCACCTGCGGGCGCTGCCCGCCCGGCAGCGTGCGGTGCTGGTGCTGCGTTTCTACGAGGACATGTCGGAGGCGCAAACCGCCGCCATGCTGGAGATCTCGCCGGGCACCGTGAAGAGTCAGACCTCCCGGGCACTGGCCACGCTGCGTCGACAGATCGGCGCGGAGGAGACCTTCGGCTCCCGCGCGGGCAGGCCGGAGCGCGCCGAGCAGCCAATCGGCAGGTCGGAGCCGACGGCGCGGTCGCCCCGCCAGTCGGAGCCGACCGCGCGGTCGACCGGCAGGTCGGAGCAGGCTGCGCAGCCGACCGGGACGGTGGGGCGGGTCGAGCAGCCGGGTAACCGGACCGGCAGCGGAAATCCGCAACCGGAGAGTGCCGGCCGGCCCGGAACGGCGCTGGTCGGAGAGCGACGGTGAAGCGCAGACCACCAGCTCATGACAACCAGAGCCGGTTCCCGGATCGTTCATTGGACGTGCCGCCCAATGACCTGGAAGGTGCCCTCCGGGAGATGTTGTCCCGCCGGGCAGCCGTAACGCGTGCGGTCGCCGCCGATCCAGCCGGTGCGGTGATCCGACGGGCCAACCGCATTCAGCGCCGCCGGACCATGACCGGCATGGGTCTGGCCGTACTGGCGATCGTTGCGGTCAGTGCCGGCAGCCTGCAACTGCGCGACAACCGGCCGCCGACGGGCGGCACGGTGGTGATCGGAGACCCGGATCAACGGCCGCTCGTCGATCGCACCATCCCGCCGCCCGGGCCGGACACCGCGCCCCCGCTCGCCGAGGTCGACCTGCTGATTGACGGATCGATCGCCACCGCGCAGGGCCGGCGGGTGGCGCTGCTGGGCACCGGCAAGGTGGAACGGGCACATCGACTCACCGACGGCCGTGGCTGGTTGGCCGTCGGGGCACCGACCCTGGCCGGGCGGTTCCTGTGGGCGGTGGCTGCGGACGGCACCGCGCAGGTGCTGCTGGCCGGTGCCGACGAGATCGTCCTGGACACAGACGGCCGGCAGGTCGCCTGGAAACAGGGCACGGTGCTGGCGGCAGCCGGGATCGTCAACGGTGAACTCGCCAGCACCGTACGGGCCGAGGCGCCGGCCGAGGCGGTGCCGCTGCGGTTCGTCAACGGTGCCGTGCTGGTCAGGTTGTCGCCTGACCGCCCCGGCCACGTGCTGTGGTCACTGCGGCCCGGCCCACTGGCCCAGGGCGCCGACCGGGCCAGTACCCACATCTTCGGTGCGCTGCCCGACGGACGCCTGGTCGGTGAGATCACCCCGAGCGCCGGGCCAACCGCCTGCCTGACCCTGCTCGACCCGGCCCCGGATCTCGGGCCGGGCAAGCCGGACTGTGGGCCGGAGTCGGCCGGCGACGGCCGGGGTGCGGTGTCGCCGGACGGGCGCTGGCTGCTGGTCAACGGTCGGTCGGCAGGCGAGGACTCGGCGCTGCTGGTGGACCTGACCAGGCTCGACACGTCCACCGGGGTACGGTCCGCCGGTCCGCCGATGACCGGCACCGTGGTCTGGAGTACGCCCGACACGGCCTACTACGCCGACGCCGCCGGCGGCCTGGTGCGGGTGGCCGTCGATCGGGTCACCGAAGGCCGTCCCGCCGTGCCGACCGCCCTGCCCGGCCTCCCCGCCGGTGAGCTACCGGTGGTGGTGAGCGGTGGCTGACCGGGCATCCGGTGACGACGGGCGATGACCTCGCGGATCGACCTGCACACGCATTCCACGGCCAGCGACGGCACGCTCGACCCGGCCGAGCTGATGCGCGCCGCCGCCGCGGCGGGACTGGACGTGGTGGCGATCACGGACCACGACACCACCGACGGCTGGGAGCCGGCGCTGCGTGCCCTGCCACCCGGGCTGCGGCTGGTCCGCGGCGCGGAGCTTTCCTGCCGATGGGACGGCGAGCAGCCCCCGGTGCCGCTGCACCTGCTGGCGTACCTCTTCGATCCGGAGCACCCGGAACTGGTCGCCGAGCTGACCCGGGTGCGGGCCGCACGGCTGGCCCGGGGAGAGCGGATGGTGGACCTGCTGCGTGCTGACGGCATCGATGTCGACTGGCCGGAGATCCTGGCCCTGGCCGGCGGCGGGACGGTGGGCCGGCCGCACATCGCCCAGGCGCTCATCCGGGCCGGCCTGGTCGCCACCACCACTGAGGCGTTCGGGCCGGACTGGCTGGGGGAGCGGTACCGGCTGCCCAAGGAGGATATCGACGTGTTTCGGGCCGTACGGCTGATCCGGGCGGCCGGCGGCGTGGCGGTGTTCGCCCATCCCCGGGCCAGTCGGCGCGGCCGGATCGTGCCGGACGAGCTGATCGCCGAACTGGCGGCGGCGGGGCTGGTCGGCCTGGAGGCCGACCACGAGGACCATTCACCCGCCGAGCGGGCCCACGTACGCGGTCTCGCCGCCGAACTGGGCCTGTTGGTGACCGGTTCGTCGGACTTCCACGGCAGTCACAAGACGGTACGGCTCGGCGCCTTCACCACCGGCGTCGACGCGTACGAACGGATCGTCGCCGCCGCCTCCGGGGTGACCGAGGTCGCTTCGGGCTGACCTGGGTTTCGACGCCGACCGGCACGGCTACGGTGACCGGGTGGATCTCAAGCTCTTCGGCGAGGTCTTCGTGACCCTGCTGGTGATCGTCGACCCGCCCGGCATGATGCCGATCTTCCTGGCGTTGACCGGTCCGCTGTCCGCGCGGGAGCGTAACCGGGCCGCCTGGCAGGCGGTCGCGCTGGCGCTGGGCGTGATCGTGATCTTCGCGGTGGCGGGTCAGACCCTGCTCGCCTACCTGCACGTCGACCTGCCGGCGTTGCAGGCGGCCGGTGGGCTGCTGCTGATCCTGGTGGCGCTGGAACTGCTGACCGGTAAGACCGACGACCCGACCAAACAGGCCACCGCCAATATCGCCCTGGTGCCGCTGGGTACGCCGCTGCTGGCCGGGCCCGGCGCGATCGTGGCGACGATGCTCTTCGTCCAGCGGGCCGACGGAGCGGGCGACGTCGCCGCGATCGCCGCCGCCATCGTCGCGGTGATGCTCACCGTCTGGATCGTGCTGCGATTCTCCGGCGGCATCGTGAAGGTGCTGCGTCCGGGCGGGATCGAGGTGCTCACCCGGATCGCCGGCCTGTTGCTGGCGGCGATCGCCGTACAGCTCATCGCGGACGCGATCGCGGCGTTCGTGGCCCAGTACAACGGCGCCGGCTGACCGGCTCGCCCGGTCTGTCGGGGGTGGATGGCAGGATCAGGTCGTGCGACGAAGCTCCCCAACCGGACGCCCGGCCGCCGGTGGCCGTGCGCCCCGGCCCCGTGACGCGCAGCCCGAGCAACTCGGCTTCGAGGGCATGCCGGAGCGACTGTTCGTCTGCACGCCGAGCCGCCTCGGCGCGTACGCCGACTGTCCACGGCGATACCGCTACTCCTACGTTGATCGTCCGGCGCCGCCGAAGGGGCCGCCCTGGGCGCACAACTCGCTCGGCGCCAGCGTGCACACCGCCCTGAAGAACTGGTATGCGCTGCCCGCTGACCGACGCCGTCCGGAGGCGCTGCCGACCCTGCTCAAGGGCACCTGGGTACGCGAGGGCTACCGCGACGACGAGCAGGAGCGCGAGGCCTACCGGCGGGCGCTCGGCTGGCTGGAGGCGTACGTCGGTGGGCTCGATCCGGCCGAAGAGCCGATCGGGGTGGAGCGGGTGGTGGCGGTGAAAACCGGGGTGCTCGCCTTCAACGGCCGCGCCGACCGGATCGACTCGCGGCCCGGTCCGCACGGGCCCGAGCTGGTCATCGTCGACTACAAGACCGGCCGCGCCGGGCTGGACGGCGACGACGCGCGCGGCTCGCAGGCGCTCGCGCTGTACGCGTACGCGGCCGAGCGGGTGTTCCGCCGCCCCTGCCGCCGGGTCGAGTTGCACCACCTGCCGAGCGGCACCGTCGCCGCACACGAGCACAGTGCCGAGTCGCTGGCGCGGCAGGTGACCCGCGCTGAGGAAACCGCCCGCGACATCATGGCCGCCGAACGCTCCGTCGCCGACGGCGCTGATCCGGACGACGCCTTTCCGACCGCCCCCGGCCCGCGCTGCGCCTGGTGTGACTATCGGCGCACGTGCCCGACGGGCGCCGCCCTACCGGGCAAAGAGCCGTGGGCCGCCGTGGAACGCTTCGCCGGGCCGGCAACCGAGGAGGACTGACCCGCGTCGGCCGTTCGACCTGAACGGTCAGGTGGCGGTGGGTCAGGTGGCGCTGGAGGCGGCGATGAGTCGCGCCGCGCGTTCCTTGGCCGCGCGCTGCATCGGGCCCTCCCGCCAGTCGCGGGGCAGGGCGGTGAGAGCGAGCCGCAGCGCGCGTACGGTCACGTCGGCCGACAACGCGGTGGTGGGCAGGCCCAGTCCGCCGTACAGCCGTCGTGCCCACGGTGGCAGCAGGGCGAGCGCAGTGCCGGCGATGCCCAGGTACGCCCACCGGGGCGGGCCGAGATTCAATCCGATCCGGGCCGGCAGGCTGAGCTTCCACGGCAGGGGTGGAGCGGTCAGGAACAGGGCGGTCTCGGCGGCCTCGCGGGTCATCCGCAGCTCGGGTCGGATCCGCTGGTAGTAGTCGGCCACCTCGGCGGCGGTGCCGGGCACGGTCTCCGGCACCAGCCCGACGAGAGCAGCGGCCCGTCGCTGCTCGGTGTAGTAGCGGTCCACCTCGTCGGCGTCCAGCGGTACGCCGGCCCGCCGCGCGGTGTCGAGGAACGACTCCACCTCGGTGACGTGCACCCAGCGGAGCAGGTCCGGCTCGTCGATCCGGAACCGCTCGCCGGTGGCCGGATCGACCGCGGTCATCCGGGCGTGCAGCCGGCGTAGCCGCTGTCCGGCCCGCTCTGCCTCGTCCGTGGTGCCGTAGACGATGGTGCCCACGTAGTCGGCGGTGCGGATCAGACGTCCCCAGGCGTCCTGACGGTAGTTGCTGTTCTGCGCCACTCCGGCCATCGCCCGTGGATGCAACGCCTGAAGGTAGAGGGAACGCAGACCGGCGACGAACAGGATGGGCTCCTGGTGCAGCTTCCAGGTGACCGAACCGGGACCGAACAGGCCGACGTCAACGGGATCCACCAGTCAAGGGTGCCACGCCGACCGACCTGAACCGGTCGGGTCGGGCCTGCGTGTGGAGCAACAGGGCGTTGGGCGGATCAAGCATGGGCCCGTACGCTGACACCCACGATCACCCTCGGAGGTGCCGATGTTCGAGAAGGCGCTGGGACTGCCCCTACACGTACTGGTGGTGCACGCGGTCGTCGTGTTCGTGCCGCTGCTGGTGCTGCTCGCCCTCGCGTACATCGTGCTGCCCCGGTTCCGCGCCCGGCTGGACTGGGCGGTGGCGGCCCTGGCGGTGGTCGCCCCGGTCACCGCGTGGGTCGCCACGAGGTCCGGTGCGGCGCTACAGGCCCGGCAGATCGAGCGGGGGTTCTCCGGCGAGATCCTCGACAAGATCAACGAGCATGCGGCACACGGCGAAGTGCTGTTCCGCGTGACGTTGGGGCTCGGTCTGGTGGTCATCCTGCTGCTGGTCGCCACCAGCAACCACCCCCGGGTGCCGAAGCTGCCCGGCTGGGTGCCGGCGGTGCTGTCGGTCGTGGTGCTGGGCCTGGGCGTCGCAGCCCTCGTCTACGTCTGGCTCAGCGGTCACTCCGGTTCCGAGATGGTCTGGGGCAACACCTACGAGTAGGCCGTCCACGGCAGCGACGAGCACGTAGCCATCGAGACCGGTCAGAACAGCAGCCGGGTGCAGAGCAGGCAGGTCAGCACCACCAGGACGGCTCCGGCGACCGCGCCGACGGTCCAGGTGACCCGCTGCGCCCGCTGCTCCTGTGCGTCCAGGCTGATCATGTCCTGCGCCGGTAGCTGGCGGGGCGGTGCCGCTTGCAGGTGCACCGGGGGCCGCCATCCGGGCGGCGGCGCGGTGGTGGGTGGCGGCCCGGTGTAGCCGCCCGAGACGACCTGCCCAGGGCCCGGGCTTGGGGTGCCGGCGGGGCTCAGGCCGCCGCTCGGGGCTGAGGTGCCGCTCGGGGCTGGGGTGCCGTTCGGGGCTGGGGTGCCGCTCGGGTTCAGGCCGTGGCTCGGGCTTGGGGTGCCCGGGGCCGGGGTGTGAGTTGGGTTGGTGGTGCCGGTCAGACCACCGCCGTCCTCGGGGCCTGTGCCGCTGGTCGGATTCAGGCCGGTCGCCCCGGCAACCGGACCGGGTACGGACGGATTCGGGGACGGAGGCTGACTGGCGTCGGTCGGTGCCGGGACACGCTCCGCCGGAGGGCCGGAGGACCCGTCGCCGGAGTCGGGCCGGCGCCACGGATCGTCTGGATCCGGACCGGGTCGGGGCATCGTCACGCCGTCCGACGCTACCAACCACCTCATCGCCGCACCGTCAGGCCGCGCCCGCAGCGATCGACTCGACAACTTCGGTGATAGTGCTGTCTCCCGCGACTGAGACCCAGCACTATCGCCGAAGTTGCTCGGATCTTCAGTACCGCGGCTGCGTTAGCCTTGCCGTTCGTGAGCATTCGCGAACCCGACGGGCGGGGCGACGATGATCGCGCGGTCGAGTTGACCGACGACTTCGTGGTGCTGCCGGAGCAGACCGCAGACGACACCGACCACGGGTGGGGCGAGCGGGCTGGCGGCCACGACGACTGGCTGCTCGCCGAGCGCCCGCCACACTGGGATTGAGCCCGTCCGCCGCCGTGCAGGATGACGCCCTCGGCCGCGCGCCGGACCAACAGCCATGCTGCCCGGCAGCGGTGCCCCTGCCGGATGGCCATGCGGCGAGCCCTGCGGCCAGGGCACGCCGATCGGTCAGGAGGGGCTGGCCGTGGCAGTCGCCTTGCTCGCGCCGCCGGAGGATCCACCCGAGGAAGCCCCGGACGACCCGTTGCCGGAACCGGACGAGCTGGAACCGGACGAGCCGGAACCGGACGAGCCGGAACCGTTCGACGGGGAGCTCGACGAGTTCGAGCCGGAGGACGACTCCGACTTGCCGCTGGAACCGTTCGACGTGGTCTCCGAGGCGGAGGAGCGGGAGTCGGTGCGGTAGAAACCCGAGCCCTTGAAGACGATGCCGACCGAGTTGAACAGCTTGCGCAGTCGTCCCTCGCACGCCGGGCAGTCGGTCAGCGGCTCGTCAGAGAAGGACTGCACCGCCTCGAGCTGGTGACCGCACGCGGTGCAGGCGTACTGGTACGTGGGCACGTTCTCCTCCGGATCTGGCACGGCCGGTTGGCACTCGACGTATTCGAGTGCCAATGGTGCGTCATCGCCCCCCGATTCGTCCAGCGGAAGTGTGGGGCACGACACCTGGGAGGGTCAGCAGGCCGTGGGCCGGCGTGATCACCGCCCGTACCGGCTGGTCGTGCGGCTCGGCCGGCAACTCGGCAAGCAACTCGCCGTCGTGCAGCGGCGTCACCGTGAGGACGGTCGCCGGCACCCGTGCCAGGGCGCGGTCGTACGACCCGCCGCCGCGACCCAGGCGGATCCCCCGTCGGTCCACCGCCAGCGCCGGCACCACCACCAGGTCGGCGGTGGCGACGGCCGCGACGCCCAGCCGGTGCCCGGCCGGCTCGCGGATGCCCCGGCCGGCGGCGACCATCGCCTGCGGCCCGTCCCAGGCGGCCCAGTCCAGGTCGAGATCGTCGCGGAGCACCGGCAGCAGCAGATCCGCCCCGGCGGGCAGCGCGTCGGCGAGCAGCGTCGGCAGGTCCGGCCCACCCGGTTCCCCGCCGACCGGGGCGTACGCGGCCACCCGGCCCGGCCGCAGCCGGCGTACCAGGGAGATCAGCTCGGCCTGGACGCGCGCCGCAGCGGCCGTGCGTTCGTCTTCGGTGCGGGCGCGGCGTCGCGCGAGCAGCCCGACTCGCGCGACGCGCTTCGCGTCATGCGCCACTTCCGCTCCTTCAGCAAATTCCGGCACGCAACACTCCTCACGCAACGCTCGTCTCGCCGTCGCTCTGTGTCAGCATCGCAAGCAACGGTCGCGCAACTTCCGGGGGGAAGGGGAAGCGTTGACGCTACGCGGGCGGTTGACCGCAGCCTTCCTGGCGGTGGCGCTCGGCCCGGTCCTGCTCGGTGCCGTCTTCGTCGCCTCCACCGTAGCGGCGGTCGACCGCAGCCGTGCCACCGAGCGGCTGGCGGTGGCCGCCACGGCCGTCCGTACCTCGATCGACGCCCTCTGCCAGCAGCTACGCGCCGCCGCCGACGCGGTCGCCGTCACCGCCGACCACGCGGGAACCGCCGCTCAGGTGGTGAGTCGGGGCCTGGCCACCGCGGTGCTCGTCACCGACGTGACCGGCCGGGTCAGCTACGCCACCCCCGACCCGCCCCCGGCACCCTGGCGGGACTGCACGGCGCAGACCGCGCCCGGCGGACCGGTGAGCGCCCTCGTGGTGCGGGTGCAGCTGCGTGACGCCGCCGGCTCGGCACTGGGTACGGTCGCCGCCGCCCTTCCGATCGATCCCGCCTTCGTCGCGCGGCTCGCCGCGGTGACCGGGGTGGCGGTGACCCTGCTCGACGGGCTCGCCCCCATCCAGGTGGCCCACACCACCGAGTCCGGCACCGGTCGGGACGCGGTGCTCGCCGCTGCGGCCTCCCTGCGCGACGAGCATGTCACCGGCACCACCGATGGTCGGTACGTGCGCCGTGCCGGCCCGACCGCCGGGCAGCCGCTGCCCCTCGTGCTCTCGGTGCCCAGCGACCAGCCGCCCGGCCTGCACGCGGTGCTGGTCACCGTGGTGCTGATGGCTGCCCTGCTGGGGGTGGCCGTGGCCTGGCGGCTGGCCCGGGTCACCACCCGGCCGCTTGTGGAACTCGCCGGTGCGGCGGACCGGGTCGCCACCGGCGATCTCACCGCCCGGGTGCCGGTACGCAGCGGCGACGAGATCGGTCGGCTGGCCGTCGCCTTCAATCGGATGACTCGCGAGACGGGTGGCTACCTGGCGGCGTTGGCCAGCAGCCGGGACCAGCTGCGCGGCCACCTTGCCGTACTCGGCGACACCCTGGCCAGCACCCATGACCTGCCCCGGATCCTGCGGGTGATCCTGCACAGCGCGCTCGCCGCGACCGGGGCCCGGGCCGGTGCCGTACTGCTCACCGAGCAGGGCGAGCAACTCGTCGCCCGGTGCAGCGCGGGACTCGACGACCGGGGGCCCGGTGTCGCGCCGATGCGGGTGCCGCTGGGCAGCGGGGTGGTCGGCGCGGTCGCCGCGACCGGTCAGCCCCGGCGGGGTCGGCTGGAACCGACAGGCGTCGCACCGGACGAGCCGCGCTGCCGGACGTACATCGCGGTGCCGTTCGCCGCCCCCGACGCGACCGGCGACGTACCGGGGGTGGCCTCGGTGGCCGACGCGTCGGGTCGACCGGCGGAGGTGGTGCTGGGTGTGCTGGCCCTCTACGACCGCCTCGGCGGAGAGGAGTTCGACGACGACGACCTGACCACCCTGCGCACCTTCGCCCGGCACGCGGCGGTCGCCGTGGACAACGTACGCGTACACGAGGAGGCGCAACGACTGTCGCTCACCGACCCGCTGACCGGGCTGTGGAACTACCGGTACCTGCGGGAGTCGCTGCGCCGGGAAGTGGAACGGGCCAGCCGGTTCGGCCGCATGGTCAGCGTGCTCGCCCTCGACCTGGACCGCTTCAAGAGGGTCAACGACACGTACGGGCACGCGGCCGGGGACACCGTGCTTGCCGAGTTCGCCTGCCGGGTTCGCGGTGAGATCCGCGAGGTGGACCTGGCCTTCCGCCGGGGCGGCGAGGAGTTCGTGGTGCTGCTGCCGGAGACCGACGCCCGGGGCGCGACCATCGTCGCCGAGCGGCTCGGCGCGGCCGTCCGCGACACCCCGGTGACGGCGGTGGGGCACGCCGGCGTTCGCGAGTTGATCCCGGTGACCGTCTCCATCGGCATCGGCGTCTTCCCCGACCACGGCGACACCGGACCGCAGGTGTTGGCGGCGGCGGACGAGGCGTTGTACGCCGCGAAGACCGCCAGCCGGGACACCTGGCGACTGGCACCGGCCCGGGAGCCGTCGCCGACCCGCGAGGTACCGGTGCCGGCGGCGGCCCGCAGCCCCGTCGACGGACTGCCCAGGGCGGGTCCCGACATGCCGGTCGCCGCCAGCGACCCGTCGACCGGGTCCTGACCTGGCGGCGACGATCGTCGGGCTGGGCCCGGACGCGTCGGTGACGACCCGTCGGGTGGGCCTGAGGCCGGTCCGGACGGGCCGGCCACCGGCGGTCCAACCGCCGGATCAGCGGATCATCGGCACCGGCAGAACCGGTCCGGCGGGCGGCGCGTCTTCTGGTCCTCACCCGCCGGGGCAGGGCCATGGCCGATAGTCTCGCGACATGTCGGAGCACTCAGCGAACCCCTCAGCGGCCACCGCCACCGGCCGTCCCCGTGCCGTCAAGGCCGTCATCCCGGCCGCCGGCCTGGCCACCCGGTTCCTGCCGGCCACCAAGGCCGTGCCCAAGGAACTGCTGCCGGTGGTCGACCGTCCGGTGTTGCAGTACATCGTCGAAGAAGCCGCCCAGGCCGGCATCGGTGACGTGCTGCTGATCACCGGTCGAGGCAAGACGTCGATGGTGGACCATTTCGACCGCCGCCCCGACCTGGAGGAACGGCTCGCGGAAAAGCCCGACCTGCTCGCCGCCGTCAAGCGCACCGAGGAACTGGCGTCCATCTACACCTGCCGCCAGCCGGAGCAGTTGGGTCTCGGGCACGCCGTCGGGTACGCCGAGTCGCACGTCGGCAACGAGCCCTTCGCGGTGCTGCTCGGCGACGAGTTCGTCAACCTCAGCGAGCCGCTGCTGCCGGCGATGCTGGAACTCCAGGCGCGTACGGGCGGGGTGGTGCTCGCCTTCTTCGAGGTCGACCCGGCGGAGACGAAGCGGTACGGGATCGCCTCCGTCGAGCCGGCCGAGTCCGAGCTGACCGACATCGGTGAGGTCGTGAAGGTGACCGGCATGGTGGAGAAGCCGAAGCCGGAGGACGCGCCGAGCAACCTCGCCGTGCTCGGCCGGTACGTACTGCCCGGCAAGATCTTCGACGCCATCCGGCGGACGCAGCCCGGCAGCGGCGGTGAGATCCAACTGACCGATGCGATGGAGATCCTGCGTACCGAGGGCACACCGGTGCACGCGATCGTCTACCGCGGCATCCGCTACGACACCGGCATGCCGCTGGGCTACCTGCAGACCGTGGTCCAGATCGCCGCCGACCGCGAGGACCTGGGTAGCGAGTTCCGCAAGTGGCTGGCCGAGTTCGTCAACTCCGACGCGTCGGGCGGTCCGAATACATGACCGCGACGGCCGACGCCGAGGCGGCCGAAAACGGGTTGACGCCGCTCGCCGACTACCTGGGCAGCGTGCTGCGCAGGTTGCGCGCGCTGCCTCCGCTCGACCTCGACCTCACCCAGGCGTACGGCAACGTCCTCGCCGAGGACGTCGTCGCCCCGCACTCGTTCCCGGCCTTCGACCAGGCGGCCGTCGACGGGTACGCCGCGCGCTGGGAGGACATCTCGGGCGGGGGCCGGGGCGTGGGATACGTCCCGGCCCAGTCCAGTCGGCCGGGCGGTCGCACCGTACGGCTCAATGTCGTAGGTGATCTCGGCGCGGCGAGCTGGCGGCCGGTCCGACTCACCCCGGGCTCATGTTTCTCGGTGGCGGCCGGGGCGCCGCTGCCGATCGGCGCCGACGTGGTCGTCCCGGTGGAGTGGACCGACCAGGGCATGGCGGCGGTGGAGATCTTCCGGGTTCCGAAGCGGGGGTACGGGGTCCGTCGGACGGGCGAGGAGGTGGCCGCCGGCGCGCTGCTCGCCCGCTCCGGAACCTACGTCTCGCCGGCCCTGGTGGCGGTGCTCGCCGCGACCGGCATCGGCCATGTGGTGGTGCGTCCGAGTCCGCGGGTGGTGATCGTGGCCACCGGCGACGAACTTGTCGACGTGGGCCGGGCCAGCCAGCCCGGCCAGGTCGTGGACGCCAACTCACACGCCCTGACCGCCGCGGCGGCGGAGGTGGGGGCGTTGGCCTACCGGGTGGGCATCTGTGACGACGACCCGGAGGGGCTGCGCGGGCTGCTGGAGGACCAGACCCTGCGAGCCGACCTGATCATTACGACCGGCGGCACCGGCACCGGGCCGGGCGACATGGTCCGTCGGATCCTGTCGCGCCGGGAGGGCAGCCGCGCCGGTCCGGTCACCTTCACCGACGTGGCGCTCTATCCCGGTACCGCCCTCGGTTTCGGCACTGTCGGTGCCGAGGAGGTGCCGGTGGTGTGCCTGCCCGGCGACCCGGGGGCCGCGATGATCGGCTTCGAGGTGTTGGCCCGGCCCGCGATCAATCTGCTGGCCGGCGCCGAGCCGGTCTTCCGTCCCAGCGTACGGGCGCACCTGCTGGAGACCGTCTCCTCGCCGGCCGGGCTGCGCGAGTTCCGGCCAGCGCACGTCGCTGAGCGGCGTGGCGGGGGTTACACTGTTCAGCCGCTCAATGGCGGCCCGTTCACGCTCTCCGGCCTGGCAGAGGCGAACGGACTTCTCGTTCTCGGCGAGCGGGTGACCGCCGCCGCCGCCGGCTCCACCGTCGACGTGTTGCTGCTGGACCGCCGCCGGTGAACCACCGGTGACGCTCGGGAGTGGAGGTTCGGTGTTCCGACGGGCGCCTGGCTGGCCAGCCGTGCTCTCCGACGGCCCGGTGCTGCTGCGGCCGTACCGGCGGTCGGACGCGGCGGCCTGGTCGCAGGTGCGCCGGGCCAACCGGGAGTGGCTGGCCCCCTGGGAGTCGTCGTTACCCGGTGACTGGGACGACCTGAACTCCCCGGCGACGTTCCGCTGGGTCTATCGCGACCAGCGACGCTCGGCGCGTACCGGCGAGGGGATGCCGTTCGCGGTCTGCCTGCAGTCCGACGGCGTGGAACGGCTGGTCGGTCACATCAACGTGGGCAACATCGTGCGCCGGGCCTTCTGCTCCGGGTACGTCGGCTACTGGGTGGACCGGCGGGTCGCCGGCCGAGGCGTCATCCCCACCGCGCTGGCGCTGGCCGTCGACCACGCCTTCGGCTCCGGCGGTCTGCACCGGATCGAGGTCAACATCCGCCCCGAGAACCGGCCGTCCCGCCGGGTGGTGGAGAAGCTGGGCTTCCGCGAGGAGGCGTACCATGCGCGCTACATGCACATCGACGGCGCCTGGCGCGATCACATCGGCTACGCGATGACCAGCGAGGAGATTGCCGCCGAGGGCGGCCTGCTGGCCCGGTGGCACCGGCTGCGCGCCCGTACCCCGTGAGCCGTCCCACGTGCGGGATCGGCGCGGCGCGGCGGTTCCGGCGGCGGTGACCCGTAACCTCAGGTAACTGCAAGCTGCGGCAGGCGCTGCCCGCCCCGCACGATTCACGTCGCCGACGCCGATCGGTGAAAGATCCTGCGGCCGGTCGGCGCTTGCTCCGAATCTGGTGACGGGAGGGGTGAGGGTGCCGACCTCGGTGCTCCTCGCCGTCCTCGCCGCCGCCGGGCTGCTCGCTCTCGCGCCGGCGTTGGTCCGCCGGTACGACGCCGCCGAGCGGCTGGTGGCGGAGCGGGCGCAGTCGACGGCGCGGGTGCTCCAGCGCCGCCGACGCCGTCGCACTGTCCCCGGCCGGCGACCGGTCAACCCGTCCCGCGCCCTGGTGATCACGCTCAGCGAGAATCCCGACTCGGGAGAACTCGCCACCCCGGTCTCCGGCCCGCCCGCCCTGCGGCGCGCGGTTCCCACCCCGCCCCGTTCGGGTGAGGCGCCCGGCCGGGTACCGCGCTCACGTCCCACTGGTGACGCAGGTGACGGCCGCTCCGGCGATGACCCGACGCGCGGTGGGGCGGCGCGCGGTGGGGCGGCCGGGCGCGCGCTGCCCCGACGTTCCGGTCGGCCGAGCCGGTTGCGCGCCGTACCGGCGGGTGGGGGCCGGTCCCGCCGCCGCCCCGACCGGCGGCACCACCACACCCCGGCCATCTACCGCCGCCGCCGGGTGCTGGCCGCGCTGGTGCTGCTCAACGCCGTCGAGTTGGTCGGCGTGCTGGTCGTGGGCCCCGGCTTCTGGATCGGCTTCGCGGTCACCGCCACCCTGCTGATCGTGTACGTCGTACACCTGCGCGCCCGCGCGGTGGCCGACCGTCGCCGACGCCGGGCCCTGGCCCGCGAGGCCGCGTGGCTGGCCGCCCGCCAGGCCGAGGTACGCCGGGAGCAGGCGCGCCGGGCGGCTGCCCGCCGGGAGGCGCAGCGCCGCCTGGCGGCCCAGCGGGAATCCGTCCGGCGCAGCGCGATGGGCCTGGACCGCCCCGCCGACCTCCCGCAGGCAGCCAGCGGCGGCGGCTCGGTGTCCTACCGTCGTGCCGGTGGCCTGCGTGGCCGCCCCTACGAGGCCGGCCCCGGCTCCCACAGCGCCTGACCCACCCCACGCGCGGACCCCTCGCTCGGGCGAGGCGACAAGTTCGGGGAAGACGCTGCCTCACCCGGGCCGAAGGCCGCATTATCGGGGAAACTGCTGATGGCATGGACGGATCGCCGACGGCGATAGCGTGGCCGGCAGTGGCGGATCTCGCGAGGCCCGGTGGGCGGGGTGGTTCGCGGCGGGAGCGCTCGACCTGTTAGCCTTGTCGCCGGCCCGCCCGGTGAAAGCCGGGTGGGACCGACGCCGGTTGACCGGCGGAGGGGCTGTGGCGCAGACCGGTAGCGCACCTCGTTCGCATCGAGGGGGTCAGGGGTTCAAATCCCCTCAGCTCCACCACCGAAGCAGGAGAATGGGCGGGTTCTCGGAAATCGAGCACCTGCCCTTTGTCTTTCTCGGCAGCTGATCACGGCGGGGGAGCCCAGGCTGGTTCAGACTGGCGGGATGCGGGATGACGACCGGGCAGCACGTGTTCGCAGGGTGCGCCGCCGGCTCGCGCAGTACGGTCCGCCGTGGACGCGAGATCATGAGCGGGACTTCGAGACGGTCACCCTGCCGGAACGGGACTGTGACCTGCTCCGTGACCTGTTGATCTCCTCTCGGGTCGAGGCTGTCGTCGAGGTCGGGCTCGCGTACGCCAGCTCTGCGCTCGCGATCGGGGAGGCGCTGGTCACGATCGACCCGCCGCATCCCCGGCACATCGTTGTCGATCCCTTTCAGGAGCCGGCGTACGCGAATGTCGGCTGGGATCTGCTGTGTGCCGCCGGTCTCGACTCCACCGTGCAACTGGTGCGCGAATGGTCCTCGATCGCGCTTCCGGAACTCGTCACCGACGGTCTGGTCGTCGACGCGGCGTTCGTGGACGGTAGCCACCGTTTTCACGAGGTCTTCGTGGATCTCTACTTCCTACGCAAGATCGTCCGGCCGGGTGGGTTGATCGTGCTGGATGACGACTGGACGCCGTCGGTTCGTACGGCTGTGCGGTACTACGAGAAGAACCTGGGCTGGACCGCGATGCCCGAAGCGTTCGCTGGCGGAACGCTGCGCAACATCGGCGACGACCCGGCGGCGGAACTGGTGCCCCGTTGCCGGGCCATCCGGCTGCCCGAGTCGTTGGTCGAGCCGCCCTTCGAGCGGTTTCATCCTTTCTGACCAGGGCCCCACCGCGCCGCTGTCCTGAGTGAACTGTCAGGATTATCGGCATGACGGTCCAATGTGGCACCAGGGTCGCCCTGGTCACGGGTGGCAGCCGGGGGATCGGTGCCGCCGTCGCGCGGCGGCTCGCCGCTGACGGCATCGATGTCGCATTCACCTACCGCGCCGCAGAGGACGGCGCGAAATCCGTGCTCGCCGACATCGAGGCGTACGGGCGTACGGGCCTGCCGATCCGTGCGGACAGCGCGGATCCGACGGCGGTCGTCGGTGCCGTGGAGCAGACCGTCGCCGAGTTGGGGCGGCTGGACATCCTGGTGAACAACGCCGGGGTGTTCGCGGGCGGGCCGATCGAGTCGGTCAGCTTCGACGACCTCGATCGAGCTGTCGCGGTCAACGTACGCGGGGTCTACCTGGCCACCCAGGCGGCGGTACGCCACCTGGGCGACGGGGGCCGGATCGTCAACATCGGCAGCAGCTTCGCCAGCCGCGTCCCGGCTCCCGGGGTCAGCGCGTACGCGATGACCAAGAGTGCGGTCAACGGGCTGACCCGGGCGCTGGCCCGGGAACTCGGGCCGCGCGGGATCACGGTCAACCTGATCCTGCCCGGCTCGACCGACACCGACATGAACCCGGCGGACAGTGTCGGCGCGCACGCCCAGCGGTCGCACATCGCTCTCGGTCGGTACGGGGCGCCGGCCGACGTGGCGGCCACGGTCAGTCACCTGGTCGGCGACGGCGGACGGCACATCACCGGCGCTTCGATCGCCATCGACGGCGGCGCGACCGCCTGAGCGGCCTGCCGTCACGGGCCGGGTGCCGGCCCGCCACGGCGTCGGCGGTGCGGCTCGGCCGTCCTGCCCCGCGCGTATGCCCAAACCCTTCGATGCGGTCGGACGGGCGACGGCGTTTGCCGCCGTCAATGCGTTACGGCCAGGATTCAGATACATGTCATTGCCTTGACGTTGATAAATGTTAACGCTATCAATGAGGAGCGGGCACGGCGGGCACGGTCGGACGGGGACCGTGCCCGTCCCGGATGGCCGGCTCGCGGTCGACGGGAGGGCGGAGGCGATGGCGCGTCGGAAGCTCACGTACCGCAGCTGGGCAGCGGTGATCGCCGCCCTGGTGATGGCGGCGATCAGCTCCTTGGCGGGGCCGGCCGCCCCGGCGCGGGCCGCCGCCCTCACATTCACCAACCCGTTGGCCGAGCAGCGTGCCGATCCGCACATCTACCGGCACACCGACGGCTACTACTACCTCACCGCGACGGTGCCGGAGTACGACCGGATCGTGCTGCGCCGCGCCACCACCCTCCAGGGGCTCGCCACCGCGACCGAGCGGGTGATCTGGCGGCGGCACAGCAGCGGCGAGATGGGCGCGCACATCTGGGCCCCGGAGATCCACTTCATCGACGGCCGGTGGTACGTGTACTTCGCCGCCGGCCGCACCGACGACATCTGGGCCATCCGGCCGTACGTGTTGGAGAGCAGCGCCGCGAACCCGCTGGACGGCCCGTGGACAGAGCGTGGCCAACTCCAGCCGGCGCGCAGCAGTTTCTCCCTCGACGCCACCACCTTCGTGCACCACGGCCAGCGCTACCTGGCCTGGGCGGAGTACGCCGGCAACAACTCGAACATCTACCTCGCCCGAGCCGTCAACCCCTGGACGTACGCGGGCATCCCGACTCTGATCGCCACCCCGACGTACGCCTGGGAGACCCGGGGTTACCGGGTGAACGAGGGACCGGCGGTGCTGATCCGCAACGGCCGGGTCTTCATGACCTACTCGGCGAGCGCCACCGACGCCAGCTACGCCGTCGGGCTGCTCACCGCCTCGGCCAACAGCGACCTGCTGAACCCGGCGTCCTGGACCAAACGGGCCACACCGGTGCTGGCCAGCGACAGCCGGACCGGCCAGTACGGTCCGGGGCACAACTCGTTCACCGTCGCCGAGGACGGCAGCGACGTGATCGTCTACCACTCCCGCAACTACGAGCGGTACCTCGGCAACGGCTACGACCCGCTCAACGACCCGAACCGGCGGACCCGGATCCAGCGGGTCTACTGGAACGCCGACGGCACCCCGAACTTCGGGGTGCCGGTGCCGGACGGGCTGACCCCGGTCCGGCTGCGCGCCCACGACCTGCCCGATCGCTACCTGCGGCACTGGGAGTTCCGGGTCCGGCTGGAGCCGAACGTGACAAACCTGGCCGACTCGCAGTTCCGGATCGTCGCCGGCCTGTCGAACTCCGCGGCGATCTCGCTGGAGTCGACCAACTATCCCGGCTACTTCCTACGGCACCGCAACCACCAGATCTGGGTGGAACGCAACGACGGCTCGAATCTCTTCCGGCAGGACGCCACCTTCACCCGGAGGGCCGGGCTCGCCGACGCGACGAAGGTGTCCCTGGAGTCGGTGAACTTCCCCGGCCAGTACGTCCGCCACCGCGACGGCCTGCTCTACCTGGAGGCGGTACCGGATACGGCCGGACGCGCGTCGGCCACCTTCGCCCTGGAGTAGACCGCCGCGGCCCACGCCGGGCCGGTCTGTCGGAGGGCCTACCTAGACTCTCGCGGCATGGCGACGGTGACCTTTGTGGATGAGAGCACTGTGGGTGCTCGGACTCCCGCGTGGGCCTTGCAGATCTTCGAGGAACGGTTGACGCTTCGTGAGCTGATCCGCCGACGGATCCACCAGGAGGTGGCCGAGCACAACGCGGCCAGCCCGGAGCCACGCCGGCTGCTGGTGCAGCCCACCTCGACCGAACGGGCCCTCAACGGCGACCGGGGCGAGCAGCCTCGGCGCCGCGTCGACCCGCAGCTGCAGATCGCCCTCGCCGAGCAGGCGTTCCGCGGAAACGGTTTCGTGGTGCTGGTCGGCGATCGGCAGATCGAGGAGCTGGACGACGAGGTCGATCTGCGTCGCGACACCGAGGTCACCTTCCTCAAGCTCGTGCCGCTGGTCGGTGGCTGATGACCGCCACCAGCGACACCGTCCGGCACGCCGACCTGGCCCGCGAGCTGGTCGCCGCGAACGACCTGGGTGGCCTGGCGGCCCACCTCCACACGCACGCCCGCATCTGCCGGGACGATCCGGAGGTACGCGCCGCGCTGCGCACGCTGTCCCGGGCGGACGTGGCGCCTCTCGTGCTGGCCATGGCAGCCCGCCTGCGGCAGGACCGTAAGCACTTCTGGCCGCCGCGCGACCTGATCGGCCAGCTGGCCCGCCGGCTGCCCAGCGAGCTGGCGCCGGGGCAACTTCAGGAGCTCGCCGCGTTCGCCGTCGAGGAGCCGTACGCGTTGTCACCGACCGCGCTGGAGACGGTGGCCCGGGGCCTGGCCGCCACCGGCCCGATCTCCGCCGACCTGATGGAGGTGCTGGTCGACCGCTCCGACGAGAGCCAGCGGCTGCGGCAGTTCATCGCCGAGGTGGCCGGGCCACGCCTCGACCCGGACGACCCCTGGGCCCGGCAGATCCTCACCGAGCTACCCACCCTCGACACCTCGTGGCGGCAGCTGGTCGCCCACGCCAGCACCGCCACCACGCCCCGTCCGACGGCGGGCTGGTCGGCCGAGGCGACCCGACTGCTCGCCGAGGTCGACCTGGGGGAGGCCGGGCAGCTCTTCGACCGGTGGCTGGCCACCGCCTCCCGCGCCCCCCACCAGCAGCCGACCTCGGTCAACGCCGACCTGCTGCGTGGCCTGCTCTGGCTGGTCGAGCGGACCGGACCGACACCGGAACAGGTACGCCGCGTCGGCGGCCTGGTCGAGGCGATGCTGCGTCGGCTACCCGGCGTCGGGCCAGCCTGCCCGAAGGTGGCGAACGCGGCGGTCGGGGTGCTCGGGCGGCTCGACGGCGAGCCGGCGCTGGCGCAGCTGGCCCGGCTGTCGGCCCGGGTCACCTACAAGGGCACCCGCAAGGAGATCGACAAGGCGCTCGACGCTCGCGCCGACGCCCTCGGCATCAGCCGGGACGAGATCGAGGAACTGGCCGTTCCGGACTACGGCCTGACCGGGGTCGGGCGGCACGAGGTGCTCCTGGGCGGCTGTCGGGCCGAGTTGTCGATCGTGTCCACCAGCGTCGCCCTGGTCTGGCGCACGGAGGCCGGCCGGCAGGTGAAGAGCCCACCGGCCGCGGTACGCCGGGATCACGCGGTGGAATTGGCCGACCTGAAGGGCCTGGCCAAGGAGATCACCGGCATGCTGACCGCCCAGGTGGCCCGGCTGGACCGGCTCTTCCTGGCCCAGCGCACCTGGACCTTGGCCGAGTGGCGGCAGCGCTACCTGGATCACCCGCTGGTCGGCACGCTGGCCCGTCGGTTGCTGTGGCTTGTCGACGGGGTGCCCTGCGGTTGGGCCGACGGCGCGCTGCGCACCGTGGACGACACCACGGTGGTCGGCGGCGACGACGCCGAGGTGCGGATCTGGCACCCGATCGGTCGGCCGGTGCCGGAGGTGGTCGGTTGGCGGGAATGGTTGGCACGGCACCGGATCGTCCAGCCGTTCAAGCAGGCACATCGGGAGGTCTACCTGCTCACGCCGGCCGAGGAGACCACCGGCACGTACTCGAACCGGTTCGCCGGGCACATCCTGCGGCAGCACCAGTTCCACGCCCTGGCCGCAGCCCGGGGCTGGACGGACCGGTTGCGGTTGATGGTCGACGACTCCTATCCGCCGACCTTCCGCGAGCTGCCGGACTGGGGCTTGCGGGCCGAATACTGGGTGGAGGGGATCGGCGACGAGTGGGACACCGACACCACCGACAGCGGATCCTATCTGCGGCTGGTCACCGACCAGGTGCGCTTCTACCCGATCGCCGCCGCGCAGAACTGGTCGCACGCCTCCGGTGGCGGCTACTCGGCGGCACGGTGGACGGACGCCCAGCCGGGGGATCCGCTACCGCTGGACCGGATCCCGCCGCTGGTGTTCAGCGAGATCATGCGGGACGTCGACCTCTTCGTCGGGGTGGCCAGCGTCGGCAACGATCCAACCTGGTCGGACGGCGGCCCGCAGGGCCGCTTCCGGGACTACTGGTCGTCGTACAGCTTCGGGGAGTTGTCCGCCACCGCCGAGACCCGGCGCGAGTTGCTGGCCCGGCTGCTGCCCCGACTGGCGGTGGGCCAGCGGGCCCGCATCGACGGCCGCTTCCTGGTGGTCGACGGCGACCTGCGCACGTACCGGATCCACTTGGGGTCGGGCAACATCCTGATGAGCCCGAACGACGAGTACCTCTGCATCGTGCCGGACCGGGGCGCGGGCCGGACGGGGGAGCAGCAGTTCCTCCCGTTCGAGGGGGACGGCCTGCTCGCGGTGATCCTCAGCAAGGCGATGCTGCTGGCGAAGGACGCCGAGATCACCGACACGACGATCACCCGCCAGATCAGACCGGCCGGGTAACTGAAACCGGGATCGCGGTGCTGGTGGTCTGCCGCGCGATACCGTGATCGGGTGCGCGGCGAGGCGGCGACCAACGGGCGATGGCTCCGGTTCGTGCTGCTGGCGTGCACCCTGTTCGGGCTGGCCGTGATGCACAGCCTGGGCCACGATCCCGTCCTCGGTGCGCCCGGCCACGGCAGCCATGCCGCGCCGACCTCGGCAACTCACGTCGACGGCTGCCACGACGAGCGGTGTGTGGCACCGGCGGCCCAGAGCACCGAGGAACCTCCGTGGCACGGTCATCCCTCGGGCTGGGCGGTCTGTCTGGCTGTCGTCGCCGGCTTCGCGCTCGCCGTCGCGCTCGCCGTCCGCCTCCTTCGGCGTACGCGCAGCGTGCTGCCACGGGATCGTCGGCTCACCCGAGCCCTGGGCGGCCGTGCCCCGCCCGCCTTTCCCATGGTCGGCCTGACCACGGCCACCGTGTCGGTACTGCGGATATAGGAGCGACCAGCGCGCACCCCGATGGGTGACCGCGCCGACCCGCTTCCGTCCACCGACTCCGAAAGGTCCTGTCAACCATGAATCGCACCCGTCCACGCCGTGCCGTCTGGGTCGGCGTGAGCCTCACCGTGGCGATCGGTCTTGCCGGCTGCGGCACCGACCATCCGGCCGGTGCTGGCCACGCCATGCCGGGTAACCCGTCCGCCAGCGCGATCAGCGGAGAATCCGCCACCAGCAACGCGGCCGATGTGATGTTCGCGCAGATGATGATTCCGCACCACGAGCAGGCGGTCGAGATGTCCGACCTGGCCACCACCCGCGCGTCCGACCCGGAGGTGAAGCAGCTCGCCACGCAGATCAAGGACGCTCAGGCGCCCGAGATAGCCCAGCTGCGGACCTGGCTCACGTCCTGGGGCGCACCGATGCCGGTGGCCAGTGGCGACGGCCATGGCATGCCCGAGATGGACCACGAGATGCCGGGCATGATGTCCGAGGCCGACATGACCCGTCTCGCGGCAGCCTCCGGCACCGAGTTCGATCGACAGTTCCTCACCATGATGATCGATCATCACGATGGGGCCGTCACGATGGCCGAGGAGGAGACAGCCCAGGGTGTCAACCCGGACGCCAGAGCGTTGGCGCAGCGGATCGTCACCACGCAGCAGGCCGAGATCGACACCATGAGGAAGATCCTCGCCCGGCTCTGACACCGACCGGTGCCCGAGCGCTCCCGCCGCCCGGGCACCGTTCCGCACCGCCGACCGCTTCCGGATCCGTTGGCGCTGATCCGCTGCCGCCAACGGCCGCTTGTGGGGACCGCCGGCAGGTCGGGTGGGCACCTCAGCACGACCTGCCGGCGGGGCTCACCTGGTGGCGGGACGCCGGGTGAGGGCGAATCCGACCACGCCCGCGACCGCGGCCAGCATTCCGCCGGCGGTGGTCCAGATCCAGCGGGAGCCGGCCTCGGGCAGCCAGCGGGTGAGGCTCAAGTCCCAGCCGTCGTCCTCGTCGCCTTCCGGTGCGACCGTCGGTTCGGCGTCCAGAACGGTGCCGGCGTTGGTCGGTGGCACCAGTGCCGCCTCCAGTCTGCCGTCCTCGGCGGAGCTGCCGGCGTCGTCGGTGGTCGAGACCAGCAGGTCCACGTCGATCGGCAGGCCGAGGTCGGGCTCGGGCACGTCGACCACGGCCAGGCGCACGTAGTAGGTGCCGGGCAGTGGGTCGCCGGACCACGGCTCGGCCCAGGGGCGCACCCGTCGCATCGTGCAGTTGATGCCGACGGTACGCGCCGCGGCGTCGGCGGTCGGCGTCTGCGCGCCGGCCGTGCACGCCTGCCGGCGGCGCAGCCCGTCGAAGACCTCCACGGTCCAGGTGGATCGGCCGTTGCGGTTCTGCGCGAGGGTGACCGTCGCGGTGATCTCGTGGACCTCACCCGCGGCGGCTGGGAACGACCAGTAGAGGTATTCACCCGTCGAGGCGGCGACCCGGACGGGTTGGCCGGCGGCGACCGGGGTGGCGGTGAGGTACGAGGTGCCGGCCCTGGTGACGGTGACGGCACCGGGGGAAGGGGTGGGGGTGGGCGCGGCGAGCGCCGTGCCGGGGGTCAGGGCGACACCGGCGGCGATCAGCGCGGCGGCGGTAGCCCAACGGATACGCATCTGTCAGTTCCTCCAGGTGGCTACCCACCAGCGGGTGAGCAGGCCGGTCACGAGCCCGGTGAGCAGGCCGGCCAGGGTCAGCAGGAGCAGCAGCACCCAGCCGCGGCCCAGGTCCGGCCCCTCCGGGGCGGACGCTGCGGCGACCACGTCGATGGTCAACTCGACGGGCATGCCGGGGTCGGCGGCGGTATCCGCTCGGGGTGCGAACATGTTGCTGACCACCAGGCAGACGGTGGTGACGGCCGAGGGCGCGCTGGCTTCCGGCGTCGGGTCGCTGGCCTCGGCCCGCTCGGCGTCGTCCCCTGCCGACCACCGCAGGCCGGTGGAGACCACGTCGGTACGTCCGCTGCCGGCGTCCACCCCGCGGACCAGTTCCCGGCCGTCCGCCGCGGTGGCCCGCAGCAGCACGCCGTGATCGGGGTTGACGGGGCGGTCGAGCGCGATGCTGACCGAGGCCCGCAGCTCCTGTCCCGGCCGTACCGGCACCCGGTACCAACGATGCTCGGAGAAGGTCTCCCGGTCGGTGTAGACGCCGGGCGAGAGCAGGGGCGCACCCGGGCAGGCGTTCGTCCCGTCGACCTTCGCCGGGGTGGTGGCGTACGTGTCGCGGGCCCGGTCCACCAGTTGCTTCAGCCGGTCGGTCAGATCCTCGGCGCTCTGCGCGGCCGTGTAGGTGCCGCCGGTCGCGGCGGCGATGCAGAGCAACTGCCGGCGTACCTTCTCGTCCGGTGCGAGACCGAGGGTGTCCACCACCAGCGTGGTGCCCTTGGCGGCCAGTTCCCGGGCGACCTGGCAGGGGTCCGGCGGAGCGCAGGTGTCCTCGCCGTCGGTGATCAGCACGATCCGGCGTGCGGTGGTTCCGGTACCGAGATCCTTGGCGGCTTCGCGCAGGGCGAGCCCGACCGGCGTGAAGCCGGTCGGGCGCAGGGCCGCCACGGCGGCCTTGGCCTGCGTCCGGTCGACCGGGCCGACCGGCACGATCTGCTGGGTGTCCAGGCAGCCCTGCTGCTTGTTCTTGCCCTGGTAGGTGGCGCCCAGCACCCGGATGCCCAGCTGGGTCTCGTCGGGTAGGGCGTCCACCACCTCGCCGAACGCCTGCTGGGCCACCGAGATCCGGCTGCGTCCGTCGATGTCGGTGGCCCGCATCGAGCCACTCACGTCCAGGACGAGCTGGACCCGGGGTGGCTCGGTGGGCGGTTCCGCTCGGTCGTCGGCGAGTGCCGGCACCGGGCCGGCCAGCGTGGTCGCCGTCAGCAGCCCGAGGAGGGTGGCTGACGACCATCTCTTGTTGATCACCGAGCGGAGTGTAGACAAGTCCACTCAGGACAGATCATCCGGTCGCCGGTCGCCGGTCGCCGGTCGCCGGTCGCCGGTCGCCGGTGCGAGCGGTGCCGCCGCGCCGTTCGCTACCGGGGGGTGAGCGTGGCGGCCGTGCGTACCAGGTCGGTGTCGACCGCGAAGCGGCCGTTGATCAGCGTGGGCGGATGGTCGACCGGAGCCTCGGCGACCCGGGCGGGGGAGATCCGCGCGGTGAACGTCCCGGCGTCGGGATCAAGACGCACCAGGGCGTCGTGGAAGTCGAGCCAGTTGCCGACAACCGGATGCCACACCTTGTAGACGGTTTCCTTCGCACTGAAGATCACCGCCGGCCAGTGGACGCCCGGTGGCAGTTGTGCGACCTGCTCGTCCTCCTCGGGCAGGCAGATCAGTCGCCGTACCCCCGCACTGAGCTCCCGGTGCTGCTCGGCATCCATCCCGACCGCCCGGATCTCGTCGCTGCGGGCGACGGCTGCGGCGCAGTAGCCCCGCGTGTGCGTGATGGTGCCGACCAGACCGGCCGGCCAGACGGGTGAGCGGTCGGCGGCAGCCGGTACGGCGGCCGGTGGCAGACCGAGCGCGGCCATGGCGCGGCGGGCGCACATCCGGCCAGCGGTGAAGTCGCGGCGGCGGCTGTCCACCGCGCGGTCCCCGAGACAGGCCGCCTCGGCCGCGTGCAACTGTCCGGACCAGTCGTCCGGACCCGCCACGGCCACCGCGACGGCGGGCGGGAGCAGATCACGCACCTGCGGCTCCGGCGTAGTGCTTTCGGCCAGTGTTGCCGGTACCAGCGACCGGCAACGATGGATGCTTACGGTCGATGCAGTTCCTGGGGCGGGTCGCGGCGGCCATGGTTGGTCAACGTACCGCAACGGCGTAACGCCGCAGCGTTCCCGGACGCTGTAGATGAGCACGGGCACGTTCGAAGCGGCGGTGGGCGGCAGGCCCGCCGTCACCGGTGGAGGCGGAGAGGAGCGCGATGACGGGTGTTACGGATCGCTCGGGTGTCACCGTGGCAGAGGCGGGCGGAGCCGCGTCGCCCGGGCGGGTGGGCGAGCACGCCCCGGTGACCCCCGAATGGACGTGTGGCACCTGTGGCGCCGAGTGGCCCTGCGCCCGGAAACGGGAGCAGTTGCTGACCGAGTACGGCGTGGATCGGCCGATGCTCAGTGTCTACCTGGGGGCCTGTCTCGCGGCCGCCGCCGAGGACCTGCATCTCGCCGGGGCGACGTCGTTGCAGGACAGGTTCTTCGGCTGGTTGCCGCGTCGCCCGAGACGACACTGACTCTCTCGTCCGGACGATCGTCCAGACCGGACGTCGCTTCGATGTCGGGCTATGTCGCGGGATGCTGAGTGGCTGGACGTAACGGTTCAGCCATCCGCCGGACGGTGGCTCCGGGCGGCGCAGAGTCCGCGACGAGTCACGCTGTGGCAACAGTGGCCGCAACTTCTTGTCGCATTCAGCATTCGTCGGAAATCTGACCCACGCCGCCCCGTTGTGCCCTCGGTCGCGGGTGGTTAAGCTGCTGGTGCGCGCCCCAATCGCCCGCTTCCCCCGTGGCAGGCGATCGGGGCGCGTCCTATTTCCGACGGAGGGCCCGTACGCCGAAGCGTACGGGCCCTCCGTCGGGTCAGATCCAGCGGCCGTTTAACCACATCCGCGCGGACCAGTCCTCGTACGGCAGAACCAAGCCCACGAAGATCGGATAGAAGTACGCGAAGCAGAGGACGACCAGCGCCACGTACGCACCGGCGATCACCCCGCCGACCAGCCGGCGGTCCCGGCTGGCCTCCTCGTCGGCGCCGGTCACGGCCCTGGTGCCACTCGGCCCGGCCGGCGAGGCGATGGCGCCCAGCACGTAGACCACGGCGAGCACCAGGAACGGCAGCGTGGGCGCGGCGTAGAAGGAGAACATCGTCCGGCCGTCGAGGGCGAACCAGAACCAGGGCAGCAGCCCCGCCGCCACGGCGAGCAGGATCGCTCCGGCCCGCCAGTCCCGCCGGGCCAGGCCGAGCCAGACCAGCGCCACCAGTGCCGGCAGGAAGGACCACCACAGCAGCGGGGTACCCAGCAGCAGCACCTCCTCGGCGCAGCTCGCCGCGCCACAGGGGCCCTCGCCGGTCCAGTGGAACGCCACCGGCCGCCCCAGCAGCAGCCACTGCCACGGCCATGACTGGTACTTGTGCGGATCGTCGAGTTGGCTGTGGAAGCCCAGCGCCGCCTGGTGGTACTGGATCAGGTTCCACAGCGGGCCGACGACAGGCGCATCGCTGAGCCCGGCGTCCGGGTACCGCTCGGCGAGCCGGTAGTAGCCCTCCTGGCTGAACAACCAACCGGACCACGTCGCGACGTACGTCACCGCCATCAGCAGACCGGCGAGCACCATCCAGGGCACGCCGTCGAGCAGGGTGTCCCGCCACGGCCGGGGTACCCCGGCCGACCGCCGGGCACCGACGTCCCAGAGGAACATCAGCAGGGCGAAGACGGGTACGAAGAACAGCGCGCTCCACTTCACGGCGAAGGCACAACCGAGCAGCACCCCGGTCGCCAGCCGCCACCAGGGCCAGTTCCGCCATCCGCCGGGCGGGCGACCGGCCCGCCCCCGGGCGGTCGGATCCAGCCCGGACTCCAGGGCCCTTGCCCATCGGCGGCGGGTCGCGTCCCGGTCCAGCACCAGCGCGCCGAAGGCGGCCAGGATGAAGAAGAGCAGGAAGATGTCGAGCAGCGCGGTGCGGGAGAGCACCAGGTGGAACCCGTCGACCGCGAGCAGCAGGCCGGCGGCGCAGCCCAGCACAGTGGAGCGGAACATCCGGCGGCCGATGCGGACCAGCAGCAGCACCGACAGGGTGCCCAGCAGCGCCGCCGAGAAGCGCCAGCCGAACTCCGGCGCGGTGGTGAACAGGTGGCCGGGTACCGAGATGCCGTGCTCGGCGTCGCTGTAGCCGAAGGCCCACTCGCCGAAGCCGATCAACCACTTGCCCAGCGGCGGGTGGACCACGTACGACGGCGCGTTGTTCGTGTAGTTCCACTCCACGCCCTTGTCGATGAGCCCCCAGCCGTCCCGGGCGTAGTAGACCTCGTCGAAGATCTTGCCGGGCGGATGGCTGAGATTCGCGAACCGGAGAACCGCCGCGATGACCACGACCACCGCCGTGGCCAGCCACGAACGGTCGTCCACCCCGGCCTCGACGGTGGCCAGCCGGCGGCGGATCGCCGCCGGTACGCCACCCGCCGCCGGACCGGAGGCGGTGGCTGTGGTCGCTCCCGGCTCCGAGGGCTGGTCGGGGCTCGCGCTCTGTGCTGTCGACGCACTCGTCACCCGGCGATCGTAGGCTGCCAAGGGGGTCGGTGGTGCCTGTCGTCCCCATATCCGGTACGCCCGTCGATGAAGGAGTGCGCTGCCGTGGGTGGAATGTCCGAAACCGGTCGCCTGATTCTGCTCGGCGCGCCGCTCGGCAACCCCGCCGACGCCTCCGCCCGACTGCGGGACACTCTCGCTGCCGTGGATGTGGTCGCCGCGGAGGACACCCGCCGGCTGAACCGGCTCGCCCGCGACCTCGACGTGACCATCGCCGGCCGGATCGTCTCGTACTTCGAGGGCAACGAGGAGCGCCGCACCCCGGAACTGGTCGAGGTGCTCACCGAGGGATACGTGGTAGCGCTGGTCACCGACGGCGGCATGCCAAGCGTCTCCGATCCCGGCTACCGGCTGGTCCGCGCCGCCCTGGACGCCGGGGTGCCGGTCACCGCCGCGCCCGGTCCCAGCGCCGTTACCACCGCCCTGGCCCTGTCCGGGCTGCCCTGCGACCGGTTCTGCTTCGAAGGCTTCCTGCCCCGTGCCCCCGGCGCCCGGCGCGCCCGGCTGCGGGCCCTGGCCGCCGAGGAACGGACGTTGGTTCTCTTCGAGGCGCCGCACCGGATCGCCGCCGCGCTGACCGACCTGGCCGACACGTTCGGGGCGGACCGACCCGCCGCTGTCTGCCGCGAACTGACCAAGACGTACGAGGAGGTGCTGCGTCGCCCGCTCGGCGAGTTGGCCCGGTGGGCCGCCGACGGCGACCCGCGTGGCGAGATCACTCTGGTGGTGGCCGGTGCGCCCGCCGTACCCGTCGTCCGTCCCGACGACGACGCGCTGCGCGCTGCGGTGGCCGAGCGGGAGGCGGCGGGCCGGAGCCGCCGGGACGCGATCACGGACGTCGCGGCCGAGTACGGATTGCGCCGGCGCGACGTCTACGCGCTGGTCCACCAGTGAGGCCGGGTGCTACCAGGCGGCGATCAGGAAACCGAGGGCGGTCAGCGGCGGGCCGGCCAGCGAGGCGGCGATCGCCCAACGCCGCTCGGTCGGATCGGGCAGCCGGGTCGCACCGGTCCAACGGGCGATGCCCACCGCGCAGCCGAGCACCCCGAGCATCCCGAGCAGCCAGCGCAACTGAGCACCCACCCCACCGTCGGCGTACGCGACGTGACCGTCCGGGCCGGTCACCCGGGCGGGTAGGGCCGAGCCGGGCACCGCGCGGTCCCGGGACACCCCGCTGACCCGTACGCCGTGGATCCGGAACTCTTCCTCCGCCGCCGTGAAGATGCCTCGGCACCGCTGGGTCAGGCCGTCGCCGGTGCACCTGGTGACAACCACCGTGCCGGAGGTGGCGTGCCCGACGGCGAGCCAGAGCGGACCGGCGCTGACCCAGGCGAAGAAGGCCGCCGCGAGGCTCAACCCGATCAACGCGGACAACCCCGCCAGGGGATCCGGCGGGTGGCTGCCGCGCTCCCGACGCCGGTGAACCGGCCAGAACCGCCGCCACCACGGCTCGACGTCGCCAGGCTCCTCCTGCCGCACCGGCGTGCCGTCCCAGTGCACCTGCTCGATCGGTGCCCAGAAGGTGTCCTCGTCCGGCGTACCGCCGTCGGGTGATCGGCCCCGACGGCCCCGACGTCCGGCCGGCCGGACCGGAACGCGCCGCGGCAGCGTGTCCACCGGCGCGCCGGTCGTCGGCTCCACCTCGACTCCGGTGTATGGCTCGACCGTGGCGGAGTCGGCCCGCTCCGGTCCGGCCGCGCCGGTCTCAAGCTCCGGTGCCGCCGAGGGCACCGCCCGGGGCTGAGGTGCCACCGTCTGGGTACGCGGCGACGCGGTGGGATCCACTCCCGGGTCGGAAGGAGTGCCGTCGGAGTGGTCTCGGGCGGCTCGGCTGCCAGTCACGCGTTTCATTGGACACCGCCGAGCGGGGTTGATCGGGCAGCTCAGGCAGCGTGTCGATGACAATTCGGACTATTTGCCGAGGGTTGTTGGCCCATCATGCCGACCAGGGACCCCTATTGGTTCGCGGTCACCTTCCGGGGGTCACTAGGCTTTCTGTCCATGAGTCACGTTCTCGCGGCAGTGGCCTGGCCGTACGCCAACGGCCCGCGCCACATCGGCCACGTCTCCGGTTTCGGCGTTCCCTCCGACGTCTTCGCCCGGTACATGCGGATGGCCGGCCACGACGTGCTCATGGTCTCCGGCACCGACGAGCACGGCACCCCGATCCAGGTGCAGGCCGACGCCGAAGGACTGAAGCCACGGGAACTGGCCGACCGGTACAACCGGGTGATCGTCGAGGATCTGCACGGCCTCGGCCTCTCCTACGACCTGTTCACCCGCACCACCACCGGCAACCACTACGCCGTCGTGCAGGAGCTGTTCGAGGGGATGTACCGCAACGGGTACATCGTGCCGAAGACCACCATGGGGGCCATCTCGCCGTCCACCGGGCGGACCCTGCCCGACCGGTACATCGAGGGCACCTGCCCGATCTGCGGCTACGACAGCGCCCGAGGCGACCAGTGCGACAACTGCGGCAACCAGCTCGACCCGATCGACCTGATCAACCCACGGTCGAAGATCAACGGGGAGACGCCGGAGTTCGTCGAGACCGAGCACTTCTTCCTCGACCTGCCCGCCCTGGCCGACGTGCTGCGGCAGTGGCTGGACACCCGGGAGGGCTGGCGCCCGAACGTCCTGCGCTTCTCCAAGAACCTGCTGGACGACCTGCACCCCCGGGCCATCACCCGGGACCTGGAGTGGGGGGTGCCGATCCCGCTCGACGGCTGGCGGGACCGCGCCGACAAGCGGATCTACGTGTGGTTCGACGCCGTCATCGGCTACCTGTCCGCCTCCATCGAGTGGGCCCGCCGCACCGGCGACCCCGAGGCCTGGCGGAAGTGGTGGTCCACCGATGGGGAGGGGAAGGACTCGCAGGCCTACTACTTCATGGGCAAGGACAACATCGTCTTCCACTCGGTGATCTGGCCCGCGCTGCTCGCCGGCTACTCGGGTGAGGGTGACCGCGACGGTGAGCCGGGTCGGCTCGGTCGGCTCAACCTGCCCACCGAGGTGGTCTCCAGCGAGTTCCTGACCATGGAGGGACGCAAGTTCTCCTCGTCGCGCCGGGTGGTCATCTATGTGCGCGACTTCCTCCAGCGCTACGACGCCGACGCGTTGCGCTACTTCATCGCGGTGGCCGGGCCGGAGAACAACGACACCGACTTCACCTGGGCCGAGTTCCTCCGCCGCAACAACGACGAGCTGGTCGCCGGCTGGGGCAACCTGGTCAACCGGTCCGTCTCGATGGCGGCGAAGAACTTCGGCGAGATCCCACCGATCGGCCCGGACGGGCTCACCGAGGCCGACGAGGCGCTGCTGGCCGTGGCGCGCGCCGGCTTCGGCACGGTCGGCGACCTGATCGCCCGGCACCGGCAGAAGCAGGCCATCGGCGAAGCGATGAAGGTGGTGGCCGAGGCCAACAAGTACCTCTCCGAGCAGGCGCCGTGGAAGCTCAAGGACGAGGCCGCCAAGCCCCGGATGGGCACCATCCTGCACGTCGCCCTCCAGGTGGTCAGCGACGCCAACACGCTGCTCACCCCGTTCCTGCCGCACTCCGCGCAGAAGATCCACGAGCTGCTCGGCGGCACCGGGGTGCACGCGCCGATGCCGGTGATCGAGGAGGTCTCCGACCTCGACGCCGGGCCCGCGTACCCGGTGCTGACCGGGGACTACACCCAGGGCGCGCGATGGGAGTCCGTGCCACTCGTGGTGGGCCGGGCGCTCGCGGCGCCCAAGCCGGTCTTCCGCAAGCTCGATCCCTCGATCGTCGAGGAGGAGCTGGCCCGGCTCGAAGGCTGACGCTCCGGCCGTCCGCGACGGGCGCGACCCGCTCGGGGTCGCGCCCGTGGCGTGACGTGTCCGGCCGCCCGTCCGGCGCGGCGTGCGCCGGACGTCGGCCCGGCCCGCATCAGGCGCGGGCCATGGCCGGAGAGCCGATGAACTCCATGATCGCCTTGTTCACCTCGTCGGCGTTGGTCCACGGGGTGCCGTGCGGCGCGCCCTTGAGGGTGACCAACCGGCTGTCGGCGAGCATCGGCTGCAACCGCTGGCCCGTCTTCGGGTACGGCAGCACGTTGTCCTTGTCGCCCTGCACGATCAGCACCGGCACGTCGATCCGGGACACGTCGGCCCGGAAGTCGGTGCCCCAGGCGTCCACGCTGTCGTGCGTGGCCTTGGCGGAGGCCATCGCGCCGATGTTCCAGTGCGCCCGGTACGCCTCTTCGCTGACCAACTTGCCCTTGTTCTCGTCGTAGTTGAAGAAGTTGTTGCAGAACTGCGTGAGGTAGGCGAAGCGGTCCTGCGTGATCGCCTGCTTGAACCCCTCGAAGAGGCTCGCCTCGACACCTTCGGGGTTGTCCGGCGCCTGCCGCAGATACGGCGCCAGCGGCGCCAGCAGCACCGCCCGGTCCACCCGATCCGAGCCGTACGCGCCCAGGTAGCGGGTCACCTCGCCGGTACCCATCGAGTGGCCGACCAGGATCGTGTTGCGCAGATCCAGTTCGGTCATCAGCACGTCGAGGTCGGCGGCGAAGGTGTCGTAGTCGTAGCCGAACGCCGGCTGCGCCGAGTTGCCGTAGCCGCGCCGGTCGTACGTGATCACCCGGTAGCCGGCGTCGAGCAGCGGTCCGGAGACCTTCTCCCAGGTCGCCCCGTTGAAGGGGAAGCCGTGGATCAGCACGATCGGCTGACCCGACCCATGGTCCTCGTAGTACAGGTCGATGGGCGCGGAGTTCTCCGTGCCGACGGTGATGAAGGGCATCTCGTCCTCCTGTCAGGGTGGGAAACCGAGGCTTCCCCGGCGGGCATCCGATATTCCTGCGCCACCCCACCTGACAGGACCAGGTCAGAGGAGGTACGGGTGGTCAACCACCTGGTCGTCGGTGACCTCACCGCCCGGGGCCCACGTCTCGTAGACGCCCCGTTCGTGACACTGTGCGCCGGTCACGGCGACCGCGTCCGGATCCGGGCGTCGCAGCCGCAGCCGCAGCCAGCCCGCCTCCTCCCGCAACACCAGACACGGCACCCCCCGCCAGGCGGCCAGGCGCAACCGTCGGCTCACCCCGTCGACCGGGTACCGGGCGGCCCGGGTCAGCGCCAGCACCCGGAAATCGCCGGGCAGGTCGGCGACCGCCTCGTACTCCCCGCCCGCGTACGTGCCCACCAGGCGGGTCGACCGCGGCGCCTCCCCGGTCGGCACGTACTCCTGATCCGGCGACAGACCCGGCACCGCGGCGAGCAGGTGTCGCCACTGCGGCCCGACCATCCGCAGCCAGCCCCGCTGCTCCGCCTGGTACGCGTAGAGCACCACCTCCAGGCCCTCCGCCGGGTAGGCCAGCAGGGTGGCGTTCGCGGGCATCGGCAGGTCGGCGAAGTCCCGGGTGACGAACTCGGGGATCAGGTGGTGACTGCTCGGCGTGAAGCCGGTGCCCAGCACCGCCGGGCCCAACCGGTCCCGGGCACCCAACGCGGTCAGCCCGCGGTACGCCGCGCCCGCCGGCACGTCGTAGTCGCCCGGGTCGGCGGCACGCCAGCGCAACGCGTACGTCACGTCCGCACCGTCCCGGCTGTCTTCGCCGTCGGTACGCAGCACACTCGTCGTCACCGGGGTGCGCAGGTGCGCCACGTCGTGTTCCCGGTAGCAGAAACCGTGCGGCAGCCAGCCGCGTACGTATCCGGCGAGCTGCCGAGCGGAGAGGATCTTCATCATCCGGGTGCCACGCCGTACGCCGGCCGAGGCGCGTACCGCCGTGACCAGCGGATCGTCCGCGGCGGCCGGCTGCTGGGCGAGCCGGTGCACCTCCGCCCAGCCCCGCTCGCGGTGCAGTGGCACCAGCAGGGGAGTCTCCGGGTCCTCGGCCTGCTCGGTCGCTCCGTACACGGTGCCGACCTCGGTGACGTGCACGAACCGTCGCCACGGCAGCGCCGAGTTCACCCGGGGCGCCCACTCGAAACCGGCCACCTCGTCGGCGCTGAACAACTCGTACGCCGCGCCCCGGGCGATCTCCTCCGCCGGGTACACCGCGCCGCCGAACGCCACCCGCAGACCGGTCCGCTCCGGCACCGCACCTCCGGCCCGGAAAAGCTCGCTTCGCGCGTCCACGCCGCGACGGTAGGTGCGCGGGGCGTAGCCGAGGTGAACTCCGGGTGGCCTCCGGATGGACTCGTGCGGTGTGTGATCCTGTCGAGGAGATGAGCGAATCGACCGAGTCCCGTAGCCAGCGTGCGGCCCGCCGCGCCGGAGAGTTCCCACCCGTACCCGAGCCGCTGCCCCGACCGGTGCTGGACAGCCACACCCACCTCGACATCACCGTCAGCGAGGCCGGGGTACCCGGTGGCGGTGATCCCGCCGACCCGGTCGCCGCCGCCATCGACGTCGCCGCCGCCGTGGGGGTGGACCGGCTGGTGCAGGTCGGTGTGGACGTCGCCTCCTCCCGCTGGGGCGCCGAGGTGGCCGGTAGCTACCCGGCGGTGCTGGCCACGGTCGCGCTGCACCCCAACGAGGCGCCCCGGCTGGCCGACCTCGACGGCGCCCTGCGCGAGATCGAGGCACTGGCCGGTCAGGAGCGGGTCCGCGGTGTCGGTGAGACCGGGATGGACCGCTACCGCACCGGCGACGAGGGCCGCGCCGCGCAGGAGGAGAGCTTCCGGGCGCACATCGCCATCGCCAAGCGGTACGGCCGGACGCTGGTGATCCACGACCGGGACGCGCACGCTGACGTGCTGCGCATCCTCGACGACGAGGGCGCACCGGACACGGTGGTGATGCACTGCTTCTCCGGCGACGCCGAGTTCGCGGCCGAGTGCGTCCGCCGGGGCTACCTGCTCAGCTTCGCCGGTACGGTCACCTTCGCCAGCGCCGGGGCACTTCGGGAGGCCGCCGCGCTGACTCCGCTGGATCAGATCCTGGTGGAGACCGACGCGCCGTACCTCACTCCCGTCCCGCACCGTGGCCGGCCCAACGCCTCGTACCTGATCCCGCTGACCGTCCGGGCGCTGGCCGCCGCCACCGGCGCCGACCTCGACGAACTCTGTGCCGCCATCTCGGCCACCGGGGAACGGGCCTTCGGTCCCTGGCACCCGGCCGGCGTCGGCGGCTGACCCGTACGCTGTCGGGTTATGGCCGCAGACCTGCTCGGCCCGGCGGAGATCCGGGACCTCGCCGCCCGGCTCGGCGTCGCACCCACCAAGAAACTCGGCCAGAACTTCGTGCACGACCCCAACACGGTCCGCCGGATCGTCGCCACCGCCGGTCTCGCTCCCGATGACGTGGCGTTGGAGGTGGGCCCCGGATTGGGTTCGCTCACCCTCGCCCTGCTGCCCGCCGCCGCCCACGTGCACGCTGTCGAGATCGACGCCACGCTGGCCGCCGCGCTGACCGGCACCGCCGCCCGGCATGCCGGCCCGGCCGCCGACCGACTCACCGTGCACCACGCGGACGCCCTGCGGATCACCGCCGCCGACCTGGCCGACCCGGCGCCCACCGCGTTGGTGGCGAACCTGCCCTACAACGTCGCCGTACCCGTGGTGCTGCACCTGCTCGCCGCGTTGCCCAGCCTCCGGCACGGACTGGTGATGGTGCAGAAGGAGGTCGCCGACCGGCTCGTCGCCGGTCCCGGCTCCAAGGTGTACGGCATACCGTCGGTCAAGCTGGCCTGGTACGCCCGCGCCCGGGCCGCCGGGAAGGTGCCGCCGAACGTGTTCTGGCCGGTGCCAAACGTCGACTCCGGTCTGGTCGCCTTCTCCCGCCGCGAGCCGCCCCGCGCCGACGTACCCCGTGACCGAGTCTTCGCGGTGGTGGACGCCGCTTTCGCACAGCGACGCAAGACCCTGCGCGCTGCCTTGGCCGGCTGGGCCGGCGGCGCCGACCGGGCCGCCGCCGCGCTCACCGCCGCCGGCGTCGACCCCGGCGCACGCGGCGAGTCACTCACCGTCGAGCAGTTCGCCGCCGTGGCCGCGTCGGCCCCGAGCCGTACGCCGGCAGCCCAGTAGGCTGAGGCCGTGCCCGCCGAGGAGGTGTACCAGTGACCGCCCAGCCGATCGATCCCGACGTGTCCGGCATGTGGGGCCCGGACCCGCTTCGGCAACGCCTGGCCAACTACACCATCGAGGACGTGCTGGCCTTCCCCGACGACGCCCCCCGCGTCGAGTTGCGTGACGGAGTCCTGGTCTTGGTCCCTTCCCCTACCTACGGTGACCAGACCATCAGCAACCTGCTGTGGATGTGGTTCCGGCGAAACGCCCCGTTCGATGTCTCCCCGGCCACCGCGGTGGGGGTGGTGATGAGTCACCGCAACACGTTCGAACCGGACGTGGTGCTGCTCAGGCGGCCGGTCGTGGCCGAGAGTCATTATTTCGACGCCGAGCAGGTGGTGCTCGCCGTCGAGGTCGTGTCGCCCGGCACCCGGCGTCGGGACCGGTTGGAGAAGCCCGCCGACTACGCCGACGCCGGCATCCCGCACTACTGGCGGATCGAGCAGAATCCCGTGCACGTGTACGCGTACGACCTTGTCGACGGCCGCTACGAGCTGGTCGCCGACTCCGCCGAGGAGCTGATCGTGACCAAGCCGTTCGACGTTCGGCTGCCCGTCCGGGACATCACCCCGTGACCGAGGCCTGGCGACCGGACGACGACGAGCCGCGCGGGGCGACCGGTCCGGTCCGGGTACGGGTGCCCGCCAAAGTCAACCTGCACCTGGGGGTCGGCCCGTTGCGCCGGGACGGCTACCACGAGCTGAACACCGTGTACCACGCGATCTCGATCTACGACGAGCTGACCGCGCGGCGCGGCGACACGCTGACCCTCACCATGGAGGGCGAAGGCACCGGCGAACTCGCCCTCGACGACTCCAACCTGATCATCCGGGCGGCGCACGCCCTCGCCGGGTACGCCGGGGTGATGCCGCACGCCCGGCTGCACCTGCGCAAACAGATCCCGCTGGCCGGTGGGCTCGCCGGCGGCAGCGCCGACGCGGCGGCGGCCCTGGTCGCCTGCGACGCGCTGTGGGGCACCGGCCTGTCCCGTGACGAGTTGGCGAGCATCGCCGCCGACCTCGGCTCGGACGTGCCCTTCCTGATCCACGGCGGCACCGCGTTGGGCACCGGCCGGGGCGAGGCGGTCAGTCCGGTGCTGGCCCGGCCCACCTCCTGGCACTGGGTGGTCGCCATCGCCGATGGCGGCCTGTCCACGCCACAGGCGTACCGGGAACTCGACCGGCTCCGCGAGACCGGTGCTGCCGGGCCGCCCCTGGGCAGCACCGACGGGCTGCTCGCCGCGCTGCGACAGCGCGACCCCCGGGTGCTCGCCCCGACCCTCGGCAACGACCTTCAGGACGCCGCCCTGGCCATGCGACCGTCGCTGGCGAACACCCTGAAGGCCGGCGAGGCCGCCGGGGCGCTGGCCGGCATCGTCTCCGGCTCGGGGCCCACCTGCGTGTTCCTCACCGCGGACGCCGTCGACGCGGAACGCGTCGCCACCGAACTGGAGGCCGCGGGGGTGTGCCGGCAGGCCCGTGTCGCCAATGGCCCGGTACACGGCGCCCGGATCACCTGACGGCACCCGCCGACCCGGCGCGGATCAGGTCGTGCTCGGTCGTGTCCGCCGGTACCCGCTGCCCGGGACGCCGCCGAGCAGCGCGGCCGTCTCGCGTAGCGCCTCGTCCAGCGGCTGCGGACGAAGACCGAAGGTGGCGGTGGCGGCGGTGGAATCCATGACGAACGGCCGGGCGAACTGGTACGCCGTGGTCTGGAACTCACGCAGCATCGGGGAGAGCACCCCACCGGCGCGGAAGAGCGCGCCGGGAATGGTGGTGAGCTTCGGCGCGGGCGCGCCGGCCACCTCGGTGAAGCGGGCGGCGAGTTCCCGAACCGTCAGCGGTGACGCACTCGGCACGTGCCAGGGCCGGTTCCAGGCCCGCTCGTCGGTTGCGGCGGTGACCAGCATCGCCGCCATGTCGTTGATCGACGTCCAGGTGTGCGGCACGTCGAGCGGAGCCGGGACGAAGGTGCGACGGCCGGCGAGCAGCGGCTTCCCGATGAAGAAGCTGAAGATCGACTGTGCCTGGAGGTAGTCGCTGCCGCGTACCTCCGTCACGGCGCGGATCCGACCGGCACGCTGGGCGGCGAGGGCGGCGCGCCAGATGTCGGCGCGCATCTTCAGCTTCGGGTGGGTGGCGGCGAGCGGGTTCTCCTCGGTCATCGGGCCGGTGATCTCGCCGTAGCCGTAGAGGCAGCCGGCGATCACCAGCGGTGCACCGGAGCGTTCGGCGGCGGTGAGCAGCGCGGCAGCCATCGGCGGCCAGTCGGTGAGCCATCGGTGATAGGCCGGGTTCAGGCAGTTGTAGATGGCGGTCATGCCGTCGGCGAGTTCACCCAGCCGGTCGGCGTCGCTCGCGTCGGCGGCGATCCGCTCGACCCGTGGGTGGACCGGGCCACGCCCGGAGCGGCTGACGATCACCACCTGCTCACCCCGTTCGGCGAGCTGTCGCGCGGTGGTCGAACCGACCATCCCGGCGCCGACGATCAGGTGTGCGGCCATGATAAATCCCCCTAAGTGAGAGCGGCGCTCTCTGTGGAGACCAATGCTCACTCATGTAGGTGCCAGCCGTCAAGAGCAGTGCTCTCGAATGTGTGCGACACTCACTGGTATGCCCGCCGCCGCCATCCGGGCCCGGGCCCGGGCCGAAATGATCAACGAAATCAAGACGATCGCCCGCCGACACCTCGCGGCGGAGGGGGCGAACCTCTCCCTGCGCGCAGTCGCCCGGGAGATGGGAATGGTCTCCTCGGCGATCTACCGGTACTTCCCCAGCCGGGACGAGCTGCTCACCGCGCTGATCGTGGACGGCTACCACGCCCTCGGCGACGCCGCCGAAGCCGCCGACACCGAGGTGGCCGACCGGGCCGACCTGCGGGGCCGGTGGCTCGCCGTCTGCCATGCGATCCGCCGCTGGGCGCTGTCCAACCCCGCCGAGTACGCCCTGCTCTTCGGCAGCCCGGTGCCCGGGTACGCGGCCCCACCGGAAACCACCGCCGCGGCGGCCCGGACCCCGGCCGTCCTGATCGGCATCCTCACCGACGGCCTCGCCACCGGCGCGCTGGCCGATCCCGACCCGGGAGAACTGCCCGGTCCCGTCCGGTCCGACCTCGCCACCGTCCGCGACCGACTCTTCCCCGAACTGCCCGAAGCGCTACTGGCCCGAGCCACCACCGCTTGGATCCACTGCTTCGGAGCTGTCAGCTTCGAACTTTTCGGCCAGCTCAACGGCGTGATCGAAGCCCGGGAGGAGTACTTCGAACACCAGACCCGGCAGATGGCCGACCTGATCGGCCTGCCCGACGGGGGATAGCCGACCCGCAGCAACGGCGACCCGCCCGCGTACCCTGGAACGACAGGCGTCCCCAGGTGCCCCCGGCACCGGGACGCCTTGATCATGGAAGGTGGGTACGTGGCCAACATCGTCAACCTGGACCGGGTGTCCAAGGGCTACGGCGCGGCCGGGCCACTGCTCACCGAGGTCTCGCTCGGCCTGGAGGACGCCGACCGGATCGGCGTCGTCGGGCTCAACGGTGCCGGCAAGTCCACCCTGCTACGACTGCTGACCCGGACCGAGCAGCCCGACGACGGCCGGGTCACCCACCGCCGCGACCTGCGCGTCGCCTGGCTGCCACAGAACCTCACCCTCAGCCCCGAGGCCACCGTCCGGGACGTCGTCCTCGGCACCGAGTGGCTCGCCGAGAGCATGGGCGCGGAGCACGAATGGGCCGGCGACGCCGGCGTACGCGCCATCCTCGACGGGCTCGGCATGCCGCACCTGGGTCTCGACGCCCCGGTCGGGCCGATGTCCGGCGGTGAGCGCCGCCGGGTGGCGCTGGCCGCCCTGCTGGTCCGCGACGCCGACCTGCTCATCCTCGACGAGCCCACCAACCACCTCGACGTCAGTGGCGTCGACTGGCTGGCCCGGCACCTGCTCGGTCGCAAAGGCGCTCTGGTCGTGGTCACCCACGACCGCTGGTTCCTCGACGCCGTCTGCACCACCACGTGGGAGGTCGCCGACCAGACCGTACGGGCCTACGAAGGCGGCTACGCCGCCTGGATCCTCGCCCGCGCCGAGCGCGAACGAATCGCCGCCGCCACCGAGGCCCGCCGGCAGAACCTGCTCCGCAAGGAGATCGCCTGGCTGCGCCGCGGCCCCCCGGCCCGCACCTCGAAGCCGAAGTTCCGCATCGACGCGGCCAACGCGCTGATCGCCGACGTGCCGCCGCCGCGCGACACCATGTCGCTGCAACGGCTGGCCACCGCCCGGCTCGGCAAGCAGGTCTACGACCTGGAAGACGTCCGGCTGCACGCCGGCCCCAAGACCATCCTCGACGACGTCACCTGGCAGGTCGGCCCCGGCGACCGGGTCGCCATCCTCGGCGCCAACGGCGCCGGCAAGACCACCCTGCTACGGATGCTGGCCGGCGTCACCCGCCCCGACAGTGGACGAATGGCCACCGGCAGCACCGTACGGCCCGCCTTCCTCTCCCAGGAACTCGCCGAGCTCCCCAGCGACCTGCGCGTTCTCGAAGCAGTCGAGGAGGTCGCCCGGCGGGTCCGCCTCGGCGATCGGGAGATCTCCGCCGCCCAGCTCGCCGAGGTGTTCGGCTTCGACGACCGGCGCCTCTGGACTCCGGTCGGTGACCTCTCCGGCGGCGAGCGGCGTCGGCTTCAGATGCTGCGCCTGCTGGCCGGCGAACCGAACGTGCTGCTGTTCGACGAACCCACAAACGACCTCGACACCGACACCCTCGCCGCGTTGGAGGACCTGCTCGACTCCTGGCCCGGCACGATCGTGGTGGCCAGCCACGACCGCTACCTCATCGAGCGGGTGACCGACTCGGCGTACGGCATGTTCGGCGACGGCCGGCTGGTGCACCTGCCTGGTGGTGTCGACGAGTACCTCGCCCGCGCCAACGACCGGCCGGGGCTCGGGCGTACGCCGGCAGCTTCGGCACCAACCACCGCCCCGGCCGACAGCGGGATGAGTGCCGCCGAGGCCCGGCAGGCCCGCAAGGAACTGGCCCGTCTCGAACGGCAGGTCGGCAAGTTGGAACAGAAGGAGGCCGCCCTGCTGGACCAGCTCGCCGCCAACGCCACTGACTACACCCGGGTGGCCGAGCTGGACGCCCAGCTCACCCAGGTACGCGGTGAGCGGGAGGAGGTCGAGCAGGCCTGGCTCGCTCTGGCCGACGAGATCCCCGCGAGCTGAACCATCCCACCCGCCGCCGGCGCTGCTCCGACGTGGCGCTCGTGGGACCCCGTGTGCGGCGTCACAGGGCCGGATGCGGGAGAATCGCCGTCGACCCTCACCCAACGGCGTTGGAGACACAGACATGGCCCACACCCCCGTCAACCACCCCGCGCGGCCGATCTACCGGGCGATCGGCGGGCTGATCGGTCTGTACCTGGTGGCCTTCGGTGTGATCGGCCTCCTGACCAGCACCGGCGAGCCCTTCTTCAGCCAGGGCGACACCCAGATCCTGGGGCAGGGCACGAACCTCGGCTTCTCCCTGTTCAACATCGTGGTCGGCGCGATCGTGCTGGCCGGCACCGCGATCGGGCGCAACCTCGACGTGCTGGTCAACCAGTGGTCGGCGTACCTGATCATGGTGGTGAGCCTGGCGGGCCTCGCCTTCATCCGGACCGAGGCCAACATCTTCAACCTCAGCGTCGCCACGGTGATCGTCCAGATGGTGCTCAGCCTGGTGCTGCTGATGGCCGGCATGTACGGCAAGGTCGGTAGCGACGAGGAGCACGAGGCGTGGCAGAAGGCTCGGCTCGTGCTCTGAGGTTTTGCTTCTGGTTCCGGTTGGGGTTTTCGCCGGAGCCCGACCGGGTTTGTCTCGGTTGGGTTCTCCCTAGCCCGACCCGCTCCGGGCGGTCAGGCTTGATCCCTGCGCGGGTCGGGCTCCGGCGAAACCTGTCGGGGTTGCGCATCCGTCCGGAGCGCCCGGCCGGGCGGGGGATTTTGAGGGGCTGGTTGTACCTCGGCCAGCCCCGCGGCGGGTTGCTGCTGTTGAGGTGGTGTTCGGGGGACGCGAACCGCGTGATTGGGGGACAATGTCGTTGTTGTTCCGCTTTGCGTGGAGGAGTCGATGCCGCACTTTCCGGTCAACCATCCGGCGCGGCCGTTCTACCGGGCGCTGTCCGGTCTGGTCGGGCTCTACATCCTGATCTTCGGTGTCTGGGGGACCGCGCTCACCTGGGGCGACCCGCTATTCGGCCGGAACGGCAACTGGGCTCTGGGCCTGCGCACCAACCTGGCCTTCTCACTGGCCTCCATCGCCTTCGGGATCGTGCTCATCATCGGTGCGTCCCGGCGAACCAACCTCGGCCACTACATGAATCTCACCGCCGGAGCTGTCTTCCTGGTCACCAGCATCCTGATGATGTCGGTGCTCCAGACCGACGCCAACTTCCTGAACTTCTCCATGTCGACGGTGATCGTCTCGATGCTCTTCGGGCTGATCCTGCTCGGCACCGGCCTCTACGACAAGATCGGCCCGCACGAGGACGCCGAGGCCGAGCGGAACCGCCGGAACCACCCCGTCGCCGAGATCCACCGCCGCTGACCGGTACGCCGGCCGGTCAACGTCCGCCTGCCGTGATCAGACCCGGCTTGGCCTCCAGATGCGACAACCCGTTCCAGGAAAGATTGACCAGGTGCGCGGCGACCGTCTCCTTGCGCGGCTTACGCACCTCCAGCCACCATCGGCCGGTCAACGCGACCATCCCCACCAATGCCTGCGCGTACAACTCGGCCAGCTTCGGGTCGTAACCGCGACTGGAGAACTCCGCGCCGAGAATGTGCTCCACCTGGTGTGCCACGTCGTTCATCACGCTGCTGAAGTTGCCGGTCGCCGAGAGCACCGGCGACTCCCGTACCAGCACCCGGAACCCACTGGTTTCCTCCTCGATGTAGCCGAGCAGGGCCAGCGCGGCCTGTTCCAGCAACTCCCGCGGATGACCTGCGGTCAGTGCCGTGGTGATCCGGTCCAGCAGGGACCGGACCTCCCGGTCCACCACCACCGCGTAGAGCCCCTCCTTGCCGCCGAAGTGCTCGTAGACCACCGGCTTGGAAACCTTCGCCCGCGACGCCACCTCCTCGATGGAGGTGGCGTCGAAACCACGCTCGGCGAAGATCTGCCGACCAATCGAGATCAACTGCTCGCGACGCTGAGCGGCGGACATGCGTACCCGGGACGTCGGCTTGGTCGCTGGGGCGGGCACCGACCGCCGCCGTTTGCCGCCCTCCACGTGGGGAGTCTCGGCCATCTCGTCACCTCGCTGGCGCTCAGTGACGCCCTGTCGTGGGATGCTGCCTGTCTTCCGCCCGGTCACCCGAACATACTGCCAGGTAACTTGCGGGTTGGTCGCCCGGTTACCGCTGGGTCGCCGGCTTGGCCAGCTTCGCCGCGATCCGTTCCGGCTTCGGCCAGCGCACGTCCCACGCCGCCCCGACCTTCTCGAACAGCCAGATCACCCGGGCCGAGATGTCGATCTGCCCCCGCAGGACACCGTGCCGGGCGCTCGTCGGATCGGCATGGTGCAGGTTGTGCCAGCTCTCCCCGAAAGAGAGCAGCGCGAGGGGCCAGAAGTTCGCCGCCCGGTCGCCGTGGCGCATCATGAACGGGCGCTCCCCGTACACGTGGCACACCGAGTTGATCGACCAGGTGACGTGGTGCAGCAACGAGATGCGGACCAGACCGGCCCAGAACAGCGCGGTCAACGCGCCCTGCCAGGACCACGTCAACAACCCACCCATCAACGCCGGCCCGAGCACCGACACGATCACCAGCACCGGGAAGAACCGGTCCATCCGCCGGATGTCCCGGTCGGCCAGCAGGTCCGGTGCGAAACGCTCCCGGTTGGACAGCTCCCGGCCGAACAGCCAGCCGATGTGCGCGTGGAACAACCCCTTGACCAGGCCGCGCAGCGTCGCGCCGAAGCGCCACGGCGAGTGCGGATCCCCCTCCAGGTCGGAGAAGGCGTGGTGGCGCCGGTGATCGGCCACCCACTGGATGATCTCGCCCTGCACGGCTAGTGAGCCCGAGGCGGCCATCGCGATGCGCAGCCACCGTTTCGCCTTGAACGAGCCGTGGGTGAAGTAGCGGTGATAGCCGACCGTGATGCCCAGGCCAGACAGCACGTACCAGAAGGCGGCGACGCCCACGTCGACCCAGCTGAGCCAGCCACCCCAGGCCACCGGCACGGCGGCGATCAGCGCCGCGAACGGGATCACCACGAAGGACCACAATGCGATCAGGATGCCGCGTGACTGGGTGCCCTGGGTGAGGGGCTTCGGGTTGGTCGGTTGCGGGTCGAGAACGGCGGCGGACATGGCACCTCGCAGGGGACGATCGGTTCGCAATCTACGCCTACGTCACCGTAACTTAAGGGCCCGGAAGATCACATCAGACAGCGACATGAATGGATTCCTGATGTGTCGTACGCTCGTCCTAACCTGCACCACATGACTGGTTTCGACGCCACCGAAGTACGCCGACTGCGTACCGAGGAGCAGCTGTCGGTCCAGGAGATCCGGGCCCGCACCGGACTCGGCCGTAACCGGATCTACGAGATGCTGCGGGGCACCCCCGCGCCGGACCGGGTCCGACGCCCCAGGGCAAAGGACGACCTGCGCGCGGAGGCGGTGGCGCTGCGCTCGTCGGGCCGTCCCGTGCCGGAGATCGCGCGGCAGCTCGGGGTGAGCCGGTCGACGGCTTACCTCTGGGTCCGGCATATCCCGCTCGAACGCGACCCGGAGGAGGAACGCCAGCGCCGACGTGCCCACTCGAAGACGATTGCCGAGGCGCGGTGGGCGGATCACCGTCGGGCGCGGGACGAAGCCCAGAGGCAGGCGCGCGCGGTGGCCGGGCGGGTGGTTGGTCAACTCGACGAGCGTGATCTGCTCATCCTCGGTGCGGCGATCTACTGGTGCGAGGGCACCAAGTCGAAGCCGTGGCGTCGCGATGACCATCTTCAGTTCGTCAACAGCGATCCGGGCCTGCACGCTCTCTTCCTGCGTTTTCTCGAAGTCTGCGGCGTCGACCGCGCTGTGCCGACCTACCGGGTGAGCATCCACGAGACCGCTGATCCGGAGGTGGCGGCCGAGTGGTGGGCGGCCGAGCTCGGAGTGCCACGCGAGCGCTTTCGCCGGGCGACCCTGAAGAAGCACAGACCCTCGACCGTCCGGCGAAACGCCGGTGACGAGTACAAGGGCTGTCTGGTGATCAATGTGCCGCGTAGCCGCGAGCTCTACTGGCGAATAGAGGGTATGATCGCCGAGCTGTTCCGGTCCGCGGCTGAACACACTTCGGCGGTTTGATGCGGCCTGTCGGCTTGACATTTCTATGGGGTGTGGGGTAACGGCAACCCGCAGGCCTTTGGAGCCTTGAGCTCCTGGTTCGAATCCAGGCACCCCAGCAAGCACCCTCAGCTGCCGATCCTCGTGCCCCTGCCGAACGGGCCGGATTGTCTGGTTAGCATGGCCGCGAGACTGTCCGCGTTCCGACGGGAGCCACGTCGTGCCCGAGCCCCACACCCGTACCGTCGTCGTACTCGCCGCCGGTGAGGGCAAGCGGATGAAGTCCTCGTTGCCCAAGGTCCTGCATCCGCTGCTCGGTCGGACGCTGGTCGGCCACGTGCTCAACGCGGCCGACCCGCTGGCTGCGGCGCGCACCCTGGTGGTGGTCGGGCACGGCGCCGACCAGGTCCGCGCCCACCTCGCCGGGATCGCCCCCGAGGCCACCGCGGTGCACCAGGCGGAACAGCTCGGCACCGGGCACGCGGTGCGGATCGCGCTGGAGGCCGCCCCGGAGGTCACCGGCACGGTGGTGGTGCTCAACGGTGATGTGCCGTTGCTGCGACCCGAGACGGTCGGTGCGCTGGTGGCGGCCCACGAGAGCGAGGGCGCCGCGGCGACCGTGCTCGCGGCGGAGGTGCCGGACCCGACCGGGCTCGGACGCATCGTGCGGGACGCGGCGGGCCGGTTGGAGCAGATCGTCGAGCAGCGTGACGCCAATCCCGCGCAGCTGGCTGTCCGGGAGATCAACGCCGGGATCTACGCGTTCGACGCAGCCCGGCTGCGGGACGTGCTCGGCAAGCTGTCGACCGACAACGACCAGGGCGAGGAGTACCTCACCGACGTCTTCAAGATGCTGGTCTCCGCCGGCGAGCCGGTGGGGGTGCACCTGGCGGCCGACCACACCGAGACGCTCGGTTGTAACGATCGGGTGGAGTTGGCGGCGTTGCGCCGGCTGCTGCGTGACCGAATCAACGAGCGGTGGATGCGGGCCGGCGTCAGTCTGCTCGACCCCGAAACCACCTGGATCGACGTGACGGTGGCCCTGGACCGCGACGCGGTGGTGGATCAGAACACCCAGCTACGTGGCGGTTCGGTGGTCGGCAGCGGCGCGGTGGTCGGACCGGACGTGACGTTGATCGACACGGTGGTGGGGCCCGGCGCGACGGTGCTGCGCAGCCACGCGGTCGGTGCCGAGGTAGGGCCGGGCGCCAGCGTCGGGCCGTACGCGTACCTGCGGCCGGACGCCCGGCTGGCGGAGCGGTCGAAGGTCGGCACCTTCGTCGAGGTGAAGAACTCCGAGCTTGGTGCCGGCGCCAAGGTGCCGCACCTGTCGTACGTGGGTGACGCGACGATCGGGGCGAGGGCGAACATCGGCGCGGCGACGATCTTCGTGAACTACGACGGGGTGAACAAGCACCGCACCGTGGTCGGCGAGGCGGCGTTCGTGGGCTGCGACACGAGCCTGATCGCACCGGTCGAGGTGGGTGCCGGGGCGTACGTGGCGGCGGGTAGCGCGATCAGCAAGGACGTGCCGCCGGGGGCGTTGGGGCTGACCCGGGCGCCGCAGCGCAGCGTCGAGGGTTGGGTGGCGCGCAAGCGCGCGGGCACGGCTTCCGCCGAGGCGGCCGAGCGTGCCCTTCGGGGTGGGCAGGGTGCTCCGGCCGCGACGTCCTCCGCAAGCGAAGGTGAGGCAATCCACGGCACCGCCGAGTCGGTGGGCGGTACGCCCGGGCCGGGAGATACTGCAACCGAATAGTCCCCGGCCGACCACCACCGCAGGCCGGGTACCGCCGACCGAATACGGGAGCAGACGGGCCCATGGGCAGCATCGTCGCCGAAAACCGCAAGAGCCTGATGCTCTTCTCCGGACGTGGTTTTCCGGAGTTGGCCAAGGAGATCGGTGAGGTGCTCGGCGTCGCGCCGACGCCGGCCGACGCGTACGAGTTCGCCAACGGCGAGATCTTCGTACGGTTCAAGGACTCGGTACGTGGTTCGGACGCCTTCGTGGTGCAGTCGGTCACGCACGGGGTGAACACGTGGGTCATGGAGACCCTGATCATGGTGGACGCGCTGAAGCGTGGTTCGGCCAAGCGGATCACGGTCGTCCTGCCGTTCTATCCGTACTCCCGCCAGGACAAGAAGCACCGCGGCCGGGAGCCGATCTCGGCGCGCTTGGTCGCCGACCTGCTGAAGACCGCCGGGGCGAACCGGATCCTCACCGTGGACCTGCACACCGCGCAGATCCAGGGCTTCTTCGACGGCCCGGTGGACCATCTCTTCGCGATGGACATCCTGGCCGAGTACGTGGAGCGCAAGTACGCGGGCCGGCCGATGACGGTGGTCGCGCCGGACTCGGGCCGGGTGCGGGTGGCCGAGCGGTGGACGGACCGGCTGGGTGGTTGCCCGCTGGCGTTCATCCACAAGACCCGGGACCCGATGAAGCCGAACCAGGTGGTGGCGAACCGGGTGGTCGGTGAGGTCGAGGATCGGGTCTGCCTGATCGTCGACGACATGATCGACACGGGCGGCACGATCTGCCGGGCGGCGGACATCCTGAAGGAGTCGGGGGCGGCGGACGTGATCGTGGCGTCCACCCACGCGCTGCTGTCCGACCCGGCGACGGAGCGGTTGAAGAACAGCCCGATCAGCGAGGTCGTGGTGACCAACACGCTCCCGCTGCCGCCGGAGAAGCAGCTCGACAAGCTCACCGTGCTGTCGATCGCGCCGCTGCTGGCCCGGGCGATCCGCGAGGTCTTCGACGACGGCTCGGTGACCACGCTCTTCGGTGGGCTGAGCTGAGCGCGGTTCACGACTGAGTCGGCTGGGCGGGGTGCCCCGGCGGGTACCGGGGACTGCCGGAAACCCGGGAAACCGCTCGGGTAGACTGGTGCGGTTGCCACGGCGAGGGTGCCCTGCGGGCTGCTGAGAAGCGCCGCACGGAGGCACCGTGATCGACGCGGTGCTCCGGGCAGTCTGCTGACGCATGAGCCCCTGCGAGCCCCCCGCCCAGCACCGCCAGACGACAAGCTGCCGCAGCGAAGCATCAGGAGTTTCCCCGTGTCCGAGGTAAAGATCAGCGCCGAGCCCCGCACCGAGTTCGGCAAGGGTGGTGCCCGTCGTACCCGCCGGGCCGGCATGGTGCCCGCCGTGCTGTACGGCCATGGCGAGAAGCCCAAGCACATCGCGTTGCCGGCCCGCGAGTTCGCGGCGGCCATTCGTAACGGTGGTGCCAACCAGCTCCTCGCGCTGGACATCAGCGACGGTACGCAGGCGCTGGCGCTGCCGAAGGCGATCCAGCGGGACCCGATCAAGGACACCTTCGAGCACGTCGACCTGCTGCTGGTGCGTCGCGGCGAGAAGGTCACCGTGGACGTCCCGGTCCAGCTCACGGGTGAGGCTGCGCGTGACACGCTGATCGTGCACGACCACGACACCCTCTCGGTGAGCGCCGACGCGACCAGGGTGCCGGATCACCTGGAGGCTTCGATCGAGGGTGCCGAGCCGGGTTCCCAGATCACCGCCGCTGACGTGACGCTGCCGGCGGGTGTGGAACTGGCCGCCGATCCGGAGCTGCTGATCGCCTCGATCACCGCCGCGCCGACCGCCGAGCAGCTTGAGTCGACGCTGCCCGAGGTCGAGGAGGCCACCGAGGAGGCCGAGGCCGAGGTCGGCGAGGTCACCGAGGGCGCTGCCGAGGCGCCGTCCGCCGAGGGCGAGGCGGGCACCGAGGCTCGTACCGAGGCCTGAGAGCGTGTTTGAGAAGGCCGTGCCCTGCTGCGCCGGCCCCAGCCGACGACCGGCGGCGTTGTCGGTTCGCCCGGATACAACACCGGTATCCGGGCGAACCTCCGCCTTGCCGGACGCCGCCTGGGACTCGGCTCGCGACGGGCGAGCCTCCTCAAACACGCTCTGACAGTCTCTCAGTTCTGCGGCAGGCGTCACCGGGTTCTTCGGGGGCGCCTGTCGGCGTATCGGATGATCGGCGGCGTGGGCGGTGGTTGGCCGCCGGTGTGAGCGGGAGGGGCGGGCGGTGACGGACGAGACCGGGCCGTGGCTGGTGGTCGGCCTGGGTAACCCGGGTCGGGAGTACGCGGGCAACCGGCACAACGTCGGGTTCATGGTCGCCGACCTGCTGGCTGGTCGGCTGGCTGGGAAGTTCGGCCGGCATCGGCGGGCGGTGGCGGAGGTCGCGGAGGGGCGGCTGGGGTTGGGCGGGCCGAAGCTGGTGCTGGCCAAGCCGCTGACCTACATGAATCTGTCTGGCGGGCCGGTGGCCAGCCTGGCGCAGTTCTACAAGGTGCCGCCGGGTCGGGTGATCGCGGTGCACGACGAGCTGGACATCGGCTACGGCCAGGTGCGGGTCAAGTGCGGCGGTGGTGAGGGCGGGCACAACGGCCTGCGGTCGATGTCGAAGTCGTTGGGCACGAAGGATTACGTGCGGGTGCGGTTCGGGATCGGTCGACCGCCGGGACGGCAGGATCCGGCGGACTACGTGCTGTCGGATTTCGGCACGGCGGAACGCAAGGAGTTGGACTTTCTGGTGGATCGCGCCGCGGACGTGGTGGAATCCGTGGTCAGTCGGGGTGTGGAGCCGACTCAGAACCTCTATCACGGGGTCTAGCGCGGGTGCCAAGGTGCCCGTTCGACCTCGGCCTCGCCACCACGGAGGTTCCGACACACGTGCCGGGGGCGGACTGCGGCGGTCGGGTTCGCCGGTGGCCCGGTAGTGTGCGGGTTCGGCGGTCGGGGCGGGGCCGGCCGCTCGGCGTACGCGGATCGTGGCGACGGGAGCGGAAGCATGAGCGGTCCACCGATGATCGACGGGGCGTTCGCGCGGTGGCTGGCGGATCGTGCCGGGCAGGCGCTGCTGGGCCTGCGGGCGGAGATGGGGTTCGCCGATGCCGGTGCGTTGAAGTCGGCGGGAGACAAGGTCTCGCATGACCTGATCCGTACCGAGTTGGCGAGGTGGCGCCCGGGTGACGCGGTGCTCTCCGAGGAGGACGAGGGCTCCCGGCTGGCGTGGGCGGCCGAGGTGAACACCGGTGCCGTTTCGCGGTTGACCGCCGACCGGGTCTGGATCATCGACCCGTTGGACGGTACGCGGGAGTTCAGCGAGGAGGGGCGCGCGGACTGGGCGGTGCACGTGGCGCTCTGGGCGCGTAACGCGACCACCTCGCATGGTCTGGTCGCCGGTGCGGTCGGGCTGCCGGCGCAACATCGGGTGCTGGGTACGGATCTGCCGCCGGCCTATCCACCGATGACGCCGGAGGCGGCGACGGCGGGCGGTGCGGGGCGGTTGCGGCTGGCGGCGAGCCGCAGTCGGCCGCCGGTGTTCCTGACCGATCTCGCGGAGGAGGTCGGGGCGCAGTTGGTGCCGATGGGCTCGGCCGGGGCGAAGATCGCGGCGGTGGTGACCGGTGAGGTGGATGCGTACATCCATGCCGGCGGGCAGTACGAGTGGGATTCGGCGGCGCCGGTTGCTGTGGCGACGGCCACCGGACTGCACGCTTCCCGGATCGATGGTTCTGCGCTGAAATACAACGAGGCGGATCCGCGCCTGCCGGACCTGTTGGTGTGCCGTAAGGATCTCGCCAGCCGGTTACTTGCGGCGTTGCATCGGCATTGCGGGTAGCCTGTCGCTACTTCCTGACATCCCCGACCGGAAAGGTCTGGAAAGCGGATGACCGAGCGAATCGAGCCGGTGTCATGACCAGCGCTGCGTACCAGGTCACCCATCTCGACGCGCTGGAGGCGGAGAGCATCTTCGTGATGCGCGAGGTGGTCGCCGAGTTGGAGCGGCCGGTGCTGCTCTTCTCCGGTGGCAAGGACTCGATCGTCATGCTCCGGCTGGCGCAGAAGGCGTTCGCGCCGGGTCACATTCCGTTCCCGGTGATGCACGTCGACACGGGTCACAACTTCCCGGAGGTGCTCGACTACCGCGATCGGCGGGTGGCCGAGCTGGGCCTGCAACTGGTGGTGGCCAGCGTGCCGGAGGCTCTGGCCAGTGGCCTGGTCCGGGAGTCCGCCGACGGGACGCGTAACCGGATCCAGACGCCGGTGTTGCTGGAGGCGGTGGAGAAGCACCGGTTCAACGCGCTCTTCGGCGGGGCCCGGCGGGATGAGGAGAAGGCCCGGGCGAAGGAGCGGATGTTCAGCTTCCGGGACGAGTTCGGCCAGTGGGATCCGAAGAACCAGCGGCCGGAGCTGTGGGCGCTCTACAACGGCCGGCATCATCCGGGCGAGTCGATCCGGGTGTTCCCGCTGTCCAACTGGACGGAGTTGGACGTGTGGCACTACATCGCCCGCGAGCGGATCGAGTTGCCGTCGATCTACTACGCGCACGAGCGTGAGGTGGTCGAGCGCGACGGGATGCTCTACGCGGTGAACGAGTTCCTGCCGGCGCGGGCCGGTGAGGAGCGGTTCAAGGCTCGGGTGCGGTACCGCACGGTGGGCGACGCCTCCTGCACGGCGGCGGTGCGCTCGGACGCGGACACGGTCGAGAAGGTCATCGAGGAGGTCGCCGCGACCCGGATCACCGAGCGTGGTGCGACCCGGGGTGACGACCGGGTCAGCGAGGCCGCGATGGAGGACCGCAAGCGGGAGGGCTACTTCTGATGAGCACCGAGACTCTGGACGCCGCTCCCGTGGCCGAGGGCCGGCCGATGGATCTGTTGCGTTTCGCCACGGCCGGGAGTGTGGACGACGGCAAGTCGACCCTGATCGGTCGGCTGCTCTACGACACGAAGTCGCTGTTCACCGACCAGTTGGCGGCGGTCGAGGCGGTCAGCGCCGCCCGGGGTGACGAGTACACCAACCTGGCGCTGCTCACCGACGGACTGCGGGCGGAGCGGGAGCAGGGCATCACGATCGACGTGGCGTACCGCTACTTCGCCACGCCTCGGCGCAAGTTCATCATCGCCGACACCCCCGGGCACATCCAGTACACCCGGAACATGGTCACCGGAGCCTCCACCGCCGACCTGGCGCTGATCCTGGTGGATGCCCGCAAGGGTCTGGTCGAGCAGTCCCGCCGGCACGCCTTCCTCTGCTCGCTGTTGCGGGTGCCGCACCTGGTGCTCTGCGTCAACAAGATGGATCTGGTCGACTTCTCGCAGGAGGTATTCGAGCGGATCGCCGACGAGTTCACCGCGTTCGCCGCGAAGCTGGACGTGCCGGACCTGACGGTGGTGCCGATCTCCGCGTTGCGGGGCGACAACATCGTCAGCCGTTCGGAGAACATGCCCTGGTACGAAGGCCCGGCATTGCTGCATCACCTGGAGCGGGTGCACATCGCCAGCGACCGTAACCTGGTCGATGTCCGCTTCCCGGTGCAGTACGTGATCCGTCCTCAGTCGACCACCGTGACCGACTACCGGGGCTACGCGGGCCAGGTGGCCTCGGGGGTGCTCAAGCCGGGTGACGAGGTGATGGTGCTGCCCTCGGGCTTCACCAGCCGGATCGCCGCGGTGGAGACCGCCGACGGGCCGGTCGCGGAGGCGTTCCCGCCGATGTCGGTGACGGTACGCCTGGAGAACGAGATCGACATCTCGCGTGGTGACATGATCTGCCGGCCGAACAACGCGCCGGCGGTGGCGCAGGACATCGAGGCGATGGTCTGCTGGATGGACGAGACGCGTCCGTTGCAGGTGGGCGGCAAGTACTCGATCAAGCACACGACCCGCGCGGCGCGGGCCATCGTGCGGGGCCTGCACTACCGTCTCGACATCAACTCGCTGCACCGCGACGAGTCGGCCAACGAGTTGCGGCTCAACGAGATCGGTCGGGTCCGCCTGCGGACCACCATCCCGCTGCTGGCCGACGAGTACCGCCGTAACCGCACCACCGGCGGGTTCATCATCATCGACGAGGCCACCAACCGCACCGTCGGCGCCGGCATGATCGTCGAAACTCCCTGACCCCACCGTGACTCCCCAGTTGACCAAGAAGTTCTGGTCGGGATCCAGCGCGATCCCGACCAAAACTTCTTGATCAACCCCTGGGCTGCCCGTGCGGCGTAGCGAGCAGCGGGGTTCGGGGGGTCAGTCCAGGCGGGTGGCGCCGGGGGCGGGGGTGGCGGGGGTGACGGTGGGGGTGGTGAAGGCGCGGTTGGCGTAGGCCGCGGTGACGGCGGCGCCGACGCGGTCGGACTGGTCCGCCTCGACCAGGGCCAGCACGCAGCCGCCGAAGCCACCACCGGTCATCCGCGCGCCGAGCGCCCCGGCGGCCAGCGCGGCCTCGACAGCGGTGTCGACCTCGGGGACGGTGATGGCGAAGTCGTCACGCATGGAGGCGTGCGAGGCGGTGAGCAGCGGCCCGATCTGCCGGACCTGCCCGGCGCGGAGCAGCGCCACGGTGTCGAGTACCCGCTGGTCCTCGGTGACCACGTGGCGAACCCGGCGGCGGGTCTCGTCGTCGGGGAGCCGGGCGAGCGTGTCGTCGAGGTTGGCGGGCGGCACGTCACGGAGGGCGGGTACGTCGAGCAGCGCGGCTGCCTTCTCACAGCTGGCGCGGCGGGCCGCGTACTCGCCGTCGGCGTGCCGGTGCGGGGCTCGACTGTCGATCACCAGGATCGCGAGGCCGGCGCCGTCGAGGTCGAACGGGATGTGTTCGACCTGCTCGGTGCGGCAGTCGAGGAAGAGGGCGTGTCCGGTCCGGCAGCGGATCACCGCCGACTGGTCCATGATGCCGGTGGGCGCGCCGACGTACTGGTTCTCGGCGCGCTGGGCCAGCCGGGGCTGCTGTTCGGCCGGCAGCGCCAACCCGCCCAGGTCGACCAGCGCCGCGAGCACGGCAGCCTCCAGCGCGGCGGAGGAGGAGAGCCCGGCGCCGAGCGGCACGTCGGAGGCGATGGCCAGCCGGGCACCGGGCACGGGGTACCCCGCCTCCCGCAGCGCCCACACCACGCCGGCCACGTACGCCGCCCAGCCGGTCACCCCGCCGGGGCGGGTCACCTCGTCGGTGCCGAAGCTGACCGTCTCGTCGGTCAGCTCGGAGCAGACCGTCCAACTGCCGGCCGGCTGCGGCGAGGCCGCGACGACGGTACGCAGCGGGAGCGCGAACGGCAGCACGAACCCGTCGTTGTAGTCGGTGTGCTCGCCGATCAGGTTGACCCGGCCGGGCGCCGCCCAGCGGCCGGCGGGTGCCTGGCCGTACGCGTGCTGGAAGCAGGTGGTGGCGCGGCCGGCCACCTCGTCGGGGTGGTTGGTCACGGGCGGTCCAGAACCCGCGCGCGGTAGAAGGCCCAGGCGTCGGTGACCATGTCGTGCAGGGTGGGTTTGCGGGGTTCCCAGCCCAGTTCGGCGCGGGCCAGGGCGGAGGATGCGACCAGTTCGGCCGGGTCGCCCTCACGGCGGGGCGCCACCTCGACCGGCACCGGGTGCCCGGTGACCTCGCGGACGACCTCGACCACCTGCCGATTGGTGAATCCGTTGCCGTTGCCGAGGTTGTAGATGCGGTGTTGTCCGCCGGTCGCCGCGTCCAGGGCGAGCAGGTGGGCCCGGGCCAGGTCGGAGACGTGGATGTAGTCGCGGACGCAGGTGCCGTCGACGGTGGGGTAGTCGTCGCCGAAGAGTTGCAGCTTGTCCCGCCGGTCGGCGGCCACCTCCAGCGCGATCGGGATGAGGTGGGTCTCGGGGTCGTGCCGTTCGCCGAGTACCACGTCACCGTCGAGGTGAGCACCGGCGACGTTGAAGTAGCGCAGCGAGACGGCGGCCAGGCCGTGCCCGATCGCCTCGGAGGTGAGCATCATGTCGGCGGCGAGCTTCGTCGCCCCGTACGTGTTGGTGGGGGCCTTGACGGCGGTCTCCGGGATGGGCAGCTCGGTGGGATTGCCGTAGACGGCGGCGGTGGACGAGAACACCAGCCGCGGCACGCCGGCGGCCCGCACCGCGTCGATCAGCGCCAGGGTGCCGACCGTGTTGTTGTGCCAGTACCGCTCGGGGGCGACCATCGACTCGCCGGCGGCGATCAGCGCGGCGAAATGCAGTACCCCGTCGAAGCCGGCCTGCGGGGTGAGCACCTTGGCCGCGTCGTGGATGCCGGCCTCGACGTGGGTGGCGTCGGGGGCGAGCGCGGCCCGGTGACCGGTGCGCAGGTCGTCCAACACGACCACCTCGTGCCCGGCGTCGAGCAGCATCCGGGTCACCACGCTGCCGATGAAACCAGCCCCGCCGGTGACGAGCAGTTTCACGTCGTTCCTCCCGCCTGGCCGACACGGTCGCGGCCTTGATGGTCACCCTACGGCCCGGGGCTGGCTACCATCACTCCCATGCGGGCCTCGCGTCGGCGCATACCCCGACGGCGTGGCCACGACCCGCACCGCCGTCAGCCGGGACCGGTGGCCAGAGCGGTCGCCCGGGTCGTGGTCCGGGCCGCCGACGGCGCCCTGCGGCTCGTCACCGACCTGCTCGGTGCCGGCCCGACCGCCGGCCGGGAGCGGATCAGTATGGCGGAACTGCGGGACCTGGTCGCCGCCAACACGGTCCTGGATCCGGTGGAGCAGCGCATCATCGACGACGTGCTGGTGGCCGGTGCGAGCCTGGTACGCGAGGTGATGATGCCCCGCACCGAGGTGGTGTTCCTCTCCGCAGCGCTGACGATCGCCGAGGCGGAGCCGCTGGTGCGGGCCGGTCCGCACACCCGTTACCCGGTGGTCGACGGCACCCACGACGATGTGGTCGGTGTGGTGCACCTGCGAGACCTGCTGCTCGGCCCGGACCGGGTGTCGGGCACCACGGTCGGTCAGCTGGCCCGCGAGGTCAAGCGGCTGCCGGCCAGTAAACGGGTGCTCGCCGCGTTGACCGAGATGCGACGGGAGGGGCATCACCTGGCGGTGGTGGTCGACGAGTATGGCGGCACCGCCGGCATCGTCACCTGCGAGGACCTGATCGAGGAACTGGTTGGTGAGATCCACGACGAGTACGCGGACGTCCCCGAGCCCGCGTACACCGGGCTGCCCGCGGTGGTGGACGGTCGGCTCAATCTCGCCGACTTCGCCGACCGCACGGGCGTTGCCCTGCCGACGGGCCCGTACGAGACGGTGGGCGGGTTCGTGATGGCCGCGCTGGGGCGGCTGCCGGCGCCGGGTGACGAGATACCGGTCCCCGCCGAATCGGCGCAGCCGCCGGCCGGCGGCTGGCTGCTCCGGGTGCTGACCCTGGAGGGGCGACGGGTGGCCCGGCTGGCGGTCACCGTCGCCCGCCTGCCCGAGCAGCGGCGCGAGGTGGTCCCGGCGGCCGACCGGGCCCGACCCGCCGGCCCGTCATGACGTACGCCGAGCCAGCTGACAGAATTGCCGGCATGTCCGACGTTCCCGTCCGCCCCCGCGTCTTTTCCGGCATCCAGCCGACGGCCGACTCGTTCCATCTCGGCAACTACCTCGGCGCGGTGCGGCACTGGGTGGCGTTGCAGGAGTCGCACGACGCTTTCTACTGCGTGGTCGACCTGCACGCGATCACCGCCGGGCACGATCCTGAGGTGCTGCACCAGCGTTCCCGGGTGGCCGCCGCGCAGCTGCTCGCGGTCGGCCTGGACCCGGAACGCTGCACCCTGTTCGTGCAGTCCCAGGTGCCCGAGCACGCCCAGCTGGCGTGGGTGCTGGGCTGCATCACCGGGTTCGGCGAGGCCAGCCGGATGACCCAGTTCAAGGACAAGTCGCAGAAGCAGGGTAACGAGCGGGCCAGCGTCGGCCTGTTCACCTACCCGATCCTGCAGGCCGCCGACATCCTGCTCTACCAGGCCAACGCCGTACCGGTCGGTGAGGACCAGCGCCAGCACCTGGAGCTTTCCCGGGATCTGGCGCAGCGGTTCAACTCGCTGTTCGGCCGGACGTTCACGGTCCCGGCACCACACATCGTCAAGGCGACGGCGAAAATCACCGATCTCCAGGACCCGACCGCCAAGATGTCGAAGTCGTCCTCCTCCCCGGGCGGCATCGTCGACCTGCTCGAGGACCCGGCGCGTTCGGCGAAGAAGATCCGGTCGGCGGTCACCGACACCGGCCGGGAGATCGTCTTCGACGAGGTGACCAAGCCCGGGATCTCCAACCTGCTCACCATCTTCTCGGCGTTGAGCGGTCGGGGCATCGACGACCTGGTCGCGGCGTACGACGGTAAGGGCTACGGCGACCTGAAGAAGGATCTCGCCGAGGTGGTCCGGGAATTCGTCAGCCCGATCCAGCAGCGCACCCGTTCGTATCTCGACGACCCCGCCCAGTTGGACAAGCTCCTCGCCGCAGGCGCGGAGAAGGCCCGCGCGGTGGCGGCGCCGACGCTGCGGACCGCGTACGAGCGGGTGGGTTTCTTTCCACCGGTACGCGGCGAGTGAGCGTCCGAGCGGGGGCGGCGGTGCGGGCAGGGGTCGATGGCCGGAGGGGTGGCGTGCAGCGTGGAGCAGGGGACCGAAGCGCCTGCGGTCGGTGAAAGCGTCCAGATCGGCATCGCGGTCGACATCCCGGAGCCGTGGGGCAGTCTGCTGACCCGGCGTCGGCTGGAGGCCGGTGACCCGAACGCGGTGCCGGCCCACGTCACCCTGCTCGGGCCGACCGAGATCCCGGTGACCGGATTGCCGGCCGTGGAGCGGCACCTCGCCCGGGTTGCCGCCGCTCACCTACCGTTCAGCCTGCATCTGCGCGGCACCGGTACCTTCCGGCCGGTGACCCAGGTGGTCTTCGTCGCGGTCGCCGCCGGCATCAGCGAATGCGAACTGCTCGCCGCCGCGATCAACGCCGCCCCGCAGCTACGCCGGGAGCTTCGGTTTCCCTACCATCCGCATGTGACGGTCGCTCAGGACGTCGCGCCGGAGGCGCTGGACAAGGCGTACGAGGACCTGGCGGACTTCTCCGCGATGTTCGAGGTGGACCATTTCACCCTCTTCTCGCACAGCGGACAGGCGCGCTGGCAGCCACGCCGGGACTTCCGACTGGGCGGCTGACCGCCCCGGCCGGCACGTCGGGTACCTCTGACACGGCGACGACGGATCGGTGAGGATGACGACGTGAACGTTCTGGGGCGGGTCGAGGCGGCCGTCGACAGTCGGCTGACCGCCATGCGCCGCCGCTCCCCGGCCTTCGGCCACCTGTGGCGTGCCGGGGTGCTCTACACCGATCTCCAGGGCGGCCGGCTGGCCGCCGCGATCGCCTACTACGGCTTCTTCGCGGTCTTCGCGCTGGCCCTGGTCGCGTACGCGATCTTCGGCGCGATTCTGGAGGACAACTACGAGGTGAGCGCGGCCGCGGAGGAGTTCCTCGGCGAGAACCTGCCGTTCCTCGATCCGGCCCAGGTCGCCGACAGCAGCGGCACCGCGGGGGTGGTCGGTCTGTTGATCCTGGTGTTGACCGGGATCGGCTGGGTGGAGGCGATCCGTTCCTCGCAGCGGCTGATCCACGGCCTCAATCAGCACCCGGGCAACCTGGTCGTGCGCCGCCTGGTCGACCTGGGTGTGCTGTTGGTCGTCTTCGTGCTGCTCGGCCTCTCGGTGGCGGCCGTGGACGCGTTGGAGACGCTGCTGCGGTTCCTGCTGCGCAGCACCGGCTCGTTCGCGCTCACCACGGTCAGTGCGCTGCTCAGCGTGCTGGTCAACGCGGTACTGGCCACACTGCTGCTGGTCGCGGTCCCTCGGGTGCGGATGAGCCGGTCCCGGCTGCGGCCCGTGGTGCTGATCGTCGCGGTCGGCATCACCCTGCTCAACACCGTCGGTCGGTTCTGGGTGGGCCGAATCGAACACAACCCCGCGTACACGGTGGTGGCCACCGCCGTCGGGCTGCTGGTCTATCTCTACCTGCTCAATCAGCTGGTGCTCTTCGGCGCCGCGCTGGCGGCGACGAGCCGGCGCGGGCGGACGGTGGACCTGGCCGGTCGGCGTCCACCGGTCGACCTTGACGTGGACACCGATCCCGGCACACCCGGCGGGGCGGGTTGAGCCGCTGATCCGGCCGGCTGAACGTTCCGCCGAACCCACCCCCGCCTGCCCGGACACCGACGATGATGGGGCTCGTGGGGGCACTCGTGACGTTGGACCTGCCGGCCGACTCGCCGATGCTGGAGCTGCCGTGGATCATCACGTTCGGTCCGCTCAGTGACGCCGACGAGTGGGAGCCGGTGGTGTGCGGCCCGTACGAGCGACCGCACGCGTTGGCGTTGGCCGAGGCGGTGGTCGCCGACGAACAGCTGATGGCGGTGGTGGAACCGCTGGTGCCGGCGGTGTCGCTGGAGCAGATCCGGGGCGAGATCGCCGCCGCGCAACTCGCCGCCCAGGACGAGGTGGCGCGGGTGGACCAGGCTGACCTCTACGGCGACTACGAGGACACCATCGACGAGGAGGAGTTGGAGGCGGCCGAGCACGACCGGGCCGCCGGCCCGCTGCCGGCGCCGGACGTGGCGGAACTGCGTGCCGGGTTCGTCCGGATCGCGGCCCAGCTCACCAGCGGCTGAACCGGTCGACCGGTGGCCGCGACACAGGTGCCGGTGCCCCGGGGGATCGCCCCAAGGACACCGGCACCGTCGCACCCCCCACCACAAGGGGTCGTGCCCAGCCGCCCGGCGGCGCGGAGCACGCCGGACGGCCGAGTCGATGGCCGGCCTACCCGGTCAGTTCCGCTCGAACCAGACCGCCGCGTCGACCGGCAGCAGGTGGCCGCCGTCGCGCTCGCTGAGGGGCGCGCTGGCGACGAGCGGTGTGCCGTAGCCGTCGATCACCACCGGTGCGTCGCTGATGTTGACCACGCAGGTCAGCACGGTGTCGCCGGCCTCGCGTCGGAAGGCGAGCACCCCCGGGCCGGACTCCAACCAGGTGATGCCGCCGAGGTCGGCCAGCGCCGGATGGGTGTGGCGGATCCGTAGCGCCGCGCGGTACAGCTCAAGTGTGGAACCGGGCGTGCCGGTCTGCGCGGCCACCGAGAGGGCACGCCAGGTCGTCGGGGCGGGCAGCCAGCTCAGCTCGCTGCCGGCCGGTCCGAAGCCGTACGGCGCCAGGTCACCGCTCCACGGGATCGGCACCCGGCAGCCGTCCCGGCTCTCACCGGTGCGCAGGAAGGCCGGATCCTGACGCAGCTCGTCGGGCAGGTCGAGCACCTCGGGCAGGCCCAGTTCCTCACCCTGGTAGAGGTAGGCGCAGCCGGGCAGGGCGAGCATCAGCAGCGCGGCGGCCCGGGCGCGGCGCAGCCCGATCTCGCCGTCGCCGTAGCGGGTGACGTGCCGCTGCCGGTCGTGGTTGGACAGCACCCAGGTGGTCGGGGCGCCGACGATCGTCGACTCGGCCAGCGCCGTGTCGATCACCTTGCGGAACGAGTCGGCCGACCAGGTGGCGTCGAGGAAGTCGAAGCTGAAAGCCTGGTGCAGTTCGTCGGGGCCGATGTAGCGGGCCAGCCGCTGCGGCGTCTCGGCCCACGCCTCGGCGACGGCCATCCGGCCGCCCGGGTAGCTGTCCAGGATGGGTCGCCAGGCGCGGTAGATGTCGTGCACCTCGTCCTGGTCGAAGTAGGGCAGCCGGCCCTTGCCGAGCAGCTCGGACTGGCGTTGGCCGGTGGTCATCGAGTTGAAGCCGACGTCCGGCAGCCCATCGGCCTTGATCATGCCGTGGGCCACATCGATCCGGAATCCGTCGACACCCCGGTCCAGCCAGAAGCGGAGGATGTCCTCGAACTCGGTGCGTACCTCGGGGTGCCGCCAGTTCAGGTCGGGTTGGGCGGGGTCGAACAGGTGCAGGTACCACTGGCCGTCGGGGACCCGGGTCCAGGCCGGGCCGCCGAAGATGCTCTCCCAGTCGTTGGGGGGCTGCTCGCCGTCGTCGCCCTTGCCGTCGGCGAATAGGTAGCGCGCCCGTTCCGGCGACCCGGGGGCGGCGGCCAACGCCGCGGCGAACCAGGGGTGCTGGTCGGAGGTGTGGTTCGGCACGATGTCGACGATGATCCGCAGGCCGAGCGCGTGGGCGTCGGTGATCATCGCCTCGAAGTCGGCGAGGTTGCCGAACATCGGGTCCACGTCGCGGTAGTCGGCGACGTCGTAGCCGCCGTCGACCATGGGCGAGGTGTAGAAGGGGGTCAGCCAGAGCGCGTCGACGCCCAGCTCGCGCAGGTAGGGCAGGCGTTCCCGGATGCCCTGGAGGTCACCGATGCCGTCGCCGTCGGAGTCGGCGAAGCTGCGGACGTAGACCTGGTAGACGACGGCGGATCGCCACCAGTCGGCGTCGGAGGTCAGCGGCGAGGGGGTGTTGACGGTCATCGGGTGTTCCCCGTTCTGTGGCGCGGCGGGACGGCGGTCACCCGGCGTTGGCGAGGTGGGGACGCACGGGTGTCTGAGCAGAATGCCGCGCCAGCTCTGCAAGAGTCAAGCATTTCTTGCGCAAGAAAGGTTGGTGATGCTCCTGCTGCGGGCTACGTCACGCCGGGACCGGTCAGGCCGGGACCGCGAGTGCGGACGGTGTCGGCCGCTGTCGGCCCGGGCCGCTCGGCGTGGACGTGGCGTCCTGCCGGGCCACCGCCGTCGACCCCCGCACCACCAGCTCCGGCCGGAACAGGTACTCCGAGTGCGGGGCGCCGTGTCCGTTGATCTCATCGACCAGTGCCCGCACCGCGGCGACCGCCATCGCGGCCACCGGCTGCCGCATCGTGGTCAGCGGCGGATCGGTGAAGGCCATCAGCGGCGAGTCGTCGTAGCCGACCACCGAGAGGTCCTCCGGTACGGACATGCCCCGCTGCCGGGCGGCCCGGATGGCACCGAGTGCCATCAGGTCGGAGCCGCAGACGATGCCGGTGGCGCCGCGCTCGATCAACCGGCCGGCCGCCGCCTCGCCGCCCTCGACGCCGAACAACGACAGCTCGGTCAGCTCGGCCAGCTCGTCGTCGTCGACACCGGCGAGGCGCTGCATCGCCGCCTTGTAGCCGCTGACCTTGCGCTGGACCGGCACGAAGCGGTCGGGGCCGGTGATCAGGCCGATCCGCCGGTGGCCCAAAGCCACCAGGTGTGCCACGGCCAGCTCGGCGGCTTCCCGGTCGTCACAGGAGACGAAGGGCGCCGGGATGCCTGGCGCGTACCCGTTGATCATCACGATCGGCAGCGGGCGGGCGAGCAGGGTCCGGTACCGGTCGTGGTCGGCGGCGGTGTCGGCGTGCAGGCCGGAGACGAAGACGATCCCGGAGACCTGCCGGTCCAGCAGCATCTCCACGTACTCGTCCTCGCGTACGCCGCCGGGGGTCTGGGTGCACAGCACCGGGGTGTAGCCGGTGGGGGCCAGGGCCGACTCGATGATCTGGGCGAACGCCGGGAAGATCGGATTGTCCAGCTCCGGGACCACCAGACCGACCAGCCCGGCGCTGCGCTTGCGCAGCCGGGCGGGACGCTCGTACCCGAGCACGTCGAGGGCGGTCAGGACGGCCTGCCGAGTCTCGGGTGCCACGCCGGGGCGGTCGTTGAGCACCCGCGACACCGTGGCCTCGCTGACGTCGGCCTGCTGGGCGATGTCGGACAGGCGAGCGCGCATGGCGGCACTGTAGCTCACCGCCAAGTTCTTGCGCATTAGTCAGCAAGAACTTGCAGAATCGAGCAGCCCTCGTCGGGAGCGTTCCCATAGCGTCGGCCCGGGCCGAGCCTTACCGGGACGATGAGTGGTCTCAAGGTATGCGCAAGGTGATGCTGGTTGGGAGTTCGGTCACCCCAGTCGAGGGCAAAATGCCCAGATGGCGACACTTGTCGACTGCTGAAGTTGCGGATGAGGCACGGTTGTTGCAGGGATGTTCGCAAGGGGTTTCTAGTTACGAAAGTTCTTGCTACTGTCCCCGCCGTTACCCGGCAGGCAACTTAGGAGCGAACATGCGCCGCACAGCCAGGGGAACCGCCGTACTCGCCGCTGCCACTCTCGCCCTTTCCGTCGCCGCGTGCGGCGGGGGCGATGACCAGGCGGCCGAGGAGCAGCCGGCGGTCGACCCCGCTTCCCTCACCGCAGAACTGACCTGGTGGGACACCTCGGATCCGAAGAACGAGGGTCCGGCGTTCCAGGAGCTGATCGCCAAGTTCAACCAGACCTACCCGAACGTAAAGATCAACTACCAGTCGGTCCCGTTCGGTGAGGCGCAGAACAAGTTCAAGACCGCCGCACAGGCGAATTCCGGTGCACCGGACATCCTGCGGGCCGAGGTCGCCTGGGTGCCCGAGTTCGCCTCGCTGGGCTACCTGTACGCGCTGGACGGCTCCGAGCTGCTCGCCGACGAGTCCGACTTCCTGGAGACCCCGCTCGCCTCCAACAAGTTCGACGGCAAGACCTACGGCGTTCCCCAGGTCACCGACAGCCTGGCGTTGATGTACAACAAGGAACTGCTGAGCCAGGCCGGCATCACTGCGCCCCCGAAGACCTGGGCCGAGCTGAAGACCGCGGCGCAGACCATCAAGGAGAAGACCGACGCCGAGGGTGTCTACATCAACCCGGCCGGCTACTTCCTGCTGCCCTTCATGTACGGCGAGGGTGGCGACCTGGTCGACACCGCGAACAAGAAGATCGTCATCAACTCGGAGCAGAACGCGGCCGGACTGGCGATCGCCAAGGACCTGATCGACAGCGGTGCGGCCGCCAAGCCGTCCGCCAACGACGCCTACGGCACCATGATGACCCTCTTCAAGGAGAAGAAGGTCGCCATGATCATCAACGGCCCGTGGGAGGTCAACAACGTCCAGCAGGCGCCGGGCTTCGGCGGCCTGGAGAACCTGGGCATCGCCCCGGTGCCGGGTGGCTCGGCCAAGGCCGGTGGCCCGGTCGGCGGCCACAACTACGTGATCTGGTCCGGCATGCCGCAGGAGAAGGTCGACGCCGCCGTCGCGTTCGTCAAGTTCATGAGCTCCGCCGAGTCGCAGGCGTTCCTCTCGGAGAAGCTGGGCCTGCTGCCGACCCGCACCTCGGCGTACGACCTCGACGCGGTCAAGAACAACGCGACCGTGGCCGCGTTCCAGCCGGTCGTGGAGGCCGGGGTGGGCCGCCCGTGGATCCCCGAGGCCGGTCAGTTCTTCGGCCCGCTCGACCAGATGGCCACCGAGGTCCTGATCCAGAACAAGGACCCGAAGGCCGCGTTGGACACCGTCGCCAAGAAGTACAAGGCCGAGGTCGTCCCCGCCTACGAGAACTGATCTCACCGCCGGCTCTCCGCCGGTGACCTCTCGGCACCCGGCAGGGTCGCGTGACCGTACCCGATCGCGCGGCCCTGTCGGACCTCCCCGCATGGAGCGCAGCTGATGACCACCGTGACAGCCGATCCGGTGCCTCCCTCGACGCCGTCCGGCCGATCCGCTCGTCCCTCCCGGCTGCGCCGCAGCTGGGAGAAGCACTGGTACGCCTGGGCGATGGTGCTGCCCGTCGTCATCGTCCTGGCGGTTCTGATCTTCTACCCGCTGTTCCGCGGGATCTGGCTCTCACTCACCAACCTCACCGAGGCCAACCAGGCCGCGGAGATCTGCACCAGGTCGATCACCGGTGGTGAGGTATGTGCCGAGAACCCGAACAGGTGGGAGTTCGTCGGCCTCGACAACTACCTGAACGTTCTCAGCGGCAACGTCGGCAACTTCTGGCAGTGGACCGGCATCACGCTGATCTGGACCCTCGGATGCGTCGTGTTCCACTACGGCCTGGGTCTGGGCCTGGCCGTGATGCTCAACCGCCCGATGTGGGGCCGCGGCCTCTACCGGGTGCTGCTGGTGCTGCCCTGGGCGGTGCCGGCCTTCGTCAGCGCCTTCGCCTGGAAGTTCATCTTCAACGAGCGCTTCGGCCTGGCCAACTCGCTGCTCACCTCGCTCGGCATCGACCCGGTCGACTGGTTCGCCAACCAGTGGACGTCGCTGCTCACCGCGATCGTCACGAACATCTGGCTCGGCGTGCCGTTCATGATGGTCGCCCTGCTGGGCGGGATGCAGACGATTCCCGGCGAGCTGTACGAGGCCGCCGAGATCGACGGCGCGTCCGCCTGGCAGCGGTTCCGCAACATCACCCTGCCGGGTCTGCGCCCGGTCAGCATGACGGTGATCCTGCTCGGCACGATCTGGACGTTCAACATGTTCCCGATCATCTTCCTGGTGACCGAGGGCCAGCCGGCGGGCGGAACCGAGATCCTGGTGACCGGTGCCTTCCGGGCGGCGTTCGAGGGCATCCGCAACTACTCGCTCGCGTCCACGTACGGCGTACTGATCCTGTCGATCCTGCTGGTGTTCTCGCTGTTCTACCGGCGGGCGCTGCGCAAGCAAGGCGAGGTGTGGTGACATGAGCCAACTGACCACTCCCGCAGCCGCAACGCCGGCCGCCGTCCCGGCCGCCCCGGCGAAGACCGCGAAGCGGCCCGGCCGCAGCCGGCGCAGCCCGGCGAAGTCCCTGCTGCTGCACGGCACCCTGATCGTCGCCTCGCTGATCGCGCTCGGCCCGATCGTCTGGGTGCTGCTGTCCTCGTTCAAACCCGGGTACGCGGTGCAGAGCAGCGACCTGACGCTGGTCAAGGACCCGACCCTGGCCAACTACAGCTACGTGCTGTTCGACACGAACTTCCCGAAGTGGCTGCTGAACTCGGTGATCGTCGCGGCGTTCACAATGCTCATCGGCATCTTCCTGTCGGCCACCACCGGGTACGCGGTCTCCCGGTTCAACTTCCCCGGGCGCCGCCCGTTGATGATGACCTTCCTGATCACCCAGATGTTCCCGGCGGCCATCCTGATCGTGCCGATCTACACGATCATGGCGCGGTTCGGTCTGATCAACACGCTGCCGGCGCTGATCATCGCGTACCTGACCATCGCGGTGCCGTTCTGCGCCTGGATGCTCAAGGGCTACTTCGACTCCATCCCCACCTCGCTTGACGAGGCGGCGGCACTGGACGGCTGCGGCCCGTTCGCGATCTTCTGGCGGGTGGTGCTGCCGCTGGCCCGGCCGGCCATCGCGGTCACCGCCTTCTACACCTTCCTCACCGCCTGGGGCGAGGTGATGTACGCGTCGGCCTTCATCCAGACCGACAACAAGTTCACCCTGGCGTACGGGCTCCAGCAGTTCGTGCCGCAGTTCAACCCGCAGTGGGAGTACCTGACGGCGGCGGCGGTCCTGGTGACCGTGCCGGCGGGCGTGGTGTTCATGATCGCCCAGCGGCACCTGGTCTCCGGACTGACCGCCGGCGGCACCAAGGGCTGACCGGCCGGGCGCGGGTGGGCGCAGTTTGACGGCGCCCACCCCGCGTCGACGGTGGTCGTCAGCGCTGCCGGCCGAACAGGACGCGGACGCCGGACAGATAGGTCGCCACATCTGGACCACCGGTGATGATGCGTTGCAGGAACCAGCCCGGCAAGAGGCCGAACAGGGCCGCGGCCACGGCCGCCGGGTCGGCGTCGGCGGGCAACTCGCCGGCTTCCTGAGCCCTTCTGACCAGCACCTCGAAGTGACCGCGAAGCTTGGTGTACCTGCTCGCCGCGAACTCGCCCAGTGCCGGGTCCCGTTGGGCCTCGCCCCACACCTGGATCGCGATCCGCAGCATCCCCTCGTCGCCGGCCTGATTCTCCATGTACGCGAGCGCGTGCTCCAGCGCCTTGTCCAGCGGTAGCGGCGGATCCTGCCGGGCCAACTCGTCGAGAACCTCTTCGGCGCCGCCGACGGTCTCCTCGGCGATGGCGCTGATCAGGGACGCCTTGCTCGGGAAGTAGCGGTAGACCGCGCCGACCGAGAGCCCTGCCTCGGCGATCACGTCCTGCATCGTCGTGCGGTGGAAACCCTCACGCAGGAAGCACCGGCGTGCCGCGTCGACGATCTGACGGCGCCGGGCGGCGAGGTGTTCCTCCGAGACACGTGGCACGGGTTACATCGTAGAACGAGCGTTCGTTCTTGACAGGAATCGATGAGCGAGAGGACTCTCAGTCTATAAAAGAACGAGCATTCGTTTTGGGAGAGTGAAGCGATGTCGACCAGGAACCGGCCACCCCTGGCACTAGCCGTCTTTGTCGCCGCCGTCGCGGTCGCCGGGCAGGCACTGCTCGTACCCCTGTTCGCGGCTCCGGCGGCGAACCTGGCCCCACGCGACCTACCGGTCGCCGTCGCCGGCCCGGCGCCCGCCGTGGCCGAGACGGCCGGGCGGCTCGCCGCCGCGCGTCCCGGCGCCTTCTCGGTGACCACGCTGCCCGACGCGGAAGCGGCAGACCGGGCGCTGCGCGACCGGGAGGTCTACGGCGCATTCGTGATCGGAGCCGATGGCGTCACCCTGCACACCGCGTCGGCCGCCAGCCCCACGGTCGCCGCACTGCTCACCGAGGCGGCCGGCCAACTGGGCGGCGGGCGGCCGGTCCCCGTGGTCGAGGTGGTGCCGACCACCGCCGACGATCCGCGGGGAGCTGGCTTCGCCGCCGGATTCCTGCCCCTGGCGATGACGAGCCTGCTCGCCGGTGCATTGCTCGTCCTGCTGGTCGCCGGTGGCCTGGCGCGCCTGGTCGGGTTGGCGGCGACCGGCGTACTGGCGGGTCTGATGGGCGTGGTGGTCCTGGATGGCTGGCTGGGCGTCATCGCCGGGGACTGGCTCGCCGAGGCCGCCGCCATCGGCCTTTTCGCCCTGGCCGCGTCGGCGGTCGTGGCCGGTCTCGGTGCACTCCTCGGGCGACCCGGCATCGGACTGGGTGCGTTGCTGGTCTTCCTGGTCGGCAACCCGCTCTCCGCGGTCGGTGCCGCGCCGGAGTTGCTGCCCCAGCCGTGGGGCGCGCTCGGCCAGTGGCTGCCGGTGGGCGCCGGCGGCACGCTGCTGCGCTCGGTCGCGTTCTTCGACGGTGCCGGCGCCGGTCGTCCGATCGCCGTGCTGGGCGGCTACGCGGTGGTCGGGCTGGCGCTGGTGCTGGTGGCATCCCGGATTCACGGGGGTGCCTCTACTACGAACCGTCGTTGATAGGGCAGGATGGGTCGGGTGGAAGCACTTCGACTCATCCTCCTCTACGTCCATCTGATCGGGTTCGCGTTGCTGCTCGGCGGCGCGATCGCCCAATATCTCAGTGGCAAGATCCGGATCAACGCCGCCATGCTGTGGGGTTCGGTGATCCAGCTGCTGACCGGCATCGGCCTGAGCGCGCCGCTGCGCGACGGTGACGAGCCGGCGCCGGCGAAGCTTGTGACAAAGCTGGTGCTCGCCCTGTTGATCTTTGTAATGGTGTTCTTCTCCCGTAAGCGGGCCGAGGTCAACCGGGGGCACTTCCTCGCCATCGTGGGATTGACCCTGGCCAACGCGGCGGTGGCGGTCTTCTGGCGATAGCCGGCGAACCATCGGGCCGACGGGTAAAAAGGGCTTTTCCGGCGCGAGTGCGCCCGCCTGCCGGCACCCTGAGTGATGTGCCCCACCCAAGCATTACGTAGGGGTAACAGGGCTCCAACAGTCCTGCACGATTGTCGGTCGGCAGGTGGGCGCGGGCGTACGCTCTGCTCCCGTAACGTGGGACGCCGGCGGCAAGGCGCAGGCCGGCTCAAGGGCTGCCACCGCGTACCCCGCGGTGTGCAATGGGAAGGAGACGTCTTGCGCTCGGTGCGTGGGATGCGGATCGCCTCGATCATCGCGGCGGGTGGGCTCGTGCTGAGCGCCGCCGCCTGTGGCGAGGCTCCGGATGAGGACAACAACGCCGGCTCCGGCGGCGAGGCGTACACCGCCTGTATGGTCACCGACGTCGGCGGCATCGACGACAAGTCGTTCAACGCCTCCGCCTGGAAGGGCCTGGAGGACGCCAAGGCGGAGAACGACAACATCGACATCAAGTACGTCGCTTCCAAGGCCGAGGCGGACTACGAGCCGAACCTCACCCAGTACGTCAACCAGGACTGCGACTTCATCCTGGCGGTCGGCGGCCTGATGGGCGAGGCCACCAAGAAGATCGCCGAGGCGAACCCGGACCAGCAGTTCGGCATCGTCGACGCCGACCCGGGGGTGGCCAACGTCTACCCGATGCAGTTCGACACCGCCCAGGCTGCCTTCCTGGCCGGCTACGTCGCCGCCGGCATGAGCGAGAGCGGCAAGGTGGGCACCTACGGCGGTCTGAAGATCCCGCCGGTGACCATCTTCATGGACGGCTACGCCGACGGGGTCGCCTACTACAACGAGGCCAAGGGCAAGGACGTCCAGGTTCTCGGGTGGAACAAGGAGACCCAGAACGGCTCCTTCACCAACGACTTCGTCAAGCAGGACGAGGGCAAGAAGGTCAGCGACGCGTTGGTCGCCCAGGGCGCGGACATCATCATGCCGGTGGCCGGCGGCGCTGGCCTCGGCACCACCGGTGCGGCCCAGGCCTCCAACGGCAAGTACAACACCATCTGGGTGGACGTCGACGGCTGCGAGAGCACCCCGAACTGCCCGGCGATCATCACCACCGTGGTGAAGAACATCCCGGGCGCGGTCAAGGAGGCCGTGCTCAAGGCCGCCGGTGGCGAGCAGCTCCAGGCGGACCCGGGCTTCATCGGCACCCTGGCCAACGACGGCGTCTCGATCGCCCCGTACCACGACTTCGACAGCAAGGTTCCGGCCGAGCTGAAGGCCGAGGTCGACAAGCTGAAGGCGGACATCGCCGCCGGCACCGTCAAGGTCGAGTCGGCCGCCCAGCCGAAGTGACCCGTCGCCGGCCGTCCCCGGTGAGACGATCACCGAGGGCGGCCGGCGCGCAGAGCCACACCTGATCCGGCCGCTGCGGCGCGGGGGGAGACCCGCCGTGCCGCAGCGGCCGATCCGCGCCACCGGTCCGGCCGACGCCAGGCCCGCCCGCCAGCAGCTACGCTGCACCATCGCTTCGCACTCCAGGAGGTTGCGCTGAGACTCGAACTGCGCGGCATCACCAAGCGGTTCGGTGATCTGGTCGCCAACGACCACATCGACCTGACGGTGGAGCCTGGAGAGATCCACGCCCTGCTCGGCGAGAACGGCGCGGGCAAGTCCACCCTGATGAACGTGCTGTACGGGCTCTACCAGCCCGACGAGGGCGAGATCCTGGTCGACGGCAAGCCGCTGCGGCTGCGCGGCCCCTCCGACGCGATCGCGGCCGGCATCGGCATGGTGCACCAGCACTTCATGCTGGTGCCCGTCTTCACCGTCACCGAGAACATCATGCTCGGCGCCGAGCAGGTGCGCGGCGGCATCGCCGGCTTCCTGGACCGGCGCCGCGCCCGGCGCGAGGTCGCCGAGGTTTCCGAGCGGTACAACCTGCGGGTCGACCCGGACGCGGTGATCGAGGACCTGCCGGTCGGCGTCCAGCAACGGGTGGAGATCGTCAAGGCGCTCACCCGGGACGTCGACCTGCTCATCCTGGACGAGCCCACCGCCGTGCTCACCCCGCAGGAAACCGAGGAACTGCTCACCGTGATGCGGTCGCTCAAGGCCGCCGGCAAGTCGATCGTCTTCATCACCCACAAGCTCGGCGAGGTCAAGGCGATCGCCGACCGGATCACGGTGATCCGGCGCGGGAAGACCGTGGGTACGGCCTCGCCCGAGGCCAGCCGGGACGAGCTGGCTGCGCTGATGGTCGGCCGCACCGTCCGGCTCACCGTGGACAAGGCCCCGGCCACCCCGGGCGAGCCGGTCCTGGAACTCTCCGGCCTGGTGGTCGACGACGACCGTCAGGTGCGGGCGGTGGACGGCGTCGACCTGACCGTACGCGCGGGCGAGGTGCTCGGCGTCGCGGGAGTGCAGGGCAACGGACAGACTGAGCTGATCGAAGCGATCATGGGGCTGCGCCCGGTGCTCGCCGGCACGATCAGCCTGGACGGGCAACGGATCGACGGCTGGTCCACCAAGAAGGTGCTCCGGGCGGGCGTGGGCTACGTGCCGGAGGATCGCAGCGTCGACGGCCTGGTCAAGGAGTTCACCGTCGCCGAGAACCTGGTGCTGGACATGTACGACCGGCCGCCCTTCGGCCGGGGCCTGTCGCTGCGGCCAGACGAGATCAACAGGTCGGCCCGGGAACGGATCGAGCAGTTCGACGTACGCACCTCGTCAGCCGATGCGCCGGTGGGCACCCTCTCCGGCGGCAACCAGCAGAAGGTGATCGTGGCTCGGGAACTTGCCCGGCCGCTGACGCTGTTCATCGCCGCCCAGCCGACCCGAGGGGTGGACGTCGGCTCGATCGAGTTCATCCACAGCCGGGTCGTCCGCGAGCGCGACGCCGGCACCGCCGTGCTGGTGGTCTCCAGCGAACTCGACGAGGTGATCGGCCTGGCCGACCGGATCGCGGTGATGTACCGCGGGCGGATCATCGGCGTGGTCGGCCCGGACACCCCCCGCGAGGAGATCGGCCTGCTGATGGCCGGCATCACTCCCGACGCCACGGGCGGCTCCCCGGCGGACGGATCCGCGCCGACCGCGACCACCGACCCGGACGTGGTGGCCACCACCGACGCGGACGTCGTGTCCGACGCGGGCACCCCGGCGACCACCGACCGGGACGTCCCGGCCACCACCGACGGCGTGGTGTCGGCCGAGGGGCCAGGCAGCGAAGACGAGAAGGACCGATGAGCGAGCGAACCATCTGGCACGGCGGCCCTGCGGCGGCACGGAGCGGAGCGGAGTTGCCGGCATGAGTGACCCCAACGCCCAGCCGGGTTCCCCGGACAAGGAACCGGCGAGTGAGGACCAGGCGGCCCGGACCGCGGTCGGCAACACCGAACGCGCGGAGGCGGCCACCACCCCCGGTGAGCCGGGACCGCGCCCCACGCTGGGGCGGCTCTTCCTGGAGAACCTGTGGGCCGCCAACACCTTCACGGTGACCCTGCTCTCGCTGGTGCTGGCGATGGTCGTCGGCGCCGTCCTGATGATCATCTCCGACCCGGAGGTGCTGGCCACCTACAGCTACATCACCGCCCGCCCCTCGGACGCGATCAACGCCAGTTGGACGCTGGTCAGCGAGGCGTACGCGAACCTGTTCAAGGGCTCGGTCTTCGACCCGGCCGCGAGCAGCTTCAACGCGGCGTTGAGCCCCATCTCGGAGACGCTCACCTACACCGCGCCGCTGGTCTTCACCGGTCTCTCGGTGGCGCTGGCCTTCCGCGGCGGCCTGTTCAACATCGGCGCTCAGGGGCAGGCGACGATGGGCGTCATCCTGGCCGCGCTGGCCGGCTTCCTGCTGCCGCTGCCGCCGGGCCTGCACCTGCTGGTCGCCGTCCTGGCCGGCGCGCTCGGCGGGGCCCTCTGGGGCTTCATCCCGGGCATCCTCAAGGCGCGGACCGGCGCCCACGAGGTGATCAACACGATCATGCTCAACTACATCGCGGTCTACTTCCTCACCTGGCTCATCGTCCAGAACGGGGTGCAGGACCCGAACCGTACCGATGCGATCAGCCGGCCGGTGGACGCCTCCGCGCAACTGCCGCGACTCTTCGGTGACGGGCTGCGCGCCCACGCCGGCATCATCCTGGCCGTGCTGGCCACCTGGGCGGTCGCCTGGCTGCTCAACCGCTCCACGCTCGGCTTCGAGCTGCGGGCGGTGGGCGCCAACCCGGACGCCGCCCGCACCGCCGGCATCAGCGTCACCCGGACGTACGTCTTGATCATGGTCTTCGCCGGGGCGCTGGCCGGACTCGGCGGCTCGCAGATGGTGCTCGGCACCACCGCCGCGGCCCTGACCCCCCTGGTGGTCGCCCAGATCGGCTTCGACGGCATCCTGGTCGCCCTGCTCGGCCGGGTGAAACCGTGGGGCGTGGCGCTGGCCGCGCTGCTGTTCGGCGCGTTGCAGGCCGGCGGCAACCGGATGCAGTCGTACTCGGGGATCTCGCTGGAGTTGGTCACCGTGCTCCAGGCCCTGATCGTCATCTTCATCGCCGCGCCGGCACTTGTGAAGGCGATCTTCCAGCTCCGGGCCGCGCGCACTGCCCGGTTGCAGACGAGCCTCGCGAAGGGCTGGTGAGGCATGTCCACCACGGCTGTTCCCGACGTCGCGGTCGCGTCGGTCGACGAGGGCTTCTGGACCCGTAACCGCAAGGTCGGCCTGGTGCTGGTGGCCCTGGGCCTGCTGGCCACCGTGCTGTTCGGCGCGCTCGCCACCGGCGAGCAGGCCCGCTTCACGCTCAGCGAGGATGCCGCCGGGGCCGCGTTGGAGGTCAACGGCACCGTCGGCGCGATCGTCTTCGGCCTGATCGCGCTCGCCGCCGGCGGCGCGATGCTCGCCGGGCTGCCGAAGCGCTGGTTCGTCCCGGTGCTCGCCGTCGGCCTGGTCGCCTTCGTGCTGTCGTTCCTGTGTTGGCAGGTCTCCGCCGCACCGACCGGGCAGAACTTCATGCCGCTTGTCAACATCGTGCGGGGCACCTTCCTGCTCGCCCTGCCGCTGATCTTCGGCTCGCTGGCCGGCGTGCTCTGCGAGCGCTCCGGCGTGGTCAACGTCGCCATCGAGGGGCAACTGCTGATGGGTGCCTTCAGCGGCGCGTTGTTCGGCAGCATCTCCGGCAGTGTCTGGGTGGGACTCGTCGCCGCCGCCATCGGCGGCTCGCTCATCTCGCTGCTGTTGGCCGTGTTCAGCATCCGCTACCTGGTCGACCAGGTGGTCATGGGCATCGTGCTGAACCTGCTGGCGGTCGGCATCACCGGCTTCCTCTACGAGCGGCTGATGCAGACCGACGCCGCGCGGTACAACAGCGCACCGCGGTTCAGCAACTGGGAGATCCCGCTGCTGTCGGACATTCCGCTGCTCGGACCGGCGCTGTTCCGGGGCAACATCTTCCTCTACCTCGCCCTGCTCCTGGTGCTCGTGATCCACATCGCGTTGTTCCGGACCCGGTGGGGCCTGCGGACCCGGTCGGTCGGTGAGCACCCGACGGCGGCGGACACCCTGGGCGTACGGGTGCTCGGTCTGCGCTACCGCAACGTGATCATGGCCGGTGCCGTCGCCGGCATCGGTGGCGCCTCCTACACGCTGGCGCTCTTCTCGTTCACCAAGAACATGATCGGTGGCAAGGGCTTCATCGCCCTGGCGGCACTGATCTTCGGCCGGTGGAGCCCGACCGGCGCGCTGCTCGCCGCGCTCTTCTTCGGGTTCGCCGACCAGCTGGCCACCTACCTCAGCGCGATCAACAGTGTGATTCCGGGCCAGTTCCTGGCCATGCTGCCCTACCTGGCGACGATTCTGGCCGTGGCCGGGCTGGTCGGTCGGGTACGAGCACCGGCCGCCGACGGCAAGCCGTACATCAAGGGTTGACCGCGCATGATCCACACAACTTTCCTGATGTTGCTGCCTCGGCCGGAGACCGGAGTTGAGGCAGCAACATCCCGGAAACTGTGCGGATCTTGGGAGCGTGATCCAATGCCGTGGGTGGCATCGCGTTGAAGCTGGTCAGCAGCCATGCGGCACAATGTTGGCATGAGTGAGGTCGACTGGGAGCGGCTGCGGGCCGCCGCGACCGAGGTGATGCGGCACGCGTACGTGCCGTACTCGAAGTTTCCGGTCGGAGCCGCGGCGCTTGTCGACGACGGCCGGGTCGTGGTCGGCTGCAACGTCGAGAACGCGGCGTACGGCGTGGTGCTCTGCGCCGAGTGCGGGGTGGTCTCCTCACTGCACGCCACCGGCGGCGGTCGGATCGTCGCGCTGTCCTGCGTCGACGCCACCGGCGAACCGCTGATGCCGTGCGGGCGCTGCCGGCAGTTGCTCTGGGAGCAGGGCGGGCCGGAATGTCTCGTCGAAGCCAAGGGCGGCCCGCTGCGGATGGCCGAACTGCTGCCGCACGCCTTCGACGTGGCCGACATCGAGGCGGTCACCGGGGAGCGGCCGGTGCCGGTGGTGCCCGACCGGTTGGCCGCCTGGCGTGGCCGGGGCACCGTCTTCGTGCACCCGGACCTGTCGGACGGCCAGCAGGTCTGGACGGCCTACTGGGAGCGCTCGGCCGGTGACGACGCGGGTGCCGAGACCGGGGTGCTGGAGGAGGGGCCGAGCTGGGACGACCCGGCGGAGGCGATCGGCTGGGGGTTGGCGCGTACGCCCCGGGTGGTGGTGGTCGACGCGTCCGGCACGATCTTCTGGGCCGGTGAGGGCGAGCCGCCGTCGGAGATCCCGGTTCGCTGGGGTTGATCTTGTCGCGGGTTGCGGTTGGGGCCGGGGCCGACCGTGCGACCGCGGTTGCGGTTGGGGCCGGGGGCCTGCCGTACCCGGCTCCGGGCGGTCAGGCTTGATCCCTCCGCCGGGCACGGCAGGCCCCCGGCCCGTCGTGGTCACCGGCCGCGTGGCGGTGAGGGCAATTTCGTCCCTCGATGGGCACGGTGCGGGAATCTTGCATTGCAGACGACTAGGAAAGATCTTTTGATGAGTGGTTTTGCGGCGGTTGATGTCATTCGGGTCAAGCGGGACGGCGGAGTGCTCTCCGACGGGCAGATCGACTGGGTGGTGGACGCGTACACCCGGGGGGTGGTGGCCGACGAGCAGATGTCGGCGCTGGCCATGGCGATCCTGCTGAACGGAATGACCGGCCCGGAGATCGCCCGCTGGACGGCCGCGATGATCGCCAGTGGCGAACGGCTCGACCTGTCCTCGGTGACCCGGCCGACCGTCGACAAGCACTCGACCGGCGGGGTCGGTGACAAGATCACTCTGCCACTCACCCCGCTGGTCGCGGCCTGCGGCGCCGCGGTTCCGCAACTGTCCGGGCGGGGCCTCGGCCACACCGGCGGCACGCTTGACAAACTGGAGTCGATCCCGGGCTGGCGGGCGGCGCTGAGCAACGAGGAGTTCACCGCCCAACTGCGGGACGTCGGCGCGGTGATCTGCGCTGCCGGCTCCGGTCTCGCCCCGGCCGACCGCAAGCTCTACGCGCTGCGTGACGTCACCGGCACCGTCGAGGCCATCCCGCTGATCGCCAGCTCCATCATGAGCAAGAAGATCGCCGAGGGGACCGGCGCGCTGGTGCTGGACGTGAAGGTGGGCTCCGGCGCGTTCATGAAGTCGGTCGACGACGCCCGGGAGCTGGCCCGCACCATGGTGGAGCTGGGTGGCGCCCACGGGGTGAAGACCGTCGCCCTGCTCACCGACATGTCCACCCCGCTGGGTCGGGCGATCGGCAACGGCATCGAGGTGACCGAGTCGGTGGAGGTGCTCGCCGGCGGTGGGCCGGCGGACGTGGTGGAGCTGACCCTGGCGCTGGCCCGGGAGATGCTCGACGCGGCCGGGCTGCCCGATGCCGACCCCGCCGCCGCCCTGCGCGACGGACGGGCGATGGACGTCTGGCGGTCGATGATCCAGGCACAGGGCGGGAACCCGGACGCTCCGATGCCCAGGGCACCTGAGGTCGAGGTGGTCCGCGCCGACACGGACGGTCACGTCGCGGCGGTCGACGCGTACGCCATGGGGGTGGCCGCGTGGCGGCTCGGCGCGGGTCGGGCGCGCAAGGAGGACCCGGTCAGCGTGCCGGCCGGCGTGCTGCTGCACAAGCGTCCCGGCGACCCGGTACGCGCCGGGGAACCCCTCTACGAGCTGCGGGCCGAACGGGCGGAGCTGCTCCCGGCGGCGTTGGCGGAGGCCGCCCCGGCGGTGACCGTCGCCGCCCGGCCACCCGCCGCGGTGCCGCTGGTCATCGAACGCGTCGAGTGACGAAACCCCGGTCCCGGCCATGGTGTCGGAGCGTGAGGGCCGCTATTCTCGCAGGCCAGGGGGGACCGTCGGCGCCGAGACATCGTGATCAGACAGGGATGTTGCCGTGATCGTGCCTGCCCCCGACCCCCGCGAGGTGCGTGAGGCGAGCCTGGACGAGCTGTCCCGGTTGCGGCTGCCGTTGCCCCCGCCGCAGTTTCCGCTGGTCTGGGAGCCGGGCGATGACATCGAGCTGCGGCCGACGGCGGAGATCGAGGCGCGGATCGCGGTGCTGCACCTGATCCTGGCCCGGTGCTTCGGCATGCCGCCCCAGGCCGCGATGAGCTGGCTGCTCGCCTCGCACCTGGTGGAGATGGTCACTCCACCGGAGTTCCAGTTCGTCACCGGAGCCAAGGGCGACCACCGCTCCTTCGTGCTGCACCATGACGCTCTGTTCTCGCTGGCCTGGGTGCTCGGCCTGACCAAGCAGCTGGATCCCACCATGCCGGCCGACGACCGGCTGGTGGAGCGGCTGCCGCACATCGCCGAGGGGGAGACCTTCCGGCGGTGGCGGTCCCGGATCCTGGCCGCGCCGCAACATCCGGCGGACGCGGCTGCCCTGCTCGACCTGCACTACTGCCTGGACTGGTCATACCTGGAGGTGAGCCGTGCCGGCCGGAGTCTGCCGGGGCTGGTGGACGCCAACGCGATCGGTCAGCGGCGGTGGGCGCTGGAGTGGGCGGTGATCCTGCGTGGGCCGTACCACGACGAGCCCCCGGGCTGGGAAGAGGTCGACCTCTCGACCTAAGGGCGGTACGTCCCGAGCCGCACCGCGACGGTCACCCGGACCGGCTCGCCGAGCGTTTCGATCCGGGCGGCCAGCCCCGCCGGATCGGTGTGCCAGGCGCTCGGACCCATGCCGACCAGGGTGGCGACCTCCGGGCCGGAGAGCGTCAGCTCCTGCCGGTGCACGGTCGTCGACTCCTCGGTGAAGTGCCCGGCCAGGCTGGCCGCCACCCGGTCCGCCTTGGCCGGATCGACCCGCAGCAGGCCGAGTGCGGTGACCAGTTCGGTGAGGTGGTCGGCGGCCGGGGTCACCACCAGCAGCCGCCCGCCCGGGGCGAGTACCCGGCGGAACTCGGCGCCATTCCGGGGTGCGAAGACGTTCAGCAGCAGCGCTGTCGAGGCGTCCGCCAGCGGTAGTCGCTGCCAGGTGTCGGCCAGCGCGGCGGTGACCCGCGGGTGGGAGCGGGTGGCCCGACGGAGCGCCGGCTTGGAGATGTCCAGCGCGAGACCGACGGCCGCGGGCACGGCCGCCAGCACTGCGGCGAGGTGCCGGCCGGTACCCGCGCCCGCGTCCACCACCAGCGGGTACGCGTCGGAGCCACCCGGGTCGGCGGCGGCGAGGGCGGTGTCGGCGGCGGCCGCCAGGGCGGCGGAGATGACGTCGTAGTGACCGGCGGACAGGAAGTCCGCCCGGGCGGTGACCATCTCGGCGGTGTCACCGCTGTGCGGGGCGCGGCCGGTGAGCAGGTTGACGTAGCCCTGCCGGGCGATGTCGAAGCTGTGTCGGCGCGGGCACCGCAACGCCCGGGATCCACCGGTGACGACCTCGGCGAGCGGGTCCTGGCAGACGGGGCAACGCAGCCGCGCCACGACGCGGGAAGGCATCACGGCTGTCTCACGCGTCGAGTCTAGGGCGTGCATCGGAGCCATCCTGGCCGACGGAGGGCCTCGAACACGCCCTGCGCGGGCACCCGGCCGGACGCGCGGACTAGGGTCGGGAGCATGGGCTGTGAGCGGGGCGAGGGGCGATGAGCACGGATATCGGGTACGAGGACATCGTCAGGGCTCCGAAGGCGTTGTTGCACGATCACCTGGACGGCGGCCTGCGCCCCGCGACGATCGTCGACCTGGCCGCGGAAATCGGTCATGAACTGCCCACCACCGACCCGGCGGAGCTGGGGCGCTGGTTCGTGGCGGCGGCCGACTCCGGCTCCCTGGAGCGCTACCTGGAGACCTTCGCGCACACCGTCGCCGTGATGCAGACCGCCGCCGCGCTGCGTCGGGTGGCCCGGGAGTGTGCCCTCGACCTGGCCGCCGACGGGGTGGTCTACGCCGAGGTCCGGTTCGCTCCGGAGCAGCACCTGGAGCAGGACCTGACCCTCGACGAGGTGGTCGAGGCGGTGCTGGCCGGTTTCGTGGAGGGCAGCACGCTCGCGGCCGAGGCCGGCACACCGATCCGGGTGGGCACGCTGCTCACCGCGATGCGGCACGCGGCTCGTTCGCAGGAGATCGCCGAGTTGGCCGTACGGCACCGCGACCACGGCGTGGTGGGCTTCGACATCGCCGGTGCGGAGGCGGGTTTCCCACCCACCCGGCACCTGGACGCCTTCGAATACCTCCAGCGGGAGAACTTCCACTTCACCATCCACGCCGGTGAGGCGTTCGGACTGCCCTCCATCTGGCAGGCGATCCAGTGGTGTGGCGCCGACCGCCTCGGCCACGGAGTCCGCATCGTCGACGACATCACCCCCGGCCCGCAGCCCCAACTCGGCCGGTTGGCCGCGTACGTGCGGGACAAGCGGATCCCGCTTGAGCTGTGCCCGTCGTCGAACGTGCAGACCGGTGCCGCCGCGTCCATCGCGGAGCATCCGATCGGACTGCTGCGGGATCTGCGTTTCCGGGTGACCGTCAACACCGACAACCGGTTGATGAGCGGCACCTCGATGTCCCGGGAGATGGCGCTGCTGGTCGACGCGTTCGGCTACGGCTGGCGCGAGCTTCAGTGGTTCACGATCAATGCGATGAAGTCCGCCTTCATCCCCTTCGACGAGCGGCTACGGATCATCGACGAGGTGATCAAGCCGGCGTACGCGAAGCTGTTGGGCTGACCGACGTCCGGTCGGCGGTCAGCCGATCTGCGGCGGGTGGCCGGCGGCGAGCAGACCGGCCACCCGGCGCAGCACATCCCGGCCACGGGCGGCCTCCGCACCGAGGCCGGTCTGCCGACGCAGCACGGCCGGCTCCGCGCGCAGCAGCGCCAGGCCGCGCAGCAGCAGGACCCGTGGGCCTTTTCGCTGCTCGGCGAGATCCCGGGCCAGCCGACGGAGGAAGGTCGCGCTGCGCGGCCGGCGCAGGGCGTACGCCCCGGCGAGGAGCCCGCGTCGCCGACACTCCCCGACGATCTCGGCGGCGAAGATCCCTTCGGCTACGAAAAGTGGCGAACTGGCCAGCTCGAAGCGCCGAGTGGCTACCCGGCGATCCTCATTGATGGCATACACCGGCACGTCCGCCCGGCCGTGTCGGACCAATTGGTCAATAACCTCCACCGCTGCTTCGGCGTCCCACGAATCGGGCGACTCCCAATCGATCTGACCGTTCCGTATCGGTAACGTTGGGTCATCGCCATCCTTGTAGAAATCGTCCAAACAGAGCACTGGCAGCCCGGTTTGCTGCGCTATATACGACTTTCCGGAGCCGGAGGGGCCGGCGAGAAGGACGACTCGGTGCGGGTTGCTCATTACTTCAAGTAACTCCGAACAGACGGACCGCGATCAAATTGCATCAACATCTCATCACACCTCCGGCTGCGGCCAACCTGGGCTTTCTCTTTCCGTGGCGGCGTGATGGAATCTCGGATGGTCCGACCCGCCGGGTCGGCTGCTGGGCGTTGTCCGGGGGCAACGCGGACGCTGCAATCACGAGGGCGGTGACGTGAGCAAACGGCCGAAGACGGCAGGTTCTCTCCTGTCGCGTCTACGCCGGCCGGCAGGTCGGCTCCGCGACATGCCGATCTGGTCCAAGCTCGGTCTCATCATGATCGTGCCGACCATCGCCACGGTCGTCGTGGGTACCAGCGGTCTGGTCGACCACCTGGACGCGCTCGACGACGCCAACCGGGCCGGCGACCTCGCCGAACTCATCAGTCACTCCGGTGGCCTGGTGGACGGGCTGCAGGACGAACGGACCGCGGCGGTGCTGCTGCTGGGCCTGGACCCGGAGACGGCCACCGCGGCGCAGAAGGAGGCGGCGGCCACCCGCTACAACGACGTCTCGTCGCGGGTCGACCAGGAGAAGGCCCCCTACTCGCAGCAGCGGTCCGACCTCAGCGATCTGCCGGTCAGCCTGAACGGGCTGCTCGAGCAGATCGACGAGGGTCTCGGTGACCTGCCCGGCGCCCGCAGCCAGGTGTTGAACGGCAAGTTCCGGATCACCGACGCGATCCAGTCGTACGACGAGCTGATCAATCAGCTGCTCACCGTTCGCGACTCGGCCAGCCAGCTGGCCGGTGACAACGACCTGAGCGACCGGATGCGGGCCGCCGCCGCGGTGGCCCGGGAGAAGGAGTGGCTCTCCGTCCGCCGGGTGGTCGTGCACCGGGCGCTGATCCTGGGCGGCATGAGCTCGACCCTGCGGACCGACTACATCTCCAGCGAGACCGGTCAGCAGCAGGCGCAGCAGAGCTTCGACGCGGTGGCCACCGAGGCGGAGGCCGAGTTCCACGCCCAGACCATCGGCGGCGGTGACCGCCGGCAGGCCACGATCTACATCAGCCAGGTCAACGCCGACAACTCGCAGAACCTCGCCGGCATCTCGTTCACCCCTGAGCAGTGGGACGACGCGCTGGTCGCCAACGGCCAACTGATCCGCTCGGTCGAGTCGAAGTTCGACTCCGACGTGGTGGAGCAGGCCGGCGAGCTGCGCTCCGAGGTGCAGCGCACGGTGTTCCTGGAGACCGGCCTGCTGCTCACGATGCTGCTGCTGGCCATCTTCCTGGCGTTCCTGGTGGCCCGCTCGATGGCCCGCTCGCTGCGTGAGCTGCGTCAGGGTGCGCTCTCCATCGCCCAGTACGGGCTGCCCCAGGCCGTGGCCCGACTGCGCGACCCGCAGGTCACCGGACAGCTCTCGCCGGTGCAGCTGGCCAACCAGATCGCCGAGCCGCTGCCGGTACGCAGCAAGGACGAGTTCGGCCAGGTGACCGAGGCGTTCAACGCGGTCCACCTGGAGGCGGTCCGTACCGCGGCCGAGCAGGCCGCGCTGCGGTCGTCGGTCGCGACGATGTTCGTCAACCTGGCCCGCCGGTCGCAGATCCTGGTCGACCGGCTGATCGGCCACCTCGACCGGCTGGAACGCGGCGAGGAGGACCCGGACCGGCTGGCGGAGCTGTTCCAGCTGGACCACCTCGCCACCCGGATGCGCCGCAACGACGAGAACCTGCTGGTCCTCGCCGGCGCCGACTCGACCCGCGTGCAGCGCGAGCCGGCCGCACTGATCGACGTGCTGCGGGCCGCCCAGTCCGAGGTCGAGCACTACACCCGGATCGAGTTCGGGGTGATCGACCGGGACATCGAGGTCGCCGCACACGCGGTCAACGATCTCGTCCACCTCGTCGCCGAGCTGTTCGACAACGCGACCGCCTTCTCGCCGCCGGACTCTCAGGTGCTGGTGGAGGCTCGCCGGGTCGGCGACCGTGCTTCGCTGTACGTCGAGGACCGAGGTATCGGCATCAGCGGCGAGCAGCTGGCCGAGCTGAACGAGCGACTGGCCACGCCGCCGCAGGTGGACGTCGCCGTCTCCCGGATGATGGGCCTGGTCGTGGTCGCCCGCCTGTCCTCCCGGCACGGCGTCAAGGTCGAGCTGCGGCCTGGCGGCGACCGGGGCACCGTCGCCGAGGTCACGCTGCCGCCCACCGTGCTGGTGCCTCGGGCACTGTCCGGCCGGGGGCAGCAGCCTCCCGCACTGCCGGCCGCAGCCGGCCCGTCGTCCGGGCCGACCCCGGCGTTCGGCGCGCTGGCCGCGCTCGGCAACGGCGCTCACCCACCGGCCCCGCCCGCCGCGCGTACCCCGGGCGGCTCGGGTAACCAGGTGACCCTCGGCGGTCGGCCCTTCGACCCGGCCAGCCGTAACGGCTCCGGCACGCCGACCACCGTGGGCAGCGGCGGCAACCTGCCCGCCTGGTCCGATCTGACCGGTGCCAGCGGCACCAGCAACGGCAACGGCTTCGCGCCGCTCACCTCGAACGGTCACCCGATCGATCCGCTGCCGCAGCGCCGGTCCACCGACGAGCCGCATGGTCAGCCACCGGCCATCCCGCGTCAGCTGCCGAGCAGCCCCGAGACCGGTTCGTACGCCCCGCCGGCGGTTTCGGCGCCGCCGGTGCCCCCGGTGTCGTCGCCCCCGGTCTCCGGCACGCCGTACTCGGCCCCGCCGGTCTCGGCGGCCCCGGTCTCCGGTCACCCCGTGTCGGGCTCGCCCGTCTCGACTCCGCCCGGTGGTCCGCTGCCGCAGCGGCCCGTCTCGGCAGCGCCCAGCGCGGGTGCGTCCTCGGCACCCCCGGCCTGGCCGCCGGTCGCCGGGGAGCCGGCCGCACCGCCCGTGCCCGAGCGGCTGGCCGCCGCCCTGGACATGACCACCGAACTGCCGCGGGTGCAGCGTCAGACCCCGGCAGGCCGACCCGCTCCCGCGCAGAACCAGCCGACCGCCCCCACGCCGCCGCAGGCCCAGAACCGGCAGCGGTACGCCGACGAGACGATGGAACTGCCGATCTTCCGGGAGCTGGAGTCGGCGTGGTTCCGCACCCGTCGGCCGGGTCCGGAGGAGTCTGCGGGCGCGCGTCAGTCCGCCACGGCCGCCGCGACGACCCAGCAGCTCTCCACGGTCGACGTCGTCAATCGGCCGGCCCAGCAGCAGACCCCGACCGGGACGACAGGTAACGCACCGATGGCACCAAAGACTCCGACGGGGGCGGGCGCTTCCGGCGGGAACGGCGCGGCAGCGAGTGGCGGGCCCCGGCCCGGCGCTGCCGACAGCGCGCCCTCGCACCGCCCGACACCTCAGGAGAACATGTGGCGGACCGCGGCCGACGACGGTTGGCGCGCGGCCAGTGCCGCCAGCCAGGCGCCGGCGGCCGGCACCACCGAGACCGGGCTGCCGAAGCGTACGCCGATGGCACAGCTCGTGCCGGGGGCGGTGGAGAAGCCCACCACCTCGGTGCAGCGTCGTAACCCGGAATCGGTACGCGGTCTGCTGTCCGCCTACCACCGGGGTGTCCAACGGGGACGTAGTCACCCCTCGGACAGCAACCCGACCGGCCCGGACGGAACTCCGGGCGGGCAGCAATCCTCGCAGTCTGGCTCTGGCCCGGTGGCCGGGAGCGGGCAGAAGGAGCAAGAAGGATGACTAGTACGCAGGATCTCGGTTGGCTGCTGGCCAACTTCGCCGATCGGGTACCCGGTGTCGCGCATGCGGTCGCCGTCTCCGCGGACGGCCTGCTCCTGGCGTCGTCCCGAGACCTCCCCCGGGACCGGGCGGACCAGCTGGCGGCGATCGCCTCCGGCCTGGTCAGCCTGACCCAGGGTGCGGCCCGTTGCTTCGAGGGAGGCGCCGTCCTGCAGACGGTGGTCGAGATGGACAATGGCTTCCTGTTCCTGATGTCGATTTCCGACGGCTCGTCGTTCGCGGTGCTCGCCGCGCGTAGTTGCGACGTGGGACAGGTCGGTTACGAAATGGCCCTGCTCGTTGACCGGGTGGGCGACGCCCTGACCCCGCAGCCGCGTACGGCTGTGGGGATGATGGGCTGATCGTCGCGCCGGCCGGTGGGGGCAGGCGAGGCGACAACATTGCATACGACGGGTAGCACCGGTCCAACCGGTGCCGGGTACGAAGGAGGTGAGCGGCAACATGGCTGATCGTGACGAGCCGACCGGCGCGCTGGTCCGTCCATACGCCGTGACCCGCGGTCGTACCCGTCCCCGCCTCGACATCGCCCTGGAGGCGCTTGTCGAGACGACGGTGCGCGGTCGGGCCGCTGCCACTGGCAATGGTGGCCAAGGCCGTGAGCACCAGTACATCGCCGCGCTGTGTGACGGACGCGTGCAGTCGCTCGCGGAGATCGCGGCGCGGATGCAGCTTCCGCTCGGCGTGGCCCGGGTGCTCATCGCCGACATGGCGACGGACGGCCTGGTCGCGGTCCACGAGCCGACCATCCTGGACGACTCGGACGACGCGGTGGGCACTGAATTGCTGGAGAGGGTGCTGAGTGGACTTCGCAGGCTCTGACATGTCGCACCGGCCGCCGGCCCCGAGCGGGCGCGTGACGTCGGCGAAGATCGTTATCGCCGGTGGATTCGGCGTCGGTAAGACGACGCTGGTCGGCTCGGTCTCGGAGATCACGCCGCTGACCACCGAGGCCATCATGACCTCCGCCGGAGTCGGCGTCGACGACACCCGGCAGGTGCCGGGCAAGACGACGACCACGGTGGCCATGGACTTCGGCCGCATCTCGATCGATCGTGACCTGATCCTGTACCTGTTCGGTACGCCGGGTCAGACCCGTTTCTGGTTCATGTGGGATGAGCTGGTGCGGGGTGCGATCGGCGCGGTCGTGCTGGTGGACACCCGCCGGCTGGCCGACTGCTTCGCGGCGATCGATTTCTTCGAGCACCGGCGGCTGCCGTACCTGGTGGCCATCAACTGCTTCGACGGGATGCAGTACCACGATCCGCAGGACGTCCGGGATGCGCTCGCCATCTCCAGCGACGTGCCGGTGGTGGCCTGCGACGCCCGGAACCGGGAGTCGACGAAGCACGTACTGATCTCGCTGGTCGAGTACGTGCTCACGATGCGTCGCTCCCGGGCCGTCGCGCCCGCCTGACGTTCGGCACCAGCGTCCGGTGACGGCCACCGCCGACACCGGGCGCTGGTTGGTGCCCCGGTGACGTGGGTGGGTGCCCCAGGGCACCCACCGTCGTCAGCTGAGCCGGTTCCAGGCACCGCCGTCGACGCGGTACGCCCCGAGGGAGTGGCGGTCCATGCCGCTGTGCCGGATCGGCGTGAACGAGTACATCCCGGCCAGGCCATCGGTGACCTGGTTCTGCAGGTACGCCCGTAGCCGACCACGGTCCACGCTGTCGGCCAACCGGGCCGCCGTGCTGATGAGCAGCAGCGCGTCGGAGGCGTACGGGGCGAAGCCACGGTAGGCGCCGTGCGCGCGGATGTACGCCGAGACGAGGTCGCGGTAGGCGCGCCCGGCGGCGCTGCTGTTGGCGATGGTGGAGCCGCCCAGCGAGGACGGGTGGACCGCGTAGGAGCCCTCGACGGCGGGCAGATTGGGACGGTCCAGAGTCTCCTCGGCCACCGCCCCGGCGTCGAAGAACAACTCGCCGTCATGTCCGGCCGCGCGTAGTGCCCGTGCGGCGGCACCGGAATGGGGTGCGGTGGCCCAGACCACCACACCGTCCGCGCCGGCCGCGACGGCCTGCTCGGCGGCGCGGGCCATGCCGGCCCTGCCGGCCGGCAGCCGTACAGTGCGAGCCAGACCGACCTCTGCGGTGCGCAGCGCGCCTCGCATGGCCCGGACACCCGAGTCGCCGTGCAGCCCGTCCTCGGCCAGCACCACGACCCGGCGTAGTCCTTCGGAGCTGATCAGCTGGGCGAGCCGCCGCGCCACGTCGCCAGCGTCCGGGGTGACCTTGTAGACGTAGGCCCGCTGGGCCAGCGGCACGGCGATGGAGTCGCCGAACGCCAACGACACGAACGGCAGCCGGAGCTTCTGCGCCACCCCGATGACCGACATGGAGGTCTCCGCCAGGGTGGCACCGAGCAGGGCGTGCACGTCGTCCCGGCGGCCGAGCTCGGTCGCCTGCCGGGCGGCCAGTCGGGGGTCGCTGCGGTTGTCCAGCACCTCGACGCGTACCGTCCGGCGGAGGTTGCCGACCGCCACGCCCTTTTCGTTGAGGGCCGCCGCACTGATGGCCAGCGCCCGTTGTTGGAGCACGCCCAGCGCCGCACCGGGGCCGCTCAGCTCCAGCGTGGCACCGACGACCAACTCATGACCGGGGGTGGGCCGGGCGACGGCGTCCTCCCGTCCGCCGTCGCGCCCGCAGGCGCTCAGCAGCAGGGTGCTCGCCGCCGCAGCCAGTACGCCGCGTCGAGTGACCACGGATGGGCCGGTTACCGGTGTCGCCATGAGTCGCCTTCCCGCCCGGCGAACTGCCGCCGGATGTTTCGCGGGTATGCTCCCGGCCCTGCCGACCCGACGTCAAATTATCCGGGTGTGGGCAGAAACACGCAGGTGAACGGCCTTGGGCAGCCCACCGGCAGCACTGCGCGCGGGTCAGGAACGGTAGCCGGCGGAGCGGTACTCGTACTCCCGGTCGTCGTCGCGATCACCTGTGTCGCGGCTGAAGTCCCAGCCGCCGGCCGATTCCCGCCCGGGACGCCCGCCGACCGCGAACCCGCCGATCTCCTGCCCCCGACGCCAGCCACGGAAGTATCCGGTGGTGTTCTCGGCCAGGCTGGCGGCGTCACGCACTATCCGCAGCGGGCGCTCCTCCCGTAGCGGCGAGCCGGGCACCAGATTGGCCTGCGGTACGCGCTTGGGCAGCCCCGCGTTCGTCTCGGCCCCCACTGCGGGACGGGCCGCCTGCTCGGCGGCCTGCCAACCGGTGTCGGCCGTGGTCGACCAGTCCAGGTCGGCCTCTTCGCCGTGCCCCACGAACCAGGCGGAACGGGCCTGCGCGAAGATCAGCAGATCGCCGTCGCCCTCGTCGGAGACCGGCGGCGGCCGGTGCTCGACCGGCGGTTCCGCCGGACGGCGGGCCGGTAGCTCCAGTCGCTCGTCCCCCCGGTTGCCGCGTTCGGCGCCGCTGCGGTCGACGAGCCGTAGCGGCGGCGTCTCCGGCGGCGGCTGGGTGCCGTTGCGCAACGCCCGGTCGGCCAGCGGCGGCGGCTCGACCAGCCGCAGCACGGGCGGTTCCGGCGGCAGGTCGTCGGCGAGCCACGGCGGAGTGACCCGGCGGTCTGCACCCTGGTTGCTGGGAGGCTCCGGAGCACCGCGCCGACCACGGTCGTCGTACGAACCGACGACCGGATTGCGGGGCGAGGTGTCGGCCGGGTTCTCCGGGTTGTTGACCAGAGGCCAGTTCGAGCGGGATCCCGGGGGAGCGGTCTTCTCCTGCTCGGGGCGGGGCGCCGGCACCGGAACGCTGAGGTCGGTGGCGCTGAATCCGCCGGTCGGCGTCGGTGGCTCGCCGTTCGTCTTCGGCCGGGGCGGAATGACGGTGCGCTGGCGCTCGGCGCGGGCGTTGTTGATCGCCGCCGTGGTGAGGGTCGGCCGGAACGGCTCCCCCGCTTCGGCGGGCGGGATCGAGCCGCGCTGCGTCGGCGCGATCGGCGTGATGCCGGGCGGCGGCGGTGGCGGCGCGGAGATCGGCCGGTTGGTCGGGCCGTCCACCCGGGACGGGTGCGACTCGGCCCGCGACGGCGAGGCGGGCGGGCCGGCCACGGCGGCCGGCGTCACCGGCGCGGGCGCGACCGGTGGGGGAGTCATCGGCGCGGGTGCCACCGGCGGGGGGCCGAGTGGACGCGGAGCGGCCGGCTGGGCGTTGCCCGGCACCGGCTCCGGCCGGCTGCGACGGCCACCGGCCGGCTCGGGGCCGCCGGGGCGCACCGACCGCAGGCCGGTCTGGGTGCCGGGAGTGCTCGCCGACAGTTCGCCGACCTGTTCGCCGCGTCGCGCGGCGGCTCGCCGGCCGGACGCCGCCGTTGGTCCGGCGGTACGGGCGCGCAGCGCACCGACGAGCGCCTCGCAGCCGGCGTCGCAGGCGCGGACCGAGGCGACCGCCTGTCGGATGGTCTCCGCGGCGGCTGAGGTGAGGGCCCGGTTGACGGTGGCCCGCCGTGGGGTCTCGGAGATGGCGACGCGTAGCGCGGTGACTGCCTCGTCGATCGCCTCCGCGTCGCCTGCCCCTTCGGCGGTGAGTTGAGCGGTGACGGCGTCCGCGGTGACCGCGGCGTCGCGGCCCCGGCCGGCCGCGTCGGTAAGCATGCCCGGCTCGGGCAGCGCGTCCAGTACGGCCAGCGGGATCGACTCGGCCGGGTCGGGGTAGGCGCGCAACGCGGCCGGGTAGAGCTCGCGGAGCACCTCGCGCAGCGCGACCGCGGCGGAGTGCCGACCGCTGGCCAGCGCGGCGTGTGCGGCGAGGACCTGCTTGTACCCGGCGAGTTCACGGGGAGCCGGCAGGGTCACCGCCGACAGTGCCCCGGCCTGCAACGCCCGGGCGAGACCGACGGCCCGCCGGACGGCCGGCGGCGATTGCATCTCCTCCAGCGAGTCGTCGTCGGCGAACCGTTCGGCGAAGTCGTCGACCGAGTCGTCGTCGGCGATCGCCAGCGGGCGACCGGCGGCACTGAGCAGAGAGGTGATGGTGTGGTCGTCGCTGTCGGCGGCTATCGCCGCACCGCTCGGCCCGCCCGAGCGTTCCACGAGCAGCGTGACCAGCCGGGCGTAGCCCGTCGGGTCGTCGCCGATCTCGCAGACATGCAGCAGACGGCCTGCGTCGTCGACCACAGCGGACGTCAGCGCCGATCCGGTCGAGACCGGTCGGTCGGCCGGGTCCGCCGAGGTCAGACCGCAGTACACGCGCACGAGCGCCACGGCGTCGTCCTCCTCCCGGGACACAGGGCTTTCTCTGCCAGAGACTGATGCTCCCTGGTGCGGGTCAGTCGCGCCAGTCCACGACCGCAGAGATCTTTCCGACAATGGTCCGCCAACCCAAACTTGCGGTTTGTGCCCCGATTTTCTTCAGCCTACGCCGTCCCATGAAGCCGCCGATGCCGCCGCCGACCGATGCCCGTAGCGCCTCGTCCAGGTCGTCGAGACTGGAGCCGGTGGAGAGCATGTCCAGCACCGCCGGCAGTCGCAGGGCGTACGCCAGGTCGCGGGCGACCTCGCCGGCCTCGATGAGCAGCGTCGGGTCCCAGGTGTCGTGCCCGCCGCGGAGGTTCTCCACCACGAGGTCGAGTTCGTAGACGTCATCGTCCAGCGGCGCGATGTCGGCCGGTTCCACCCGTTCGGACAGTTCATCCCAACTGTCCAGCTGAGACAGATCGTTGGGTGCGCCGGAACGGACGAAACTGACAAGCGACTCGGGCGTCTTGAACAGCAGCAGCCGACCCTTGTGGGTCAGGAAGACCGGCACCTCCTCGTCACCGGCCTCGTCGGCGGTGACCTCGTCGGCGTCTTCCTTCCCGTCCTCGGCGGCGTCGCCGCGCTGCGCCTGCTTCTCCTCGTCCTCGCTCTCGGCGAACTCGCGGGCGACGTCCTCGTCGAGGATGACGACGTCACCCTCCTCCTCGTCGTCGCTCTCGGTCGGGCCGACCTGTCGACGGGCAAGGAAGGGGTCGTCGGCGTCGCGCTCGGCAACGTCGGTCGGGGTCAGCTCACGGGCCGACCGGTACGCGCGCAGGGTGAAGCCGGTGCCGGCCGGCAGGGCGATCTCCACCGGATCGATCCGCAGCTCGTCCCAGAGTGCGCGGTTCGCGGTCTCCGCCGCGGCGACGTCGGGCGCGGCGTCGGCCGGCTCGGCGACGTCCGGCTCGGCGACGTCCGGCTCGGCGACGTCCGGCTCGCTGGTGCCGGTCGTGTCATCGAGCTCGGGCTCGTCGGCGTCCGGCCGTTGGGGCGACTGGCGTGCCACGGTGACCTCCGTGTGCGTCGGGCTACCACCCCCGGCGCTGATGCCGGTGAGTGACTCTGGGCACATACCCTAGTTGGCTGCGCTCGGTAACCGCTGGCCGCACCCCGATGGCTCGCCACGCGGATAACAAGTAGCGTGTCTACGCATGAACGCCCAGGCGCTGCACGGACACCTCGACGCCCTGCTCCTGGCCGTGCTGGAGCAGGGGGCCCGGCACGGCTACGCGATCATCGAGGCCCTGCGGGCGCGCAGTGACGGTCGGCTCGACCTGCCCACCGGCACCGTCTACCCGGCGCTGCGACGGCTAGAGCGGGCCGGACACGTGGTCAGCGCGTGGAGCACCGTCAACGGGCGGGAACGGCGGACCTACGAGCTGACCGACTCCGGGCGGCGGGCGCTGGCCGACCAGCGGTCGGGGTGGCGTGAGTTCAGTTCGACGGTCGGCCGCTTCCTGGACCCGGGCACCACACCCACCCCGGCGGGCTGACCCGTCAGCGAGCGGCCAGCAGCCAGGTGCGGGCAGCGCTGCCCAGCCACACGTGGGCGGCGCCGCCGACGGCCATGCCGATGATCATCGGTGGCCAGGTCAGGGCCGCGTCCCACAGCACGATCGACCAGGTGAACAGCCCGGCCCCGGCCACCGCGCCCAGCAGAGCGGTCCCGGTCAGCGCGACACCGGCGCTGCGCGCCAGCGCGGTCAGTGCGGGACGCGCCGAGCGGGCGGTGGCCCCGACCAGCACGAGTCCGGCCAGACCGAGCAGGAACGCACCCGCCCAGATCCACTCCACCGACTGCGACAACAGCAGGTAACCGGAGGGCGGTCGCGGTCCGCTGCTCCAGCTTGATCCTCGCCAGCTCAGGTCACCTGCGATCGAGCCGGTCGCGGCGATTGCGACCACTCGCAGAGACAACCCGCGCAGCGCGGCCACCGCGAGTTCGGCCTGGTAGGCCGGGGCAAGCTGATCCGGCGTACCGAAATCGGCGACCGCCTGGCGCGACGCCTCACCCGCCGGCAGGCCGCTGTCCCGGTACGCCTCGGCGGCGTCGAGCAGCCCGTGCCGCGCCTCGGTGATCAGATCGGCCCGCAGCCGGCGTGGCCCACGGAGCCGGCCGGCGAGCTGCCGCAGGTGCTCCTCGACCAACACGTCATCCCTGACCGGCATGGCCCCAACCCTGCCATGTCCGCTGGCGTCCGGGCCTCGGGGACATCCCGGAGGCGGCCCCGACGGATCAGCCCGACAGCGCGAGGTAGCCGTGCTCGGCGGCCTGCTGCAACACCCACTGCTCCCGGTACCAGCCGGGCGTCGCCACGAGCGCCGCGTGTCGGCCCCGCTGCACGACCCGGCCGGCGTCCAGCACCACGATCTCGTCGAGTTCGGCGAGGCCGCTGAGCCGGTGGGTGATCAGCAGCACCGAGTGCCCGACGGTCGCGGCCAACGCGCTGGCCAGCACCTGGTCGGCGGCGGTCGGGTCGAGGCCCTCCGTGGGTTCGTCGAGCACCAGGACGCCCGGCGCGGCGAGCAGGGCGCGGGCCAGCGCGAGACGCTGCCGTTGACCACCGGAGAGCTGTCCGCCCTCCTCGCCGACGACCGTGTCCCAGCCGTCCGGCTGGGCCCGGACCCAGTCCGCCAGCCCGGCGGCGGTGGCGGCGGTGAGCAGCGCGTCCTCGTCCGCATTCGGCCGACCGAGCAGCATGTTGTCCCGGACGGTGGCGTGGAAGACGTACGCCTCGGCGAGCAACCCCCCGACCAGGTAGGGCAACTCCTGGGACGGGTACGCCGACACGTCCCGCCCGTTCAGGGTGACCCGCCCGGCGGTGGGGGGAACCGCGCCGGTCAGCACGGCGGCCAGGGTGCTCTTGCCCGCGCCACTCGGACCGACGACCGCGACCCGCCGTCCGGGTGGCAGCTCCAGGTCGACGCCGTCGAGCGCGGCGGGAGCACCGACCCGGTATCGAACCGTCACCGCTTCGAACCGGGCCGTCGGGGCCGGGTCGACCGCAGGAGCGCTGATGGAGGTCCCCGGGGCCTCGGAGCCGGCGTCGCCAGGTGCCAGGAGCTGGGCGACCCGGGCCAGGCCGGACCGCAGCCCGGTCCATTGACGGGCCGCGCCGACCAGCGCGAGGGCGATCTCCACGGCGGCCAGCGTGCCGACGGCCAGGACGCCGACCAGCACCCCGTCCACACCGGCGCCGAGGGCCACGTACACCACCGTCCCGGCGGTCAGGCCCGCCACCAGCACCCCGGCCGCGTCGACGGCGAAGCCGAGCGCCGCGAGTCGCCGCTCCAGCCGCGCCAGTCGGCGGGCCCGCCGCCCGGCAGCCGCCAGCGCGTCCGAGGTCGCCCCGAAGGCGGCCAGGTCGGCGGCACCGTGGGTGAGATCGACCGCGTCGGTGGCGAGCGCTCCGCGCAGGGGCGCCACCTCCGCGGCGGCCCGTCGGGTCAGCGCGGTCGCCAACGCCGGCAGGGCAACGGCGGCCACCAGCAGCCCGACGGCGAGCGCGAGCGCGGCCGGCAGCGAAACCAGGGCGGTCAGCCCGACGGCCAGTACGCTCACCAGCCCGGCCGCCGCAGCCGGCACGAGCACCCGCAGCAGCAGGTCCTGTACCGCGTCCACGTCGGACACCAGTCGGCTCAGCGCGTCCCCACTGCGGGGCGGGGCGCCGCGCCGCGTCGCCAGCGTGTCGAAGACCCGGGCCCGGACGTCGGTTACCAGACGCAGCACCGCGTCGTGCCCGGCCAGGCGTTCGGTGTAACGCAGCACGCCCCGGCTCACCGCCAGCGCCCGTACCGCCACGATCGCCACGGTGAGCCGATCCAGCGGGGGCTGACCGGCGGCGGTCATCAGCAGCCAGGTCGCGGTCGCCATCAGGGCAAGCCCGGCGAACTCGGTGGCCGCGGCGAGCAGCCCGGCACCGATCAGGCGTCTCAGGTACGGCCGGGCCAGCCGCAGCACGATCCGCTCGCTCATGGGCGCTCACCGGCCGGTACCGGAGTCAGTTCGGTGACCCGCCCGTCCTCGACCCGCAGAATGCGGTCGACGTCGGTGAGCAGCGCTGGTCGGTGGGCCACCAGGAGGGCGGTACGGCCGGCGACCAGCTTGCGGGTGGCCGACAGCACCACCGCCTCGGCGGCGGCGTCGAGGCGCGCGGTGGGCTCGTCGAGCAGCACCACCGGCGCGTCCCGCAGGAAGGCCCGGGCCAGCGCCACCCGTTGCCGCTGGCCGCTGGACAGGCCGTACCCGCGCTCGCCGAGCACTGTGTCCAGCCCGTCGGGCAGGGTGGCGACCACCTCGTCCAGCGCGGCGGCATGGACCGCGGCGGCGAGGGCGGTGGGCGTGGCCTCGGGGGTGCCGAGCCGGATGTTGTCGGCCAGCGACGCCGCGAACAGATGCGCCCTTTGCGGCACCCACGCCACCTGTCGCCGCCAGCCGTCCAGGTCGATCTCGGTCAGGTCGATCCCGCCGACGGTGACCCGGCCGTCGGTCGGGCGCACGAAGCCGAGCAACAGGTTGAGCAGGGTGCTCTTGCCGGCGCCGCTCGGTCCGATGATCGCGATGCGCTCGCCGGGCCGGATGGTAAGCGTCACGTCGCGCAGCGCCGTGGTGCGCTCGTACGCCACCGTCACCGATTCGAAGCGGATCTCGGCTGGTCCGTCCGGTCGCGCGCCCGCTCGACCCGCCGGTGCCGGCGGTGCCGAGCCGGAGAGGGTGAGCGCCTCGTCCAGCGCGGTGAGCCCTTCCATGCTGGCATGGAAGCGGCTGCCGGCCGCGCGCAGCGGCAGGTACGCCTCCGGGGTCAGCAGCAGCACCAGCAGCGCGGTCTGGAGGGCCAGCCCGCCGCCGAGCAGCCGGATGCCGACCGGTACGGCGACCAGCGCCACCGACAGGGTGGCGACGAGTTCGAGCACCAGCGCGGAGAGGAAGGCGATCCGCAGCGTCTTCATGGTGGCGATCCGGTGCCCGTCGGCCATCCGCCGTACCGCGTCGGTCTGCGCCCGGGCCCGACCGAACGCGCGCAGTGTGGGTAGCCCGGCCACCATGTCCAGGAAGTGCCCGCCGAGCAGGGAAAGCCGCCGCCACTGGCGCTCGGTGGCGGCCTGGGCCTGCCAGCCGAGCAGCGCCCCGAAGATCGGAATGAGCGGCAGCGTCAGCGCGATGATCACCGCCGAACTCCAGTCGGCGAAGAGGACTCGGCCCAGCACCGCGACCGGCACGGTCACGCTCAGCACGAGTTGTGGCAGGTAGCCGGTGAAGTAGGCGTCGAGTGCGTCCAGACCCCGACCGGCGAGCGTGGCCAGTTGGCCGGCTCGCTGTCCGGCCACCCAGCCGGGTCCGTGTTGGGCGACGGCTCCCAGCAGGTCGGCGCGCAGCGCCGCCTTGACCGTGGCGGCCACCCGCGCGGACACCGCGCCCTGCGCCCAGACCACCAGCGAGCGGGCCGCGACCGCGGCCAGCAGCCCGACCAGCGCGGCGCGGTCCAGTTGCCCGGTGAAGGCCGTGGCCAGCAGCACGGCCAGGGCGGTCGCCTGCGCCACGACCAGCCCGGCGGCGAGTACGCCGAGCAGCGCGAGCAGGGCGAGGTCGCGTCGGGCAGCAGGAACCCGGCGCAGCAGCCGCGGGTCGAAGGGGCGGCGGTTCACCAGTACACCGGTGCCCTGCCGTCGGTTCGTCCTCGAAAAATCCACCAGCACATCGCCTGGAAGCCTAGTAGGGCCGGCAGCAGCGGAACCGCCAGCCAGCCCAGCAGCCGCAGGGTGGGACCACTGGCGGCCGCGTCGGTCACCGTCAGTGATGCGCTCGGTTCCACGGTCGACACCAGCACGTACGGCCAGAGCGTCACCCCGACCAGCAGCACCGGTAGCGCGAGCGCCGTCGCGGTGGCGGCGAAGGCCACGCCGGGCCGTCGCCGCCCGAGCGCCACCCGCGCCGCCAGCAGGGCCGCCACCAGCAACAGCGCCAGCAGTACGCCGACCGCGGGGCGCTGCGCGGCGGTGCGTACCCGGTCGGAGAACAGAGCGACGACGGCGGCTGCGCCGACCGCGACGATCGCGGTGAGGAGCAGACGGCGCGCCAGCGGACGGAGCCGGTCACTTTCCACGGTGGGTAGCCGGAGGGTGAGGAAGGTCGCACCGTGCGCCACGACCAGTGCCAGCACGGCCAGCCCAGTGGCGGCGGCGAACGGGGTGAACAGGTGCGTCACCCCGGCCACGTGTCCATCGGCCCGCAGCGGTACCCCCTGGAGCAGTCCGGCGAGCACCACGCCCCAACCGAGCGCGGCGAGCAGGCTGCCGATCACGATCACCCGCTCCCACGCGGTTCGGGCCGATCTGCCGCCCGGCCGGCTGCGCAGCTGCACCCCGGCGGTCACCAGGATCACCCCGGCGAGCGCGGCGGCCACCGCCGGGTAGCTGCCGGCGAGCAGTTCGCCCTCCAGCACGGGGAACGCGCCGAACAGGATGCCGACGGCGGCGACCAGCCACACCTCGTTGCCGAGGAAGAACGGACCGACCGCGTTGAGGGCGGCGCGTCGGCGCGGCGCGTCGGCACCCCGGGCGAGCAGCAGGCCGACGCCGTAGTCGTAGCCGCCGAGCACCAGATAGCCAGCGAAGAAGAGGCCGAGCAGGGCGTACCAGGCGAGTTCCATCTCCGGCTCCTCAGGCGAACGCGGGTTCGGGGCGGGGGTCGTCGGCCGGCGGTTGGGCCGGCGGGCGGCCGAGAGCGGGGTCGCCAGCACCCCGAGCGGCGTGCCGGGCGAGCAGCGTCCAGTTGGTGACGGCGAGCGTGCCGAGCAGCAGGGTGAAGCCGATCAGCGAGGTCGCCATCAACCACGGACTGATCGGCGAGACCGCCTGGTCCACCGGCAGCAGCCCGTACGCCACCCAGGGGTGGCGGCCGACCTCGCGGGCGATCCAGCCGAGGATCAGCGCCACGAACGGCAGGGGCAGGGTGAGCATGATCAGCCAGAGCGGGAACCGGAGGCGGATGATCCAGTCCCGCCAGAGCAGCGGGACGAGCAGCCAGAGCAGGCCGAGGGCGAAACCGATGAGGATCATGAAGCCGAGCCCGACGTTGGCCAGCGTGGGTGGCAGGTAGTCGCCGGGGCCGAACCTGGCGGTCCAGTCGGCGATCAGCGCGTCGGCTTCGGGGTTGCCCCCGAACTTGGTGGGTTGTACGCCGCCCACCGGCCCGAACTGGGCGAAGCCGAACCCCTGCACGAGGGTGATCGCCAGCGCGGCGGTGACCAGCCCGATCCGCAGCGAGGTGCGGAACAGCGCGTGGTCGGTGGTGCGCCGGTTGAGGTGCCAGGCGCTGACCGCCGCCATCAGCAGGCCGCCGGTGAGCAGCGCCGCCGACACCACGTGCCCGAGCGCCATCCACAGGGCCGGGTTGGTCAGCAGTGCCGCGAAGCCGGTCAGGTGGGCCACGCCGTCGCGTACCTCGTAGCCGACCGGGTTCTGCAACCAGGAGTTGGCCACCATGATCCAGAAAGCCGAGGCGTACGCGGTGATCGCGACTCCGTAGAGCAGTGCGAGATGCGCGCCGCGACGTAGCCGGTGCCAGCCGAAGATCCACATGCCGAGGAAGGTTGACTCCAGGAAGAAGGCGACCAGGGTCTCGATCGCCAGCGGCGCGCCGAAGACGTTGCCGGCGTAGCGCGACAGCCCGCTCCAGTTCAGCCCGAACTGGAACTCCATCACGATGCCGGTGGCGATGCCGAGCACGTAGTTGATCACGTAGAGCTGACCCCAGAATCGGGTCAGCCGCTCCCAGCGCTGGTTGCCGGTCACCACCCAGGCGGTCTGCATCCCGACCAGCAGGGTGACCAGGCCGAGCGTGACAGCCACGAAGAGGAAGTGGATCGAGGCGGTCGTGGCGAACTGTAGGCGGGCGAGGAGCAGGGTGTCCATGTCGGCTCTCCCGGGGCGGACGTCGATGCGGATAGGAAGGCTACACGTAGCGAAGCTACATATAGGTCCGCAATGCGAGCCGGGCCGGCATGATCAGGGTTAGTTCAGGGTCCGTCAGCTGAGGAAGAGCGAGACGGGCAGGGCGGCCACGGTCGTGGTCACGGACAGTGCAAAGGCACCGAGCAGCCGAGGCGGGCGTGCGGTGACCAGCAGCCGCTGCACCCGTACGTCCAGATCCCGGTCGCCCATGCCGAGCGCGCCGGCCGGCGTGATCCGGTTCCCGGCGGCGGCGAACCGGCGCAGCGCACCGGCCAGCGGGGCCTCGGCGTGCAGCTCGCGGGCCTTGTCATCGGCGCGCATCTCGACCAGCAGCGAAACCCGCTCGTGTGCCTCCCGGACCCAGCGGAACCAGGGCAGCGCCCGACAGAGCGCGGTGAACGGCAGCAGCACCAGATCGTGCCGCTCCTGCGCGTGCGCCCGCTCGTGGGTCAGCACCGCCGCCAACTCGGCCCGGTCGAGCAGGCTGAGGGTGCCGGCGCTGACCACCACCCGGGGCTTGACCCCCGGAAGGCAGTACGCTGCCGCACCCGGATGGTCGAGCACCAGCGCGCCCGGCACGGTCGGATCCCGTCGGGCGACCAGGGTGAGCAGCTCCCGGTGCCGACGCTGAGCGCGTACCGCGCCGTGGATGCTGCGTACCGTCGTGGTCAGCAGCACCGCCCCGATGCCGAGACCGACGCCGACCAGCCCCAGGTGCACGGCACCGAGACCGGCCGGCAGGGTGCCGTGCCAAAGGTCGTCAGCGAGCGTCAGCAGTGCACTGCCGGTGCCCCGCTGGTACGGGGCGAGACCCAGCGCGATCGGCAGACCCATCGCGGAGAGACCGACCCCCAGACCGATCGCCTGCCAGCACAGGATCGCCACCCGAGGGCTGCGCCACGTCCAGGTGGAGCGGGCCAGCACCTGGGCGAGCAGCCAGCACGCGACCATCGAGGCGGCGAAGTGCAGGGTGTGCGCCACGGCCTCGCCCCTACCGTTCCGCGGCCTCGTCGGCCAGGCCGGCGCGCGACGACCGGTCTGGTGGCGACTCGACCCGGTCGGACAGCCCGCGGTCCGGGCTGTCCGCCACCTGCCCAGGTGTGTCGGACGCCAACCCGGCCTGTGCCGAGAGCGCGGCGCGCAGCACGTCGGCCTCGGTGCCGGTCACCGAACGGGCGAATCGGACCAGCGCCGCGTCCCGACTGCCGCCCAGATCGAGCGCATCGAGCATGAGCTGGGCGATGTACGCCTCACGGCTGGCCGCGGCACGGTAACGCCACGCCCGCCCTTCCCGCTCGCGCTGCACCATGCCCTTACCGGCCAGCCGGTCCAGCACGGTCATCACCGTGGTGTACGCCAACTCGCGTCCGTCCAGCGCCTCGGCCACCTCGCGCACGGTGACACCATCCGACGTGGCGGGAACCGTGTCCCACAGCACGTCCATCACCGCACGCTCAAGATCCCCCAGCCGAGTCACCCCGCAATCCTACCCCCCGTAGTAG
>NZ_JAGPXQ010000011.1:0-143615 GCF_018070435.1 Micromonospora sp. C51 | reverse complement strand
GGGGTGGGGTTAGGTGGGGGTGTTCAGGCGGCGGACGAGTTTGCGGAGGCCGGACTGCCAGCCGTCGGGGTCCTCGGCGCGGCGGCGAGCGTACTCGGCCACCTCCGGGTGCGGCAGGATCAGGAACCGCTCCTCCGCCATCCCGGCCACCGCTGCCGCAGCCACCTCATCCGGGCTGAGCACCGCGCCGGAGGCCGCGATGACCTGGGCGCCGAGGTGCCCGGCGGCCAACCCGTCGGCCAGCATCGGCGTGTCGACCCCCTGCGGGCACAGCGCGCTGACCCGGATCCCCTGGTCCCGGTAGGTCACCGACAGCCACTCGGCGAATCCCACCGCGGCGTGCTTGGTGGTGGTGTACGCGGCGTCGCCGACGGCGGTCAGCACTCCCGCCGCCGAGCAGGTGTGCAGCAGGTAGCCGCTGCCCCGGGCGAGCATCGCCGGCAGCACCGCCCGGGCGGCGTACACGTGGGCGAGCACGTTGACCCGCCAGGACCGTTCCCAGCCGGCGTCGTCGACCTCCACTCCCCCGCCGCTGCTCACTCCGGCGTTGGCGCAGAACACGTCGATCCGGCCGTAGCGGCGTTCGGTGTCGGCGACTAGGGCGCGTACCTGTTCCTCGTCGGTGACGTCGACGGCGACGCCCCGGGCCAGCGGGCCCACGGCGGCGGCGACCGCCGCGGTGGCGGCACCGTCCAGGTCGGCCAGGACCAGCGCGGCGGCTCCCTCGGCGGCGAACCGTCGGGCCAGCGCCGCACCGATTCCCCCGGCCCCGCCGGTGATCACCGCTACCCGGTCGGTGAGGTTCACGCCGACTCCTTCGCGTCGCGCCCGAGCCGGGCGACAAGGGTGGCCAGCGCCGCCGGGTCGGTGGCGGTGACCTCGGGGGTGGGCAGCAACGCCAGCACCGGTACGTCCACCCCGGCGTCGACGTACCGGTTGACCTGTGCCCGGCACTGCTCGGGCGAGCCGTGCAGGATCAACGCGTCGACCACCTCGTCCGGGATCGCGGCCAGGGCGCCGCGCCGGTCGCCGGCCGCCCACGCCGCCCACATGTCCGCCAGCACCTCCTGCCGACCGAGCCAGCGGTGGAACTCCGCGTACGCGGGCACGGTCAGATAGCTGGTGATCATCCGCCGGCCGAGGGTGCGGGCGTACCCGGCGTCCTCGGTGGGACAGACGAAGATCCGGGCGACCACCTCGAACTGTGCCCGCCGCTGCCCCAGCTCGGCCACCGCCCGGGGCACGTCGGTGGCGGCGAGCCAGTTGAGGATGACTCCGTCGGCCTCGGCGGCGGCCAGCCGCAGCATGCCCGGACGCAGCGCGGCCAGCAGCAGCGGCGGCGGCACCGCCGGTGGCCGTTCCAGGGCGAACCGGCGGACGGCGAAGGTGTCGAAGGCACCGTCGACGGTCTCCCCGCGCAGCGCCGCCCGCAGGAAACGCAGCACGTCACGGGTGCGCCGGAACGGTTCGGTGAACTCCACGGCGTTCCAGTCGGAGACCACCACCGGCGACGACGCGCCGAGGCCGAGGGCGAACCGTCCGGGGGCGACGTCGGCGAGCGCGGCGGCGCTCATCGCCAGCAGGCCGGGGCCACGGGTGAACGCCGGTGTGATCGCGGTACCGAGCCGCAGTCCGGGCTGCCAGGCGGCGGCCAGCGCCAGCGGGGTGAACGCGTCGGCCCCGTTGACCTCGGAGGACCACACGTCGGTGTAGCCGGCGTCGGCGAGGGCCGCGTACACCGCGGCGTGGTCAGCGAGCGGGATCCCGCCCAATGGCACCGTCATTGCCCATCGCGTCGTCATCGGTCGATGGTGCCCGCCCCTGCCTCGCCGGGCAAGGTCATGGCGGCGGCCGCAGGACCGTCACCAGCGTTAACCTTCCCAGCGTGACCTTCTCGCTCGTGGCCCGCTCCGACGACGGCCGGCTGCACGGCATCGTCGTGGCGAGCCGTTTCCTGGCCGCCGGGGCCCTCGTGCCCGGTGCCGCAGCCGATGTGGGGGCGATCGCCACCCAGGCGCACGTGAACCTGGCCTACCGGCCGCAGGGGCTGGCGCTGCTGCGGACCGGCGTGTCCGCCGCCGGTGCGGTCGCCGGCCTGGTCGCCGCCGACCCGGAACGCGACCACCGGCAGCTCGGGGTGGTCGCCGCCACCGGGCCGGGGGCCACCTGGACCGGTGTCCACTGCCGGGGCTGGGCCGGTGGGCAGGCCGGCGACGGCTGGGCGGCGCAGGGAAACATCCTCACCGGCCCGCAGGTCGTCGACGCGCTGCGCGACGCCTGGCTGGCCGGTGTCGACCTGCCGTTCGCCCAGCGGCTGCTCACGGCGCTGCGGGCCGGTGAGGCCGCCGGCGGCGACCGGCGCGGCCGGCAGAGCGCGGGCCTGCTCGTGGTGCGTCGTGGTGGCGGGTACGGCGGCACCGGCGACGCCATGATCGACCTGCGGGTCGACGACCATCCGGACCCGGTCACCGAACTCGACCGGCTGCTCGCGGTGCACACCCTGTTGTTCAGCCGGCCCGACCCGGCCACCCTGCTGGCCCTGACCGGTGCGCTGGCCGCCGAGGTCGCCGGCCTGCTGACCGCGCTCGGGTATCCGGCCGATCCGGCGGAGCCCGAGGACGCGTTGGTCGACTGGGCTGGGCTGGAGAACCTGGAGGAGCGGCTGGCACCCGGTCGGATCGACCCGGTGGTCCTGGCCCACCTGCGCGCCGCCGCCCCGCACGTGCCGGCACCCCGCACCGCCGCCTGATCCGCCGGCATGCTCCGGGCTGCCGCGCGCAGCGGCGGCTCGTGGCGAACGCGGGTACGCGGGCCGGTAGCCGGTCAGCCGCCGAAGGCGAGCAGTCGGATGCCGGCGGTGTCGAGGGCGTGTTGCTCGACCAGACTGCGCGGGCTGCGGCCGGTGGCCTTGCGGATCAGGGTCAGCCGGTCCCAGCCGAGGCCCACCGGCAGCGCCTGCCCGCCGGTCAGCAGCTCGGCGATCACCTGGGCGGCGGTCGGGGTCAGCCACGGTGGTCGGTTCAGCGCCTCGGCCAGGTCGAGGCCGTGCACACCGACCTCCACCACCCGGGTACGCAGGAACTCCGTCACCGTCATCGCGTCGCCGTGCCGGGTGCGTACCACCCGGTCGGCGGGGTGAGCGTCGACCGCGGTGAGGGTGGCCCGCCACGTCCGGTCGAAGTCCGCGTCGAGCATCGCGCCGGTCCGCTCCGCCAGCGGTTCGACGCCGCCTGCGGAAACCTCACCCTGGGCGGCGGCGATCCGGGCGGCGTCCACCTGCGGGAGGAACTTCGCCGCGCCGAAGTATCCGGCGGCGTCGACCTGCGCAGGCCCGGGTGCCGTGGCGGCCAGCATGTCGGCCAGCCGGCCGGCTCCGGTGCGTACGTGGGCCAGCAGGTCGGCCACCGTCCACGGCGCGCAGCGGGTCGGGCGGTCGAGGTCCGACCGGTCGAGGGTACGCAGCACCGCGCCGAGCCGCTCGCACTCGTCGTAAAAGGCCGACCGTACGAGGCTCATCCGGTCAGCCCTTGTAGCGGGGCACGAGACGGTGCACGGCGGTGAGCACCAGCGCCATCACCACCGCCATGGAGCCGGCGACGCCGGCGGCGCTGCCCGCGTAGCCGACGAACAGTGGACGGCGGGACAGCTCCGTTGCCGGGGTGGACCGCAGGTCCACCAGCCACCACAGGGCCAGCGCGCAGCCGGCGATCGCGAGCAGCCCGCCCACGCCCAGCAGCAGGGCGGTGAGCCGGTGCGCGTCACCGGACGCGACCTCGGCCCGTTCCCGCTGGGTGATCAGCAGCAGCAGGCCGGCCAGCGCCGCCCAGACGCCGACCACCAGGAACGCGGCGACCGCGTCGCTGGGCCGGTGCCAGCCCGCCGACAGGGTCGCCACCCCGGCGGTCGCGGCGTAGCCGGCGCCGATCACGGCGCCGACGGCCCGCACTTTGGCCGGGAGCACGAGCACCAGGGCCACCGCCACCGATCCAGCGACCGTGGTGTGCCCGCTGGGCAGGCTGTTGCCGACGTACGCCCGTTCCAGGTCGATGCCGTAGTCGGGGCGGATCAGTCCGTATTTGAGCAGTTGGGTGGTGACGTTGGCGCCCGCGATCAGCAGGGTCGCCGCGACGGCCAGGGCGACCCGGCCTCGGATCAGCGCGATGAACCCGATCATCACGGTGACCGCCAGCAGCGACACCACGGACATGGCGTTGAGGATCCGGTCGACCGGTTCCTCGATGTGGTCACGGCCGATCCGGTTGCCGGTGAGGGCCACCGTGTCGATCCACTGGCCGATCTCCGTGTGCAGGGCGAATCGCCAGACGGCGATGAAGGCCGCCGTCTGAATGAGGGCCAGCACGACCAGCCAGACCGCAGTACCACCCCTGGGCGTCACGCGCACCCGCACAACTTAGCGGCATGCCACCGGCGTACGGCCGGTGGCCCGTCCGTGGCGTGGCGATAGGTTGGCCGCAGGCGAAGGAGGGCACGTGACCGGTACGTCGGAGCGGGACGTCGCCGTGGACGGACGGCCCGAGTCACTGGCCGATCTGCTCGGCGGGCGCCGGGGAGCCGTGGACGCCACCGTGCCGCCGGTCGCGTTCGCGGTGGGCTGGCTGGTGGCCGGCCGCTCGGTCGGGGTCGGGGTGGTGGCGGCGCTGGTCGCCGGCGCGGTGGTGGCCGGCTGGCGGTTGCGCCGCGGTGACCGGCCCCGGTCGGTGCTGGTCGGGCTGCTCGCGGTCTGCGTGGCCGCGCTGGTGGCGGTGGCCACCGGGCGGGCGGAGGACTTCTTCCTCGTGCAGGTGCTGGCCAACGCCGCCAGCGCGCTGGCGTGGGCGGTGAGCATCATCGTGCGCTGGCCGCTGCTGGGGGTGGTCGTCGGCACCGCGCTGGGGCAGCGCGGGCGCTGGCGCCGTGACCCGGTGCTGCTGCGGGCGTACGGGCGGGCCAGCTGGGTGTGGACGGGGACTTACCTGCTGCGGGTGGCGGTGTTCGTGCCGCTGTATCTCGGTGGTCACGTGCTCGCCCTGACCGCGGCCCGGGTGGGACTGACCTGGCCGCTGGTCGCGGCGGCGTTGGCCGCCAGTTGGGCCGTGCTGCGCCGGTCGTTGCCGGCCGGTCACCCGGGGCTGCGGCACCCGGTGACGCCGCGGACCGAGCCGGCCGCGAGGGCACCGGACGACGGCGAGTCGAGCGCACCGGGGCAGGAACAATAAGGGAGAGGCCGCCACGGGGGGAGCGGCCTCTCCGGTGATGTACGTTACTCCGTCCCGGGCCGGGTTGTGATCCCGGGGCGGTCACTTTTTTTCGCTATGTGCGCGCCGTGCTCGGCGGGTCGGGGAGGTGGGGTGGGCCGACCGCTCCGCTGCGTCGGCCAGAGGGCCGACCCACCCCGGCCTGACCGTGGGTGTCAGGCCGTCTACCGGACCTGCCTCTACCCCCGAGGCCCGGCCGGTGCCTCCGGGTGGGTCACCGCCCACCCGGAGGAGTTCGTTCAGCCGTTGGGGAACAACTTCCCGTAGTCGGCGTAGGCCATGGCGACGTCCGCCTGGGCCCAGAAGCGGTGGTAACGGAACTCGGGCTCCGGCCCACCATCGAGGTACGCCTGCACCTTCGGCCACGCCGGGTCGTCCTTGTAGAACGACCGGATGTCGAGGAAGCTCTTCCCCGGCGCGATGGCGTCACCGTTGGGCATCTCACCGGTCCAGCCCGGCGGGATGTACAGGCCCTGCCCGGTGGAGGCGTCGTAGACGTCGTCGAAGCGCTCGTAGTCGCCACGCTTCTCCACCGTCGAGACACCCTGGTCGTCGCTGTGCGCGTGCAGCGCGTCCAGCAGCCCCTTGGCGGTTTCCTTCGCCTCGGTGTTGCCCGACTTCGCCGCGTACGCGATCAGGGTGCGGGCGTAGGCGGCGGCGACGCCGACGTCCTGGCCCCGGACCGTCACCTCGACGTGCAGGTTGTTGTTCGGCTGCGGGTTGCTCGGGTTCCAGTTGTTGGGCTGGCCGGTCCACTCCATGTCCGACGGGATGGACCAGTCCTCACCCAGCGTGGTGTGCTCGATCGCCCACGGCACCCACTTGTCCAGCAGCGCCTTGGCCTGGGCGTTGCCGCTGACCAGGTACAGCTCGGCGATGCGCTGCATCGACCAGGCCTGCATGCCGAACCACCGGTTCGACGGCGGGTCGTTGTAGACCGGGTCCTCGTCGTAGAACATGCCGTAGAAGGTGGCCGTGCCGGCCGGCGGCTGGCCGTAGTGCCCGCCCCAGCTGTTGGTCGCGCCACCGGCGATGCCACCCTCGGCCGACTGGAGCCAGGTGTAGAGCTCCAACTGCCGGTTGAGGCTGTTGGTCCAGTCCGCCGCCGCGTTCGGCGAGCGCGGCTTGAGCTCGTCGACGTTGGTCAGCGCCCAGGCCGCGAACGGGTTCTGGTAGCCGAAGTGGCTGTGGCTGGAGCCGATCCGCCAGGACCAGTTCTGGCTGGTCTCGTACGCGCCACCCCAGGCGTAGTACCAGGAGAGCAGGTAGTGGGCGGAAGTGCGGCCGGAGCCGGCCGGGCAGGCGCTGGCCCCGACGCAGTTGCCGATCCGCTTGAAGTACTTGTCGAACAGGGCGTACCGCAGGTAGTCACCCATCTTGGCGGCCTTGGCCACGGTGGCCGCGACGTCGGCCTCCTTGTTCTGCTCCTTGGCCCAGGTCAGCGCCCAGTACGCGGCCTGCACGGCGCGGGCGTCGGCGTCCGGAGCGTTTGTGTACTTCCACTGCTTGGCGGGGGCCTGCGACTCCTTGATGAACAGGTCCAGGTAGCCGTACTGACCGCCGTGGGCGAAGGTGTCGCAGGACGGCTGCGGCACGGTCTCCCACACCGACTCCTGGGTGCCCCGCTGGAAGGTGTTGATGTAGGCGGGGCGGGTGGTGCCGTCGCCGCAGCGGCCGTAGCCGTAGACGTTGTCGACGTCCAGCAGCCAGTGCATGCCGTAGACGGAGCCGGTGTTGTAGGTCGACCGGAGCTCCGCGCGCAGCGGGTCCTGGCCGACCGGCACGTTCGAGTCCAGCTGCGACGGGTACTGGCTGGGCAGGTCGTGCTCGGCGGCGTAGGTGGCGTCACCGGCGGAGCCGGCGGTCGGCTGGTCGGCGTCGGACGGGATGATGTAGCGCTCCATCACCGTCCAGGCGTTGTTGAACGGCGTCCAGTTCTGGGTCACCCGACCGTAGTAGGCCTCCAGCCACAGCCAGAAGCTGAACGCCTCGGAGGTGGTCTCGTGGCCGTGGTCCGGCGCCTCGACGATGAGCGTCTCGATGGAGTGGTACGGCACGCCCTCCGGGCTGAAGTAGCCCGCGTTCTTGATCTTGTTGTACTGGGTGAGGAAGCGCTGCACGTACTCGTCGTCCCCGCCGGGCACGTCGTTGTCGATCTCGGTGACGGTGACCGTCGCCGGGGTGTGGCCGGTGGCCGAGGCGGTGACGGTGGCGGTGCCGCCGACGGTGTCTTCGTCCTCCGCCGCCCGGACGGTCACGTCGACGCCGGTGTTCCAGTTCGACGTGGTAAGCGTCGCCGAGGTCGGCGTGACGGTGACGTCCGCGTCACCGGTACGCGCCAGGCTCACCGCGACGTTCGCGGTCGGCGCCCGGCTCAGCTTGAGGTTGAACGTCGAGCTGCCGCCCTCGGGGACCGTCACCGCGGTCGGCGTGGCGACCAGGGCCGGCGAGGTGGAGGCGGCGACGGTGAACGACCGCTCGGCGATCGCGGACAGGCCGCTGTTGTCGTACGCCCTGGCCTGCACCGTGTAGTCACCGGCGGGCAGGCTCTCCAGGGTGTACGCGTACGGCGCGCTGGTGTCGGTGTTGACCAGCAGCCCGTTGCGGTAGAACTCGACCCGGGCGACGGTGCCGTCCGGGTCGCTGGCGGTGGCGGTCAGCGGCACGGTCGCCGGGGCCGTGAACGGGCCGGCGGGCACCGACAGGCTGACCGTCGGGGGCTGCTGCGCCGTGCCACCGCAGGTGACCCCGTTGACCGAGAACGAGGTCGGCTTCCCGTTGGTGCCCGAGTAGGAGCCGTTGAAGCCGATGCTGGTGCTGCCGCCGGCCGGGATGTTGCCGTTCCAGGACTCGTTGACGGCGGTGACCTCGCTGCCGCTCTGACTCCACCGGGCCGACCAGCCCTGGGTGACCCGTTGGTTGCCGGGGAAGGCGAACTTCAGGGTCCATCCGTTGATCGCGTCACCGGTGTTTCTGATGGTGACGTTGGCGGTGAAGCCGTTGCTCCAGTCATTCGTCGTATAAACCACGTCGCAGGCCGGTGCGGCCTGTGCGGCGGCGGCGGGGACTGTCGCCCCACCGATCGCCAGCGCCGCGGCGGCGAGCCACGCCAGGCGCCGACGTCTAGCCAGGTTTCTCATCTGCGCGGTGTCTCCTCGGACCAGGCCGGTGGCGGTGGCGCACCGGCGGTGGCGCCTCGGGGACGACGGGTCCGCCGAGGTGCCAGTGGATGGTGGTCGCTGCGGCCCGGGTCGGGCCAGCGCGGCGGGGCGCCGTATGGGACGGCAGCTGCTCCCGCTGCTAGCAGGACGCCGTACCGGACGAGCCGGAAGCCCTCGGCGACCCGCGCTCACGCGTAACTTGGCTCCGCGCGGTCGATCGACAGTGTGCCATGGAAGCGCTCCCAGCACCAGCAAGGGAACTTCCGGAAACACCGACTTGTTTCGATCTCATTTTGGGGCTTTCACAAAGCCGTGACGGGCGTTACAGTCGCAACAACGTCGATGGGAGCGCTTCCATCGACAGAGTTCCACCCGGAATATCGCTCGGGGTCGTGCCCACGGCTCCGGGGAACAGACCACAGGCCGACGGCGGGCCAGCCCGGACACCGCCGTCAGCCGTCACCCCACCACAGTGGAGGGAGGTGGATCCTCAGCCACTCGCGTGGCCCGGCTCCCGCGCGACACGCACAACTGGGACGCCAATCCGAACGTGCGTGTACCGCAACACGGTGGGGACGGGGGTTGCCCTCCCCCGTCCCCACACTAAACCCCCGTTCACGATGGGAAAAGAGGCCGACGGGTCAGACGCGCACCACCCGCGCGCCCCGCACGGCAGTCGACCCGCCCGCCGACCGCCATCCGCGACGCCCCGCCGACCGCCCGGGCGCGCACAACGGTCCGCCCGCGGTACTCGGCGCACCCGGTCCCGCCGCATCAGCTGCCCGACCGACACAGCGCCTTCCCCACCCCACGTCACCCGCCACCGAGGCAGTCCGCCCCACCCCTCGCGACGACTCGGCCCAGCGGGCACCGCCTACCCTCTACCCTTTGTTGGGAGCGCTCCCGGGCTCAGGCGGTCGTCCCCATCCACGAGGAGAACCCATGTCGATACTCACCAGGCGGCACCTGCTGCGCCGCGCGGCGCTCTCGGCCACCGCCGCCACTCCGGTCAACGCCGTCCTCGGCAGCACCGCCGCAGCCACCACGGCCACCGGTCTGGCCGGCTGCCAGCCCGGCGACCCGGCCGACGACACGGTCACCGCGTCGAAGCCGACCACCCGGCGGTCCTTCCCACCCGACTTCGGTTGGGGCGCCGCGACCTCCGCGTACCAGATCGAGGGCGCCGCCAAGGAGGACGGCCGCGGCGAATCGATCTGGGACACGTTCAGCCACGCGCCGGGACGCACCCGCAACGGCGACACCGGCGACGTCGCCGCCGACCACTACCAACGCTATGCCGAAGACCTCGATCTGATGCGCGACCTGGGGCTGCGCAGCTACCGGTTCTCCATCTCCTGGCCGCGCATCCAGCCCGACGGAACCGGCGCCGCCAACCAACGCGGCCTCGACTTCTACCGTCGCCTCGTCGACGGCCTGCACGAACGCGGGATCGCCCCGATGGCCACGCTGTTCCACTGGGACCTGCCGCAGAGCCTGCAGGACACCGGTGGCTGGGAGTCCCGCGACGTCGCCCAGCGCTTCGCCGACTACGCCGCCATCGTCTTCGACGCCCTCGGCGACCGGGTGCCGGTCTGGCTGACCATCAACGAGCCGAAGACCGTGGTGCAGAACGGCTACCTCTTCGGCCACCACGCCCCCGGGCGGCAGGACCCCGACGCGGCGTACCTGGTCGCCCACCACCTCCAACTCGCCCACGGCCTCGCCGTCCGCGCCCTGCGCGCCACCGGCGGAAAGAGCCGCATCGGTCCCGCCTTCAACCTGCACCCCTGCTACCCCGCCGACGACTCGACCGCCGCCGCGGAGGCCGCCCGCCTCTACGACGGCTACGAGAACCGCCTCTACCTCGACTCCGCGTTGACCGGCAGCTACCCGGCCGACGTGCTGGCCGACCTCGGACCCGACAGCCGGATGGTCCGCGCCATCCGCGACGGCGACCTGGAGATCATCTCCACCCCGATCGACCTGCTCGCGGTGCAGTACTACACCCCGATCTACGTCACCGCGTCCGGCGGCACGGTACGCCGCTGGCCCACCTCCGAGGCGGAGTGGCAGCAGATCTACCCCGAGGGGATGTACGACGTCCTGACCCGGGTCACCCGCGACTACGGGCCGATCCCCCTCACCGTCACCGAGAACGGCCTGCCCACCCCCGACGAACTCAGCGCCGACGGCACCGTCGAGGACGACGGCCGCGTCACCTTCCTCCGCGACCACCTGACCGCCGCACATCGGGCGATCGCCGAAGGCGTGCCGCTGGAGAGCTTCCACGTCTGGTCCCTGCTCGACAACTTCGAATGGGCCGAGGGCTACGAGCAGCGCTGGGGATTGATCTACGTCGACTACCCCACCCAGCGACGGGTGTTCAAGCGCAGCGCCCACTGGTACCGCCAGGTCATCGCGGACAACGCGGTCTGACGCGTCAGCGCGGCGGTGGCCCGACCCGGGCCACCGCCGCGGCACGTACGATCCCGACATGCCTGAGCACAACCGTCTGGGCCGGCCGTTCTGGACCTTCTGGAGTGCCGCCGCGCTGGCCAATCTCGGCGACGGCATCCGGGTGGCCGCCTTCCCGCTGCTGGCCGCCGCACTCACCGACGACCCGCTGGCCGTCGGTGCGGTTGCCGCCGCGCAGTTCCTGCCGTGGCTCGTCTCCGGGATGCTCGCCGGGGCCCTCGCCGACCGCCGATCTACCCGTACGCTGCTCGCCGCCGCCGACACCGGCCGCGTCGTGGTGCTGGCCGCGCTGGCCACCACGGTCGCCCTGGGCTGGGCCACCATCTCGCTCGTCGTCGCCGCCGCGTTCCTGCTCGGCGTCGGCGAGACCATCCGGGACACCGCCGCCCAGACCGCCGTACCCAGGCTCGTCCCCGACGCGCAGCTGGAGAAGGCCAACGGGCGGCTGGTCGCCGGGGAGATCGTCGGCAACGAGTTCGTCGGTCCTCCGGTGGGCGCCCTGCTGTTCGTGCTGGGTGCCGCCATCCCGTTCGCCGTCAACGGGGCAACCCTGGCCCTGGCGGTGATGCTCGTGCTCTCGCTGCCGCTGACCCTGGCGCACCGGGCGACCGCAGCCGCAGGCGACGCCCCGCCGAGCACCGACGGCGACGGCGCCCTGGCCGGTCTGCGCTGGCTCGTCCGCCAGCCGATGCTGCGCACCCTGGTGCTCGTCACCGCCGCCGTGGCCGCCGCGGACACCGCCTGGTTCGCGATCTTCGTGCTCTACGCCCGCGACGCCCTCGGCCTTGGCGCGTTCGGCTTCGGTCTGCTGCTGGCCACCGGCGCCGCCGGTGGCCTGATCGGCTCGTTCGCCGCCGACCGTCTCGTCGCCCGCTTCCAGCACCGGTCCGTGTTGACCTGGTCCATGGCCGTCACCGCCGGTGTGCCGGTCCTGCTGGCCGTCGTCGGGCACCGCGCCGTCGCGGTGGTCGTGGTGGTCACCACCAGCGCCGCCTTCGCGGTGCTCAACGTCGCCGCGCTGTCGGTACGCCAACGGCTGGTGCCGGGCGGGCTGCTGGGTCGGGTCATCGCCGCCTCCCGCGTGGTCACCTACAGCTGCACCGCGCTGGGTGCGCTGGCCGGCGGTGCCCTGGCCGCCCGAGCCGGCATCGAGGCGCCGTTCCTGTTCAGCGGCGTCGTCGCGGTGGCCGCCACCGTCGCCTGGTGGGTCGCCTCCCGACCCACCAGGCCCGGCGCCGCGCCCGGCCTCCGGTAGCGTCAGCCGGCCGCCCGCCGTCCCGCCGGATCAGCGGGGCAGCGCCTGCTGAAGTTCGGCGCGCAGGGCCGGGGTCAGCATCTCCCCGGCCTGCTTGGCCAGCCGGGCCATCTCGTAGCCCACCACGCCGATGTCGGCGTCGGCCGCCGCCAGGGTGGCCAGGATCGAGCCGTCGCGTACCTGCATCACCAGGAAGTAGCCCCGGCCCATCTCCACCACGGTCTGCTTGACCACGTCCCCGTCGAATATCTGGGCGGCACCGGCGGTGATGCTCATCAGTCCCGAGGTCACCGCGGCGAGCTTGTCGGCGTGGTCCCGTGGCAGGTGGTCGGATATCGCGACCAGCAGCCCGTCGGAGGAGACCACCACCGCGTGCGCCACCCCGGGCACCCGCTCCGCGAACGCGCTGACCAGCCAGCTCAGGTCGCGAGCCTCCTGCGACAACGTCGTCACTTCCGTCCTCCTTCGCTCCACGCCCCGAGCGGTGGCACGGGTATCTCGGTGGTCTCCTCAGCCTCTGCCCGCCGTACGCCGCTGTACAACCTGGACAACATCCCGCCGACGGCTTCCGGATCCGGATCGTTGCGGGCGGCCGACTGCTGCTCTGGACGGGCCTGCTGGGTCACCGCACTGAGTTGCGCCATCGGCACCCGCATCGGCAGACCCCGTTCGTTCGTCCCGGCGGTCACCGGCACGGCCGGCGGGGCCGGCGCGCCGGCCCCGACCGCGGGGACGACCGACGACGAGGGGCCCTCCCGCGACCACCAGCCGCTCCCGCCGCTGGCCGATGCCGCTGCCGGGGCGAGCACGTCCTCGGCGCGTACCGGCACCTGGTGGGTCTGGCGGGGCACCGTGGTCGGACGCCGGCCGGCCACCGGCAGATCCGCTGGCCCCGGGTCGGCCGGGGCGACCGGACGAGGCGTCGCTACGGGCAGCCCGCGCGGCGAGGACACCGGGTCCAGGCTGGGCGGCGGCGCTTCGGCGAGCAGCGGACGCGGCAGGCGTACCCGGGCCACCAGTCCACCGGCGCCGCCGTGCAACCGCACCTCGATGCCGTGCCGAGCGGCGAGGTGACTGACGACGAACAGACCCATCCGCTCGACCGTCGCCACGTCAGCGGCCGGCGGGGCGGCCAGCACCGCATTCGCCTCCGCCAGTGCCGTCGGACTCATCCCGAGGCCCTGGTCGGCGATCTCGATCACCGCTCCCAGCCCCTCCACCCGGGCCATCACCTGCACGATGGTGTCCGGCCGGGAGAAGGCGGTCGCGTTCTCCAGCAACTCGGCCAGCAGGTGCACCAGCTCACCCACCGCGTGCCCGACCACGTGCAGATCCGCCACCGCCTCGTGCCGCACCCGCTGGTACTGCTCGATCTCGGCGCTGGCCGCCAGCAGCACCGCGCTCAGCCCGATCGGCCGGTTCCACCGGCGGGTCGACTCGGTACCGGCGAGCACCAGCAGGCTCTCGTCGTTACGGCGCATCCGGGCGGCGAGGTGATCCAGCTTGAACAGGTTCTCCAGCTGCTCGGGGTCGCCCTCCTCGCGCTCCAGGTCGTCGAGCAGCTCCAGCTGCCGCTCCACCAGCACCTGGCTGCGTCGGGCGAGATTGATGAACATCGCGTTGACGTTGCGGCGCATGTTCGCCTGCTCGACGGCCACCCCGACGGCGCTGCGGTGCACCGCGACGAACGCCTCAGCCAGTTCTCCGATCTCGTCGAGCGACCGTACGACCGCCGGCGAGACGTCGATCGGTGGTACGCCGCCGGAGACCGACCGCAGCCGGGCCAGCGCCTCGGGCAGCTCGATCTGCGCGATCCGCAGCGCCTGGGAACGCAGCAGCCGGATCGACCGGGCCAACGACCGACCGATCAGCACCGAGATCAGCACCGCCACCAGCAGGACCGTGATGATCACGCCGACGACCAGCAGCGTCTCCCGCAACTGGGTCTCGCTCGCGTCGTCGGCCTGCCGCGCCGAGGCCGACAGCACGTCCGCCTCAAAGCGCTGCAACAGCTCGTGGCGGGCCTCGCTGGCCGTCCACCACTGCTCCGCGTCAAGCACCGCCGACCCGGACGTGCCCTGCGACAGCGCCTGCTCCTCCATGCGGGAGGCGGCGATGAAGGCGGGGTCCAGGCTCATCTCGTCGTAGCGGGTCACCTGGGCGCTCGTCGCCGCGATCCGGAACGCGCCGAGCGCGGTCAGCTGACGCGCCCGCAGGTCGGGCAACTGGGCCGCGTCCTCGGAGTCGTAGCTGCCGGCACGGGCCGCCGAGTACAGCTCCGCCCGGACCCGCGAGGAGAGTTCCTTCGCCCGGGCGAACTGCACGTAGCGCAGCACCGCGTCGGCCAGCTCCGGCCGGTCGGCACCGGGCGTCGGCTGGGCGAGCAGATTCAGCAACGCGTCGATCGCCCGGTGGTAGTTACCGATGATGGTGTCGTCGCTGAGCAGCACCGTGGTCATCGTGTTCCGGATGTAGCCGACCTGCTGGTACGCCTGGGAGGCCACCACGTAGACGTCCCGCCACGAGGCGTCCGCCTCGGCCAACGGCTCAGCCGCCGCGCGTAGTTCCGCCGCTGCCTGGTCGGCGGCGTCGCGGTAGGGCTGCAACACGGCCATCCGCTCCTCGCTCGCCTCCTCGTCGGCGTCACGCAGCGCGCGCAGTTCTCCGGCCGTACGGTCGCGCTCCATCTGCAACCGGTGGGTCAGCGTGGTGATCTCGCGTCCGATACCGACCTGGGCGGCGAAGTCACCCAGGACGCTGGCGCGGCTGACCAGGCTCTCGGTCTGCACTCCCGCCAGGACCAGGAAGGCGACCGACGGAATGACAAGCACCGTGGCCAGCTTGGTACGCATCCGCCAGTCCCGCAGGCGCAGGGCGGAGCGACGTCGGTGGGGTACCACCCGGACGTCGAACCGACGCCGGCGGTGCTGCGACACCCCGGGCGCCTGCTCCGGTCCTACACCCACCCGCTCCTCCTCCCCCACGCGTCCGCCGCGGTCCGGGGAGCGCCGTCCATCCAACCAGGCCCGAGAGCAGTGTCAACGCCCTGCCCTTATGAACGGTTAAGGAAGGGTACTGCTGGTCGCAACCCTATGCCGAGGTCGCCGAGTCTTGATCATCCGTCCGGCCGATGTCGGCCACCACCACGGCATCGGCGATCCGGCCGGTGGCCACCAGCGCCGCGCCGGTGGCCCCGATCTCCGGGTGCCGCGCGAAGTGGACCGGCCGAGGGGCCAGCACCGCCGCGAACGCCCTCCGCCACCAGGTCGAGGCGGCTATCGCACCGCCACCGAGGACCACCTCCACCGGACGACCAACCGTCGACTCCAGCACCACCAGGTCGTCGACGACCTGCTCGCACACCCCGTACATGAGCCCGGCCAGCATCTCCACCGCAGTGGTGCCGAAGCCCAGTCCCCGCAACTCGCCCAGCCCGGCCGGGCGCATGCCCGGTGGACGGTCACCGCCGAAACGGACATTGGCCGGCCGGCCGCCGTCGGGCGGCAGCAGGTCCAGCGCCTCCTCCAGCGCCCGGCCGGTCGGCAGCCGCAGCTCCCGGTCCGCCCAGGCGAACAGGTTCCCGCCCGAGGAGTACGCGACCCCGGTCACCACATGGTCGTGGTCGACGCGGTAGCGCCACAACCGGTGGGGCAGGGCGGTCGACTCGGCGGACGTCGACATCCGTTGCAACAGCCGCACCGCCGAGGACGTACCCACGGTCACCGCCGCCCGGGTGGGGTCGACGCAGCCGGAGCCGACGTTGGAGGCGGCGCCGTCACCGAGCGGCGGCGCCCACCGGGTCCGGGCCAGGGCCGGCCACCGCCGCCCGTACTCGGCGCGCAGCCTCCCGTGCCAGCCGCGTGGGGCCAGTTCGGGAAGGTCGGCACCGTCGCTGCCGGCCAGCGCGCAGGCCTCCGGGTCCCAGTCCAGGGTGTGCAGGTCCAACAGGCCGGTGCCAGACGCCTGGGACATCGACATCGGCGCCTCGGTGAGCAACCCGCCGAGCACGTACTCGACCAGTCCGGTGAACCGGGACACCCGGTCATCGGTGTGGGATCGCAGCCAGGGCAGCCGCACCGACCAGTAACAGCGGTGCCACCAGGTGCCGGTGCGCTGATGGAAGGCGTCCGGGTCGGCCGGGCCGACCGCCGTGGCCGAGGGCTCGGGCCGGGTGTCCAGCCAGGTCAGCACCGGGCCGAGCGGCTCGTCGTCGACGCCCAGCGGTACCACCGAGTGCCACTGGCCGCTGATCGCCACCAGCTCGACCCCGTCCAACCAACCCTGGCCGTGCAACTCGTCCAGGCACTCGATCAGGCAGGCCAGGTAGGCACGGGCGTCCAGGGTGCCGGCACCGTCGTCGTCGACGGTGAGCACCATGCGGCGACGAGCCAGCGCCCCCGGCAACGGTTGCGCGCCGTCCAGCACGAGCCCACGCACCGACGAGGTGCCCAGGTCCAGCGCGAGAATCTTCATCGCGGGTCAACGTACCCGGTGATCGTGACTCGACAACGCTGCCGGGCACCGGGTCCGCCGATCGGCTTCCGCGCCGACCACCCGACGCGTAGAGTGTTCGCATGCTCGCGCGATTGACCTGCTGGTGGCCCGCCGACCCGGCGGCCCTCCCCCGCGCGTAGCTTCATCCACGCGGCCGCCCCACGAGGCGGCCGCCGGTCATGTCCCGGTCCCCGGGCCGCCCCCGACGGTGGTCACCCGGCCTGAGGAGACCGATGCACCAGCTCACCGACCTGCTCGACACGCTCGCCGCCGGCTTCGATCCCGGCCCGTTCGCCCTGTTACGCCGCGACGGCGCCGAGCATCTCGACCTGTTCACCGGGACCGTGACGACCGTCGACCGGCTCGCCGACATCCCGCTGCCCGCCGCGGCCGCCGGCCCGGCGACGCTGGCCCTGGTGCCGTACCGCCAGATCGCCGAGCGGGGCTTCGCCGGTACGGACGACGGGGTACCACTGGAATGCCTCCGCATCGACCACCACCACCGGCTGCCGCTGGCCGGTGTCCTCGACGCCCTGCCGACCGCACCCGTCCGCACCACCGGCGCCGCCTTCGACATCAGCGACGACGAGTACGCCGCCATCGTGGCCCGGGTGCTGACCGACGAGATCGGCCACGGGGAGGGCGCGAACTTCGTCATCCACCGCACCCTGCGCGCCCAGGTACAGGGCGCCCCGCTGGCCGCCGCGCTGGCGGCGCTGCGCTCACTGCTGATTCGCGAGCGCGGAGCGTACTGGACGTTCGTGGTGCACACCGGGGCGCGCACCCTGGTCGGTGCCAGCCCGGAGCGGCACGTCAGCGTAGACGACGGTCTGGTGATGATGAACCCGATCAGCGGTACGTTCCGGCACACCGGTGCCGCTGCTGACCGGGCCGCGCTGCTGCGCTTCCTCGCCGACACCAAGGAGACCGAAGAGCTGTACATGGTCCTCGACGAGGAGTTGAAGATGATGGCCACCGTCGCCGAGCACGGCGGGCAGGTCGTCGGGCCGTACCTGAAGGAGATGTCGCACCTGGCGCACACCGAGTACCTGCTGGCTGGACGGGGCACGAAGGACGTCCGCGAGGTGCTGCGGGAGACGATGTTCGCGCCGACGGTGACCGGCAGCCCGATGGAGAACGCCTGTCGGGTGATCGCCCGCCACGAGCGCACCGGGCGCCGCTACTACTCCGGGGTGCTGGCCCTGCTCGGCCACGACGAGACGGGCCGGCAGAGCCTCGACGCGCCGATCCTGATCCGTACCGCCGAGATCTCCCCCGCCGGTGAGTTGCGGGTACCGGTCGGCGCGACCCTGGTGCGCCACTCCACCCCCGCCGCCGAGGTCGCGGAGACCCACGCCAAGGCGGCCGGCGTGCTGGCCGCCCTCGGTCTCGGGCCGCAGGCGCCGGCCGGGCCGCAGGCGACGCACCGGCTCGCCGACGATCCGCAGGTGCGCGCCGCCCTCGCCGCCCGCAACGCGCCGCTGGCCCGGTTCTGGCTGGACCAGCGGCCACCGGGCGCCCTGGCCCTGCCCACCCTGACCGGGCGCCGGGCCCTCATCGTCGACGGGGAGGACACCTTCACCGGGATGCTGGCCCACCAGCTCGGCGCCCTCGGGCTGTCGGTGACCGTCCGGCCGTGGCAGGACGAGCAGCCGGTCCAGGCGTACGACCTGGTGGTGGTCGGGCCGGGCCCGGGTGACCCGACCGGTGACACGGAGAAGATGACCAGGTTGCGTGCCCTGCTCACCCGGTTGCTGGCTGCCGGGCACCCGACGCTCGCCGTCTGTCTCGGTCACCAGCTCCTCGCCGGCCTGCTCGGGCTGCCGGTGCACCGCCGGGACGCGCCCTACCAGGGGCTGCAACGCACCGTCACCCTCTTCGGCACGCCCCGCCGGGTCGGCTTCTACGCCACCTTCACCGCCCGTGCCACCACCGATCGCCTCGATGGCCCGTACGGGCCGGTGGAGTTGGCTCGCGACGAGTCCGACGGCGCGGTGCACGCCCTGCGGGGTCGCGGCTTCGCCGGGGTGCAGTTCCATCCCGAGTCGGTGCTCAGCCCGGACGGCGTGGCGGTGCTGACCGAGCTGCTGCGCGACCTGCTGCCGGCACCGGCCGGTGAGTTGTCCCCGGCGGCGCAGGCATAGCCGGCCCGATCCCGGGTAGCGCTGTCCATGGCCGACGGTCCGGGCGGGTCTGAGAGCCCCCGCCCGGACCGTCGGTCCTGTGGTGTCGGACCGCTCAGGCGGCCAGGCCCTGCTTGAGCGCCGCGCCGATGCGTACCGCCCGCTTGGCGGTCAGCGCGACCGCCCCCAGCGCGACGTGGTCGGGCGCGGTCTCGCCGTTGTTGCTGGTGTGCGAGGCACCGTACGGGTTACCGGCGGTGAACTGGCTCGGCTCGGTGTACCCGGGGGTGACCACGATCCCGCCCCAGTGGTAGAAGACGTGGAACAGCGAGAGCAGCGTCGACTCCTGCCCGCCGTGCTCGGTGGCGGTGGAGGTGAAGGCCGAGTAGACCTTGTCCGCCAGCGCGCCCTGGGCCCACAGCGGGCCGGTGGTGTCGATGAACTGCTTGAGCTGGGCGGCGACCAGGCCGTAGCGGGTCGGCGAACCGAAGATCACCACATCCGCCCAGCTGAGGTCGTCCGGCTGTGCCTCCTCCACGTCCTGGGTCTCCATCCGGTGCGCCTGCCAACCCGAGTTGGAACGGATCGCCTCGTCCGGCGCCAGCTCGCGTACCTTGCGCAGCCGCACCTCCGCACCCGCCTCACCGGCGGCCTCGCAGGCCGCCTGCGCCATCTGGTAGGTGATGCCCGTGGCGCTGTAGTAGATCACCGCCACCTTGACCTGTGCCGCCATCGCTCGTCCTTCCTTCTCGTGATCAGCTCCGGCGACTACCCGATGCTTGCGGTGACAAACATCGGGCGGTGTGCGCGGATATCCGGTGGCCGGCACCGGCGGCGTCCTGGCAGGCTGACCGGTGATGGAGATCAGGATCGCGACCGCCGACGACTGGCCGGGCATCTGGCCGTTCCTTCGGGAGATCGTCGCCGCCGGTGAGACGTACACCTGGCCCCGGGACGTCGACGAGGCGCGGGCCCGGCAGATGTGGCTGGTGCCTGCGCCGGGCCGGACCGTGGTCGCCGTCGACCGGGACGGCACGGTCCTCGGCTCGGCGAAGCTGACCCCCAACCAGCTCGGGCCGGGGGCGCATGTCGCCAATGCCAGCTTCATGGTCGCTCCGTCGGCTGCCGGGCGCGGAATCGGGCGGGCGCTGGGCGAGTACGTGCTGGACCTGGCCCGCGCCGACGGCTACCGGGCGATGCAGTTCAACGCGGTGGTGGCGGTCAACACCCGCGCGGTGGCGCTGTGGCGGTCGCTCGGCTTCGAGGTGGTGGGGCGGATCCCGGAAGGCTTCCGACACTCCGCCGAGGGCTATGTCGACCTGCTGGTGATGTATCGGCGACTCTGAGCGGCGCGACGACCGTCGCGCACCGCCGGATAGCCTGGGTCGGTGATGTTGCCCCTGCCGACCGGCGAGTTCCAGGCGTACCTGTTCGACTGCGACGGCACGATCGTCGACTCGATGCCCCAGCACTACACCGCGTGGCGGGACACCCTCGACCGGTGGGGCTGCGCCTTCCCCGAGGACCTCTTCTACGCCTGGGCCGGGCGGCCGACCGCGGACATCGTCGTCGCCCTCAACGAACAACACGGCCTGGACATGCCGGTGGAGACGGTCGTCGCGCACCGGGAGACGCGTTTCCAGCAGCTACTGCCCACCGCCGCCGGCATCCCCGGTGTGCTGCAACACATCGACGACGCGCACGGACGCATCCCGTTCGCCGTGGTCTCCGGCAGTACCCGGGCGGCCGTCACCGCCTCGCTGGACGCGCTGGGCATCCGGGACCGTTTCGACGTCCTGGTCTGCGCCGGTGACTACACCCGCCCGAAGCCCGACCCCGAGCCGTTCCTGCGCGCCGCCGAACTGCTCGGCATACCGCCGAGGTCCTGCCTGGTCTTCGAGGACGCCGACCTGGGCATCGAGGCCGCGACCGCGGCGGGCATGGCCGCCGTCCGGGTGCCACAACCTCGCCGGGGCTGACCGCGAGCCCGCCCCGGCTTGCTCAAGATATCCGCAAGTTGCGTGGTTCACAGTTCTCGAACAGGTAGGAAAACGTCATCCTGTTGACACCGGTGCCGGCGATTTCGCAGCCGCCCTCACACCGGTCGACCTGAACGGGGGATCGCGCTCCGCCACCAACGATGTTGGCGTAGCGCGATCAGGGGGAATCGCCCGGTGCTCCGGCCCCGATCGGTGTTGTCGGTGTCCGCGCCTATGCTGCCGTCGACCACCGAAAGGAAGGCGGCCGACGTCGTGGCACCTCCCGGCACGATCGCGCTGAGCGGCTCCGAGGCGCTCGCGCTGCGGATGACCAGCCTCTTGCTGCGCCCCCACCCCACCGCCGCCCCGCCGACCACGGTGGCCGACGTGGTGCAGTGGTTCGGCGCCATGCAGGCCCAGGACCTGGCCAGCGGCATGTGGTCGCTCGGCGTACGGCTGCCCGGGTCGACCCACACCGACGTGCACGCCGCGTTGGAGCGCCGGGAGGCACTGCGGACCTGGCCGATGCGCGGCACCATCCACCTGGTGCCGGCCCCTGACGCCCGCTGGCTGCTGGAGCTGACCGGCGTACGCGCGCTCGCCGGTGCGGCGAAGCGACGTGAGTTCCTCGGCCTGTCCGAGGCGGAGGCGGACCGCGCGGCCGACGTGCTGGGTGGAATCCTCGCCGGTGGCGGCCGGCTGACCCGCACCGAGTGCGTGGCCGCGCTGGTGGCGGCCGGCATCGACGGTGCTGGCCAGCGCGGCTACCACCTGCTGTGGTACGCGGCCCAGCGCGGGGTCACCTGCATCGCCCCCAACGTCGGCGCCGAGCAGACCTTCGCGCTGCTCGACGAGTGGGCGCCCGGCCAGCGACAGCTCGACCGCGACGAGGCATTGGCCACCCTGGCGCTGCGTTACTTCCGCAGCCACGGCCCCACCACCCGGCAGGACTTCGCCGGCTGGACGGGCCTGACCGCTGCCGACGCCAAACGCGGCATCGCCGCCGCCGGTGCGGACCTGACCACCGTTCTGGTCGACGGCGTCGAGGCGGTGCTGCACACTCCGCTGCTGGACGCACCCCGCGCCGTGGTGGACGACGTGCTGACCCTGCCCGGCTTCGACGAGTACCTGCTCGGCTACAAGGACCGCGCGCTGATGCTCGACCCGGAGCACAAGCAGGCCATCATCCCCGGCGGCAACGGCGTCTTCCAGGCCACAGTCGTAGTCGGGGGCCGGGTGGTCGGCACCTGGAAACGCAGCCTGGCCAAGACCCGCGTCACCCTCACCGTGAAACCGCTGGCCGACCTCGGCCCGGCCCACCGCGAGCAGATCGACCAGGCGCTGCACCGGTACGCCGACTTCCTCGCCCTGCCGCCCCGGGTCAATTGGAGCGACTGAACCGCGGGTACCGCGAGCCGGCGACGGCGGTCAGGCTGGCGAGCCCCGCCAGCACCGCGACCGGCCCGCCCGGCCCGAGCGACGGACGGACCGCGGGGACGACCGGGCCGAGGAACACGTCGGCGTAGTTGGTCATGACAACGACGGCGGCCACGATCGTGACGACACCGAACCCACCGGCCACCAGCGGCAGCCACCCTCGCCGGCCCGGCTCGGCGATCGTCCACGCGGTGACCACGTTGAGCAGGACCGCCGCGCCGAGATACCAGCCCCACCCCGGGAACTCGGTGAGGCGTACGGCCCGGTCGCCGTACCAGGCCCAGGGCAGGCCGAAGGCCGCGATGAGGGTTCCTGCCGCGCCAGCGACGGCGGCGGCTCGGCTGACGACCTTCGACATCACGACTTCCCACGGTTTTGCGGACCATGACGCGTGCAAGGCGCCGACGGGGCGAACCCTCGTCGGCGCCGTGCTCGGTCAACGCGGCGGTGCCGGTGGCAGGACCTGCCGGCACCGCCAAGTCGGCTACGACGTTTGTAGTGACAGGTTGAGCACCGTCAACACGGACGGGGTCTCTGTCCAGAGAATATATTCGCCGGACCGGCCGGCTTCCACATCGGTGTGGAATCCGCTCACGATCCCTCGACTCGTCAACACGCCATCGGAGCGAGTCGCCCAGACCGGCCCGCCGCTGTCACCCTTCGCGACGGCCGCGCAACCGGAGCACTGCCAGCCTTCAACTCCCAGCCGTACGCCCTTGCCGTCACCGAAGTCCCACTGGACGGCTTCGTGCGTCACCACGATATTGCAACGGTTGGGGTAACTGGTGTACCCACTCTGACACACGTACTCACCGTCCCATGAGTACTGAGCGGCGCCGAAGTTGAATACGTAGTCGTCATTCACCCATACCTGGGACGACGCGTTCGCGTTTATGATCGCCGCATCGTGCGGATAGTTCTCCTGCTGGACCTTGCCAATTCCCGCGCCACCCTGCGCCTCAATGCCGTTTCCGACGCTGAAGCAGTGTTCGGCGGTGACGAGATACTCGGCGTTGTACGTCCGGTCACGAACACCAAATGCCGACGTGCACTGGTAGCCGGAGATGTTGACGTCGTGTCGGATGGGGATTCCCCCCTGCCATGGAGCAGACGGACTGTGTCGGTCGGCAGGGCGGACCGGGCTGCCCTTGACGTACCGGATGTCCGCCGCGTCCAGAGCGCCCACCGACAACGATCTCGACGCGATGGAGGCCGCCCGAGCCGGATCGCTGGTGCGGACCTCCAAGCCACTGCCGTCGCTGAGCAGCACTATGGAGTAGACCTGCGCGCCCGCGTCCTTCCACTGCTTTGCCGCGTCCCAGACGCCTTTGCTGGCGGCCTCCATCTGGTGACGCGAGTACTTGCTCTCCCGTATTTCGACGGCGGTGGCGCCCCGCTTGGCCGATGAGAGCGGACCAACACCACGATCCAGCAGTAGCCGGGCCCGCTCGAGATCCGTCGCATAGACAGTCACCCGATCCTTGGCCGGATCGACTCGCATCCCCGAGAAGATGGTGCGGTAATCGCCGTGGCCCAGCTCACCGATCGCCTGGGCCACCTCTGAGTGACGCATGAGCGAAGGTTCGCTGGCCTGCGCCGCAAAGTCACGATCAGGCTCTTTGGGATCGGCAGCGGATCGACCAGGAAGAGCGACGGCGGTGGCCAGCACGACGAAGACAGAAACCGATGAGAGCATGCGTCGCCGCAGTAAATGCGCCATTTTTCCCCCGTAAGAAAAGGCGGCAAATATTTGCAGCAGACGATACCTGCCGTACCGACCACTCGCAAGGTCGGATGGATCGGACGATCCCGCAGACTTGAGAACGCGGCTCAGGGCGACGCGCGCGGGTGACCGCCGTGAAACACACCGACTGCCGTGTCTGCACGCCGTTCCAACCGGCACTCCGTCGGGCAGCCGGGCCGCGCCGGCAGCCCGGTGTTCTGCCTACGGCAGAGTCCGTTGGCTGCGCCGCGACGCTGCTGCTTGGCTGGGCACCATGCAGACACTGGTGCTGGGCGGGACGGCGTGGCTGGGGCGAGAGATCGCCCGGCAGGCCGTCGATCGGGGAGACACTGTCACCTGCCTGGCCCGTGGGGAGAGCGGAGCGGTACCGGACGGCGCGGCCCTGGTCGTGGCGGACCGCCGCGATCCCGCAGCCTACGACGCGCTGAGCGACCGGGACTGGGACGCCGTCATCGAGGTGTCATGGCAGCCCGGCTTCGTCCGGCAGGCCCTGCGCGCGCTGGGCGACCGGGCCCGGCACTGGAGCTACGTCTCGTCGGTCAGCGCCTACGCCCGCCACGACACACCCGGTGCCGACGAGTCGGCGGCCACCCTCCCGGCGACGGTTCGCGACGTGGTCGACCGTGAGGAGTACGGCGAAGCCAAGGTGGCCTGCGAGCAGTTCTCCACGACCGAGGTGGGAGACCGGTTGCTGGTGGCCCGCGCCGGGTTGATCGGCGGCCCCGGCGACCACACCGATCGCTCCGGCTACTGGGTGGCGCGGGCCGCCCGCGCCCCCGAGGCGCCGATGCTGGTACCCCGTACCCCCGATCTGCCGACGCAGGTGGTGGACGTGCGCGATCTGGTCACCTGGCTGCTGGACAGCGCAACGGCCGGGACGGTCGGCACGTTCAACGCGGTCGGTCCGGTGGTGCCCTTCGGTGAATGGATCGCCCGGTGCCGCGCCGTCGGCGGGCACACCGGTCCCGTGGTCGACGTAGACGCCGACTGGCTGGTGGCCCAGGGCGTGGCCCAGTACATGGGCCCGGAGTCGCTGCCGATGTGGCTTGTCGAACCGGGCTGGTCCGGCTGGTCGGCGCGCAGCGGCGCGGCGGCCAGCGCCGCCGGGCTACGCCACCGGCCACGCTCAGACCTGCTGGCGGACACTCTCGCCTGGGAGCGCGAGGCCGGGCTGAACCGTGACCGGCGCGCCGGCCTGAGCGCCGGCCGAGAGGCCGAGCTGCTCGACGCCCTGAGCCGGAACTAATACGGGCGAGCGCCCCCAGTCAGACTGCCAGAGGCTGCGACGGAAAAAGACGCTGTAGCTGGCCGAGGAGGCGACAACATCAGGGATGTTGTTGTATCAAGCCACCGCGAGGCAGCAACATCCGTAGTTGTACGGCCCGGCGGGCACCCCTCCGGGACGAGTCATGGTGGCTGGACCACCGGCGCGAGTCCGTCTCCCTTGTCCACTCTCGGTGGCAACGGCCGCCGGCTTCGCTCGCTCTCGGCGGGGCCACCTTGTCGAGGCAGCGGCTTGCGGAGGATGTAGTTGAGACCGAACTCGGTATCGCTGGTGCGGACATCGACGTAGCCCAGTCGGTGGTAGAAGCTGTGCCCGGTGATGCTGGCGCCGGTTTCGATGTGGTCGAACCCGTCCGCCGCCGCGAGCTCCTCGACGTGCCCGATCAACCGCCGGCCGACGCCGCGACCGATCGCCCCCGGATGCACGAACATCGTGAAAACCTTGTTGCCGTCGCGGGACACCGTGCCGACGACCTCGTCCCACTCGGCGACGAAGACCTGACGTTCCATTGCCAGTTGCGCCAACCGCTCGGCGGTGAAGTGGGCGCACATCCGCTCGATCAGCTCGGCAGGGTAGTCACGGCTGTTGACCTCGCGCAGGCATCGCTCGATGAGCTCTGCCACCGCCGAGGCGTCGTCCTGCCGGAACAACCGCACACGCGTCACGCGGCCATTCTGCCTCGGTGGCGCTGCGACGAAAGACCCGTCTGGGTCAGGCCCGATGGGTGACCTGGGCGACGAACGCGCGCCACACGGACGGGGCGAAGGTCAGCGCCGGGCCGGTCGGGTCCTTCGAGTCGCGGACACCGACGACGCCGGGAAGATTGTCGGCAACCTCAACGCAGTTGCCGCCGCTAGTGCCGCTACGGGTGCTCTTGCGCCACCGCGCGCCGTTCAGGTCCATTGGTTCGCCGCTTCCTTGATGAGGTTCAGGGACTGCCGCCGGGGAAGGGCCTCGGTCCGGACGCTCTCCCACCGTTGAAAGAGCGTATCGAGGTCGGCTGGTCGGTCCACCACCTCACCGCCCAGCTGGCTTTCTAGGTGGCCGATCCAACTGCCGTCCGGCATGTGGGCCAGGGACAGTGGACCGGACAGCCCGGCGTGAAGGCCCACATCGGCCGGAATGACGTGGACACTGATGTTGGGTCGCTCTGCGCAAGCTACAAGGTGCGAGAGTTGCCCGGCCATCATCTTCTCGCCTGCGTCGCCCGCGCGACGGATCGCTGCCTCATCGACGACAACGACGAGTTGGGGTGGAGACTCCCGTGTGAGGATGGCCTGCCGTTCAAGCCGACCGGCGACCCGGCGATCCACCTCGTCATCGGTCAGGCGGGGGTCGAGTCGTAGGACGGCGCGAGCGTATGCCTCGCTTTGCAACAGGCCGGGGATCAGGTTGGGCTCGAAGTAGCGGAGCTGCGTCGCACCGCGCTCGGCGTCGAGCCACGGCAGGAACCAGGACGGGGTGCCGAGCTTCATCGCCAGCCGCTCGAACAGGCCACCGTTGCGCAACGCGCGGTCGGCGCCTCGGGCGAAGTCCAACGTCAATGCCCGGGTACCGCCCTCAACAGCGCTGACGTGGGAGGCACTGAAGCCGGCGCCGCGCCCGAATGCCTCTTGCGTCATGCCGGCCGCGCCCCGTGCCCGGCGGATCTCGCCAACGATGAAGGCCGCCACGGGGTTCGGCATGTCAGGCATTCAGGGCTCCCCACACTGAAGGTCAACTACGCACGTCGCCCCCGGAGTCAGCGCCGTTTCGCCAGCTCAGCCCGGACGCCGGAAACACCTTCCGAGAGTAGCGGTCTCCACAGCAGAGTGTCACCAGCGGAACCGCGGGCGCGGCACGGCCCGTCGGCGGGACCAGCACGGGGCCGCCCGTCGGGCGAGCACTCGCGGGCGGCCCTCCCCAACTCCGTGTCGACTGAGGAGGCCCCGCCGTGCCCGTTCCGAAGCCCACGAATGCCGTACCCGGGTGGCTCGTCCGTCCCCATGTCCGGTGATGCGGGAGGACGGTACGCCTCGGGTCTCCCCCGGCGTGTACCTGCTGGACCGGGCGGCTTCCCCGCAGTTCGCCAGCCCGATCCTGGTGCGGGTGATCCGCGAGCTGCCGGACCGGCACCCGCCGTACGCCTGGACCTGGGTCGACTGCTACCAGCTGGATCGGCACGGCGACGCGACGGAGAAGCGGCAGTTGTTCGTGATGCCGCAGGGCATGCGTCCGGTGCGCCTGGCACCGGTCCCCTACGCCACGCGTCGGCGCCCGCCCCTCCCCGCCGCGCGGGCGGGAGGGTGAGCAGCGGCCCGGTCGAGCACGTCGCGTCCCGTCCCACCTGGCGCTGCCGAGCCTGCGGGATCGCCTGGCCCTGCTCCCCGGCGAAGCTGCGTCTGTTCACGGAGTACCGCGACAACATGCCCGGCCTGATGGTCTATCTGGTGACCTTGCGCGAGGAGGCCGCCGAGCAGCTCGCCGGGCTGGGCGGCAGTGAGCCGCCGACCGACTTGCACCGGCGGTTCACCGACTGGGTACCGGCCCGGCCCCGATGAGCCGCCCGCCCCGGGTCCGCGCACTCCCCCGACGCGGGCCCGGGGCGGGCTCCACCGCTCGGGCTCAGCCGAGATCGGCGGAGTGGCCGAGTTCCTGGGAGATCTGGTTCGCGGTGTCGAGCAGCAGAGGAACGCTCTCCTTCAGCTGGTCGAGGCTGGCGATGACCTCGATCGCGGTCATCGAGGCGGCGGCGATGACCCGCCCGCGCGAGTCCCTGATCGGCGCCGCCACGCACATGACGTACGTGTCGTGTTCGCCGTTGTCGACGGCCCAGCCCTGGTCCTTGATGCGGAGGAGTTCGGCGTCGAGAGACTCACGGTCGGCGTACGTGGTGGGGGTGAATCGTTCGAAGACGACGTGGGAGAGGAGGCGGTCGCGTTCCTCCGTCGGCAGGTACGCCAGGATTGTCTTCCCGACGGCGCTCGCGTAGATCGACACCGCGCGCCCGATCCGCGACGGCAACTTGACCGCGTCGAACGCCGGGCTGTCAACCTTGTCGATATAGATGATCTCGTCCCCGGTCAGCTGCGCCAGGTGCACGGTGTGGCCGGTCTCGCGCTGAAGCGCACGCAGGGGCGCGGCGGCGAACTGGCGCAGGTCCATCGAGCCCAGGGCGAGTTCCGACAGTTCGATGATGCCGCTGCCGAGCACGTACGTCCCGGCACCGGTCCGGCGGACGAAGCGGGCCGAGTCGAGCGTCTGAAGGATCCGCAGGGCGGTGGACTTGTGCACCCCCAGGACCTCCGCCGCCTCGGTGAGTGACAGCGGATGCTCCGCGGCGCGACGGATCAGGTCGACCGCACGGCGAATCGATTGCGACAACGTCCTGTCTCCCTTCGCGCGGCGACCCGGACGGTCGCCGGTTGCATCATATGCAATGTAGTCCGCCCCCATTGCAACCGACTATTGACACCGTTGCACATGTCGCTACGATCGTTGCAGATTCCAGCTCGGCGACTCTGACCTGCTACAGGGGAGCGACGATGAGCAAGGAGCCATGGTTCGGAAGTGCCGCCGAGGCGTTGCCGGACGACGTCGACCACAGCGTCCTCATCGGCCGCATCTGGGACCCGTCCGTCGACGGCCCCTCCCCGGTCACCGTCCGCGACGGCGACGTCATCGACCTCAGCCGCCGGTTCCCGACGGTCCGGGACATCTGCGAGCTGCCCGACCCCGCCGCGACCGTGGCCGGATCGGACGGGCCACGGGTCGGTGGCCTTGACGAGCTACTGGCCAACACCGGTGCCGCGAAGCGTGACCCGAGCCGGCCCTGGCTGCTCGCCCCCGTCGACCTGCAAGCACTCAAGGCCGCCGGCGTGACGTTTCCCGTCTCGATGATCGAACGCGTCATCGAGGAGCGGGCCCGGGGAGACCTGACCCTCGCGGCGGACATCCGTGGCCGGATGCTCGCCGACATCGGTGCCGACCTGCACAGCCTGGTCCCCGGCTCGGTCGAGGCGGAGCGACTCAAGACCGCGCTGGTCGCCGAGGGCGTCTGGAGTCAGTACCTGGAGGTGGGGATCGGGCCGGACGCCGAGATCTTCACCAAGGGACAGCCCCTCTCCGCCATCGGCACCGCCGTCCCGGTCGGCGTACTCGCCGCCTCGACCTGGAACAACCCGGAGCCCGAGGTCGCACTCATCGCCCAGTCCAGCGGTCGGATCGTCGGCGCCACCCTGGGCAACGACGTGAACCTGCGGGACGTCGAGGGACGGTCGGCGCTGCTGCTCCCCCGGGCCAAGGACAACAACGCCTCATGCGCGCTCGGTCCGTTGATCCGGCTGTTCGACGAGCGGTTTCCGCTCAGCCGGGTACGCGAACTGGAGGTGGGCCTCCAGGTCCACGGGGTGGACGACTTCCACCTGAAGGCAACCTCGGAGATGGCGCGGATGTCACGCGACCCGGCGGAGCTCGTCCGGCAGTTGATCGGCCCCCATCACCAGTATCCCGACGGCGCCGTTCTGATGCTCGGCACCATGTTCGCCCCGACTCAGGACCGCGAACGCCCCGGTGAGGGCTTCACCCACAAGGTCGACGACGTGGTGCGGATCAGTTGCCCGGCGCTCGGCACCCTGGTCAACCGGGTGTGGCACGCGGAGCGGTGCGAGCCGTGGCGGTTCGGCGTCCGCGACCTGATGAGCAATCTGGCGAGGAGAGGACTGCTGTGAAAGTCACCACCACCGACCCGCGCGACGGCCGGCCGCACCCGACGGATCTCACCGAAACGGACGAGGCTGGCGTGGCGGCGATCGCCGGCCAGGCGTCCCGAACGGCACAGTGGCTGTTCGACCTGGGCAGGGCCGGCAGGGCGCAGCTGCTGGACGCGGTCGCCAGCTCCCTGGAGTCCCGTCGTGCGGATCTGGTCGCGACGGCGGAGGCGGAAACCGGGCTGGGTCAGGCGCGGCTCGACACGGAGTTGACCCGGGCGGCGGTCCAGTTCCGGATGTTCGCGGCGGTGCTGCGCGACGGTGGGTACCTGGAGGCGGCCATCGACCACGCCGCCGACACGCCACTCGGGCCCGGCCCGGACGTGCGACGGATGCTCGTACCTGTCGGGCCGGTGGCCGTCTTCGGCGCCAGCAACTTCCCGTTCGCCTTTTCCGTCGCCGGGGGCGACACCGCCGCGGCGCTGGCTGCCGGCTGTCCCACGGTCGTGAAGGCCCACCCGTCTCATCCGCTGACGTCGCGTGCCTCCGCCGACGCGATCGAGTCGGCCGTCCGCGACCTGGGTGGGCCCGGCGGTGTGCTCGCGGCCGTGTACGGGGAGCAGGCCGGCCGGTCGTTGGTGCGCCAGCCGACGATCCGGGCGGCCGCCCTGACGGGCTCGATCGGTGCTGCCCGCGCCATCCAGGCGGCCATCGACGAACGCGCCGATCCCATTCCGCTGTACGCCGAACTGAGCAGCGTGAACCCGATCGTCGTCCTGCCCGACGCGGCGGCCAGCCGGGGAGACCAGATCGCCGACGGGCTGTTCGCCTCCTTCACCGCCTCGGGCGGTCAGCTCTGCACCAAACCGGGGCTGGCGTTCCTTCCGGCAGACCCGGGCGGAGACCTGTTGGTCGACGCGCTCCGGGAAAAGGTCGCCGCCGCTGGCGGGATGGTCCTGCTGAACCAGCGCATCCGTGACGCGTACGAGAGCGGGGCCAACGCCTTGGAGAAGGCCGGCGCTCGCCTCGTCGCGCAGCCCCGGATCGACGCCGACGCGGGCTTCACGGTGGCACCGACGCTGCTGGAGGTCGACCTGCCGGGCCTGACCGCCGAGATCGCCGGCGAGTGCTTCGGCCCGCTCATGGTCGTGGTCCGCTACCGCGACGTCGCCGAACTCGACGCCGCGCTGGCGACCGTGCCACCGTCGCTGACCGGCTCCATCCACAGCGGACCGGGAGACGACAGCGACGCGGTACGCAGGCTGGTCGACGTCCTCGCCGCCCGCTCCGGTCGCATCGTCTTCGACGGCTATCCCACCGGCGTCCGGGTGTCGTGGGCCCAGCACCACGGTGGTCCCTGGCCGTCGACGAATGCCGTGCACACCTCGGTGGGCGCCACCTCGATCCGACGCTTCCTACGCCCGCTGGCCTGGCAGAACGCCCCGGAGTGGATTCTTCCCGAGGAGTTGCGAGACGAGTACACCGCCATTCCCCGCCGAGTCGACGGGAGGTGGGTGTCAGGGATCGATCGCCAGCCCTGATGTGGACGCATGGAACTCGCGCACGGAGCCCGAAGGGAACCCACGTCAATGAAGACGACACGAAAACTCGCCACGGTAGCGATGCTCGCAGCCGCGAGCGGCCTGGTCGCCTGCTCCTCGGACGGAGGCGGAAGCGACGCGAGCAACTGCACCAACACCATCACCAAGCAGGACCTGCCGGTTGTCACGATGTGGGCCTGGTACCCCAACATGCAGCTGGTCGTGGACAACTTCAACAAGGCCAACGACGAGGTTCAGGTCTGCTGGACCAACGTCGGGCAGGGCGGCGACCAGTACGACAAGTTCCAGACGGCCATCTCGGCGGGCACCGGCGCACCTGACGTGATCATGGTAGAGATGGACCGGATCCCGACCTTCCAGATCCAGAACGCGCTCGTCGACATCAGCGGGTACGGCCTCGACACGGTCCGGGCCAACTACGGCGACGGCGCCTGGAAGGACGTCTCGGTCGGCGACGCGGTCTACGGCGTACCTGTCGACGGCGGCCCGCTGGCGATGATCTACCGCAAGGACATCTTCGACAAGTACGACGTCACTCCACCGCAGACCTGGGCCGAGTACGAGCAGGCCGCGCAGAAGGTGAAGGACGCCGGTGGACCGCTCTTCGGTGACCTCGGCGCGAACGTCCCGGCACTGATGATGGCGCTTCAGATCCAGAAGGGCGCCTCCCCGTTCACCTACGATCCCGCCCAGCCGGAATCGATCGGGGTACGACTGAACGACCAGGCGTCGAAGGACGTCCTGGACTACTGGGGCGGTCTGGTCCGCAAGGGCCTGGTCGGCACGCAGGACCAGTTCACCCCGGAGTACATCTCCGGGGTGATCAACGGCAACTACGCGACCTACATCTCGGCCGCCTGGGCACCCGGTTACCTGACCGGCGCGGGCGTGGGTCAGGGCGCGGACACCGGCACGTTCGCGGTGGCGCCGCTGCCGCAGTGGGATCCGAACAACCCGGTCCAGGTGAACTGGGGCGGGTCGGCCTTCTCGGTCACCAGCCAGTCCAAACAGCCGGAACTCGCGGCCAAGGCCGCCTACGGCCTCTACGCCGACCAGGAGTCGCTCACCGACGGCTGGACCAACCAGATCATCTTTCCGCTCAACCTGACCGCACTCAACAACCCCGAGTTCGTCGATCTCAAGGTGGAATTCTTCGACGGCCAGCAGGCGAACAAGGAGGTGTACGTCCCCGCCGCCAACGCCTACCAGGGCGTCGTCTACAGCCCGTTCGGCCAGTACTACTTCGATGCCATGACCAAGCAGATCAGCGAGATGAGCGCCGGCTCCATCACCGGATCGCAGGCTGCCGACCGGCTTCAGGAGGACGTGACGAAGCACGCCACCGAGCAGGGATTCACCGTCCAGTGACCGACCGGGTGGGCCGTGCCGTCCTCCCCCGGCCGGCCCACCCTCCACCCCCAGCGGCCCTCGTCCCGGAGCCCGAGATGACATCGTTGACCGAGAAGCGCGCACCGCGTACTCACGATGAGAAGCGCAAGACCCGCGGCAAGACGCGCCGCCGCGAGCACCTGACCGGGTGGCTGTTCGTCGGGCCGTTCGGGGTGGTCTTCCTGGCGTTCCTCATCGCCCCACTGGCGTACGCGCTGTACCTCAGCCTGTTTCAGAAGAAGCTGATCGGCGGCACCAGCTTCGTTCTGTTCGACAACTACGTGAAGGCGTTCACCGACCCGAGTTTCCTGTCCGGAGCGTGGTTCGTCATCCGCTTCGCGCTCGTCGCCATCCCGGTCCAGATCGCCGTCGCGCTCGCCATGGCCCTCATCCTGGACGCGGTGACCTCGCTGTTCACCCGCTTCTCCCGGCTCATGATCTTCCTGCCGTACGCGATCCCCACGGTCATCGGGGCCGTGATGTGGGGCTTCCTGTACAGCCGGAGCTTCGGCCCGCTCACCGACGTCTTCGGGTTCTTCGGCGCTACCGCGCCCGACTTCCTCAGCAGCAACCTGATCTTCTACGGCCTGCTCAACATCGTCACCTGGCAGTGGGCCGGCTACTACATGATCATCCTGTACGCGGCCCTCCAGGGCATCGACCCGACGCTCTACGAGGCCGCCCGCATGGACGGCGCCGGACGATGGCAGGTCGCCCGGCGGATCAAGATTCCGCTGATCGCGCCCGCGCTGATCCTGATCCTGGTCTTCTCGCTGATCGGCACCCTTCAGTTCTTCAACGAACCGCAGATCCTGCGATACCTGGCGGCCGGCACGATCGGGTCGGACTTCACGCCCAACATGTACGCGTACCAACAGGCGTTCGGGCTGGCCAACTTCAACTACGGGTCGGCGATCTCCTTCGCCCTCGGCGGAGTCGTCTTCGTCTGCGTCTACGCCTTCCTGTTCTTCACCCGCAAGCGGAGGAGCTTCCTCTGATGTCCGAGAGCGCCAGCGCCGGCCACCGCCGCGCGCACCGCCACCTTCCGCTGCAGATCCTGCTCGGCTTCCTGGTGATCTACTTTCTCGTGCCGTTCTGGTGGGTCGTCGTCAACAGCTCCAAGGACGCGCCGGGCCTGTTCGGTGGCGGCAACACCCTCTGGTTCGCCGACCAGGTCGACTACCTCGGCAACCTCAGGCAGTTGTTCACCTACAACGGGGGCATCTACCTGCGGTGGCTGCTGAACTCCACGCTGTACGCGCTCGCCGGTGGGATCGGTGCCACCGTCCTGGCGGTCATGGCCGGCTACGGCTTCGCCAAGTATCGCTTCGCCGCCCGGCGCTTCAGCTTCGCGGTCGTGCTCGGGGCGCTGATGGTGCCCGCCACCGCCCTGGTCATCCCGACCTTCATGATGTTCTCCCGGCTCGGCCTGACGAACACGGTCTGGGCCGTGATCCTCCCGTCGCTGCTCAATCCGTTCGGCGTCTACCTGATGCACGTGTACGCGCGCGACGCGGTCCCCGACGAGATCCTGGACGCGGCGCGGGCCGACGGCGCGGGAGAGGTACGGACGTTTCTCCAGATCGCCCTTCCGCTGATGCGCCCCGCGGTGGTCACCGTCCTTCTCCTGTCCGCGGTCGCGTCCTGGAACAACTACTTCCTGCCGCTGGCCATGCTCTCCGACAACCGACTCTTCCCGGTCACCGTCGGCCTCGGCCTCTGGCAGGGGGTCGCCTCCGCGAACAACGCGGGCGGCACCTCCCTGTGGAGCCTGATCATCCTGGGCTCCCTGGTATCGGTCATTCCACTGATCATCGCGTTCTTCAGCCTGCAACGACACTGGCGCGGCGGACTGTCCGTCGGGGGCCTCAGGTAGCCCGTCGCCGCCAACTGATCAACAGCTTGCCCCTCGACCGCCGCGTACGCCGCGGCCAGAGCTTTGACAGGAAGGTGTGCTGATGTCGATGACGAGTCGACCGCTACGCAGCGGCCAGTGGTTCGGTGCCGACGGCCGCAACGGGTTCGTTCATCGGTCCTGGATGCGCAACCAGGGGTTCGCCGACGACGTCTTCGACGGTCGACCGGTGATCGGCATCGCCACCACCTGGTCGGAACTGACCCCGTGCAACGCCCACCTGCGCGAACTGGCCGAATCGGTGAAGCGAGGCATCTGGGAGAGCGGCGGCCTGCCGCTGGAGTTTCCCGCGATGAGTCTCGGCGAACCCCTCATGCGGCCCACCACCATGCTCTACCGCAACCTGCTGGCGATGGAGGCGGAGGAACTGATCAGGGCCAACCCGCTCGACGGCGTGGTGCTGCTCTCCGGCTGCGACAAGACCACGCCCGGCCTGCTGATGGGTGCGGCAAGCGTCGACCTGCCGACCCTGTTGATCACCGGCGGGCCGATGCTCAACGGCAAGTTCCGTGGCCAGGACATCGGGTCCGGCACCGCCGTCTGGCGTTTCACCGAGGACCTGCGGGCCGGCCGGGTGACCGCCGCCGACTGCGCCGAGGCGGAGGTCTGCATGTCCCGCAGCCGGGGCCACTGCATGACCATGGGCACCGCCTCCACCATGGCCTGCGTGACCGAGGCGTTGGGCGTTCAGCTGCCGGGCGCCGCCGCGGTTCCGGCGGTGGACTCACGACGGTACGCGCTCGCCCACGCCGCCGGACGGCGCATCGTCGACATGGTCGACCAGGATCAGCGCCTGTCCACGGTGCTCACCCGCGAGGCGTTCGAGAACGCGATCCGGGTCAACGCCGCGATCGGTGGCTCCACAAACGCCGTGGTGCATCTGCTGGCCATCGCCGGCCGCGTCGGCGTGCCCCTGTCGCTGGAGGACTTCGACACCCTCACCGCCGACGTGCCCGTGCTGGTCAACCTGATGCCGTCCGGGACGTACCTGATGGAGGACTTCGCGTACGCGGGTGGGGTGCCGGCGGTGATGACGGAGATCGCCCCCTTCCTGCACCTGGACCAGATCACGGTCAGCGGGAAGAGCGTGGCCGACAACATCGACGGCGCCCAGTGCTGGAACCGGCAGGTCATCGGCACCCTGGCCGAACCCTTCCAGCCCGCCGGATCGGGCACCGTCGTGCTGCGTGGGTCGCTCGCGCCGTCCGGGGCGGTGCTGAAGGTCTCAGCCGCCTCGGCGCACCTGCTCACCCACACCGGGCCGGCGCTCGTCTTCGACCGGATCGAGGAGTACGTCGTCGCCGCGGACGACCCTGATCTCGACGTCACGCCCGACACCGTCATCGTGGTGCGCAACGCCGGGCCGCGCGGTTACCCGGGCTTCCCGGAGGTGGGCAACGTGCCCATGCCACGACGGTTGCTCGCCGACGGCGTCATGGACATGGTGCGGATCTCCGATGCCCGGATGAGCGGCACCGGGTACGGCACCTGTGTCCTGCACACGGCACCGGAGGCGTCGGTGGGCGGCCCGCTCGCGCTGGTACGCACGGGCGACCTGGTCCGCCTCGACGTCCCGGCACGCCGCCTGGACCTGCTGGTCGACGAGGCGGAACTCGCCGAACGCCGCGCCGCCTGGCAGCCGCCGGGGCCGGCAGCCGATCGGGGTTGGGTACGCCTGTACAGCGAGCACGTGCAGCAGGCAGACAGGGGCGCAGACCTGGACTTCCTGGTCGGTGGCAACGGCAGCGCGGTGCCTCGGCACTCACACTGACCCCGGCAGGTCCTACCGGGTGCATCTGCCGCTGTGACCGCGACAGATGCACCCGGTAGCGCCGGTCAGTCGGCGAGGGTGCCGGCGGCGCGGCCCTCGTGCAGGGTGAGGTTGCGGCCGTCGGACGGGTCGAACAGGTGGATCTTCTCCAGGTTGAACCAGACCCGCCGGTCCGCCCCCTCGGTGACGGTTGACTCCGCCGACAGCCGGGTGACCAGGTTCGACCCGGCGCCGCTGAAGTCGGCCGCACCCGCGTCGGCGGCCAACTCCTCCAACTCGGCGGAGGTGGCCCGCTCCCCCTCGACGCTCAGGTAGACGTACTTGTCCGAGCCCATCGACTCGACGATGTCCACCGGGGCGGTGAACTCCATGCCCCGACGGCGGGTCTCCTCGTCGATCAGTTCGGCGTCTTCGAAGTGTTCCGGACGGATGCCGAGGATCAGCTCCCGAGGGGCGTCGGCGCCCTCCAGTTCACGGCGGATCCGGTCGCCGATCGGCACGTCACCCAGGGCGGTACGCAGCGTGCCCTCCTCGACCTTGGCGGTCAGGAAGTTCATCGACGGCGAGCCGATGAACCCGGCCACGAAGAGGTTGTTCGGGTGGTCGTACAGCTCCTGCGGCGGACCGACCTGCTGCACCGCACCACCCCGCATGATCACCACACGGTCGCCGAGGGTCATCGCCTCGGTCTGGTCGTGGGTGACGTACACGGTGGTGGTGCCGAGCTGCTTCTGCAGGCGGGACACCACGGTCCGCATCTGCACCCGCAGCTTGGCGTCCAGGTTGGACAGCGGCTCATCCATCAGGAACGCCTTGGGCTGCCGGACGATCGCCCGACCCATCGCCACCCGCTGCCGCTGCCCGCCGGAGAGGTTGGCCGGCTTGCGGTCCAGCAACGCGGTCAGCTCCAGGACCTTCGCCGCCTCCTCCACCTTCTGCGCGATCGTCTCCTTGTCGAGCTTGGCCAGCCGCAGCGGGAACGCCATGTTCTCCCGGACGGTCATGTTCGGGTAGAGCGCGTACGACTGGAACACCATGGCGATGTCCCGGTCGCGGGGGGCCTTGTCGTTGACCCGCTGCCCGCCGATGCGCAGCTCACCGGAGCTGATGTCCTCCAGCCCGGCGATCATGTTGAGGGTGGTGGACTTGCCGCAGCCGGAGGGGCCGACCAGGATGACGAACTCGCCGTCGGCGATCTCCAGGTCGACGTCCCGCACCGCCGTGGTGCCGTCCGGGAACTTCTTGCTCACCTTGTCGAGCACGATCTCAGCCACGAGTTACCACCTATCCCTTGACGGCGCCGGAGGTCAGGCCGGAGACGATGCGGCGCTGGAAGAAGAGCACGAACAGGATGATCGGCACCGTGATCACCACGGCGGCGGCGCAGATCGCGCCGGTCGGGTCCTCGAACTGCGAGGCGCCGGTGAAGAACGACAACGCCACCGGCACCGTGCGCGAGCGCTCGGTGGAGGTCAGTGAGATGGCGAACAGGAAGTCGTTCCAGCAGAAGATGAAGACCAGGATGGCCGTGGTGAAGAGGCCCGGTGCGGCCAGCGGGGCGATCACCCGCCGGAACGCCTGCCCCTGGGTGGCGCCGTCCATCTTGGCGGCCTTCTCCAGATCCCATGGGATCTGCTTGAAGAACGCCGACAGCGTGTAGATCGCCAATGGCAGCGCGAAGGTGATGTACGGCAGGATCAGGCCCGGCCAGGTGTCGAAGAGGCCCAACTGCCGCTCGATCTCGAACAGCGGCGAGACCAGCGACACCTGCGGGAACATCGCGATCAGCAGGGAGACGCCGATCAGCAGCCGCTTGCCGGGGAAGTCCAACCGGGAGATCGCGTACGCGGCCATCGCGCCGAGCACGACGGCGATCGTGGTGGCGATCAACGCGATGCCGATGGAGTTGACCAGCGCTCGGACGAACTGGTCGGTCGCGAAGATCGTCCGGTAGTTCTCCAGCGTCCACTCCCGCGGGATGAACTTCCCGTCGGTGAGCGTCGCCGGCGTCTTGAACGACAGCGACATGATCCACAGCACCGGGGTCAGCGCGAAGACGACCACGGCGACGTCCAGCAGGCCCCAGCGCACCTTGGCCCGGGTGGTGGTGTCAGCCATGTCAGCGCCTCTCTCCGTCGTCGCTGCCCGGAGCAGCGGTACCGAACAACTTCACGAAGATGAACGCGATGATCGCCACGGTGATGAAGATCAGCACCGACATCGTCGAGCCGATGCCGAGGTTCAGCCCTCGGATCAGGTTGTTGTACGCGATCATCGACACCGACGAGGTCTCGTTGGCCCCCGACGTGAGCACGTAGATGTTGTCGAAGACCCGGAACGCGTCCAGGGTGCGGAACAGCAGCGCCACCAGGATCGCCGGCTTCATCACCGGCAGCATCACCTTGGTGAACCGCTGCCAGGCGGTCGCGCCGTCGGTGGAGGCCGCCTTGAGCAGATCCTCCGGCACCAGCGCCAGCCCCGCCATCAGCAGCAGCGCCATGAACGGCGTGGTCTTCCAGATCTCCGCCAGCATGATGATCGCCAGCGAGCTGGCCCGCTCGGTCAACGGCGCACCGTCGGAGAACAGGTTGGCCAGATATCCGGTGCCGGGCGTCCACGCGTACCGCCAGGAGAAGGCGGCCACGACCGTGACGATGCCGTACGGGATCAGCGCCGAGGTCCGCACGATCCCCCGCCCGACAAGCGTACGGTGCATGATCAGCGCGAGTCCCATGCCGAGCACCAGCTCCACGGCCACGGTGACCACCGTGATCAGCATGGTCACCCCGAACGCCGTCCACCAGAACTCGTTGGTGAGCACGGTGGCGTAGTTCTGCAAACCGATGAACTCCCGCTCGGCGGGGAACCTCAGGTCGTACCGCTGCAATGAGAGCCACACTGAGTACAGGATCGGGTAGGCGGTCACCGCCAGCATGACCAGTGCCGCCGGGGCGCACAGCAGCCAGCCCAGCCGGCGCTCGGCCCGCTTGTTCTCACTCAACGGCGGCTTGCCGCGCCGGTTGTCCCGCTGCCCGGGTACCGCGGCCCGCCGGCCGCTGCGGGTGTCGGTGCCGTCGGCGGCGACGTCCGCGCCGGCCGGGGTCGCATTGACGCTCATGCCGTCCCTCCGCTTCGCTCCGGTCCGGCCTGAGGCGCCGGCGCACTGAGGACGATGGTTCGCTCGCGGCGCTCGCTCACGGCAGGACTCCCCTCGACTCCAGGGCGGCGGCGACGGCCTCGCGCAGCTCGTCGGCGGTCGCCTGCGGGTCGATCGCCGACGGCGGCGACAGGATCGCCGAGGTCACGGTGGAGATGCTCTGGTACGCGGGGGTCAGCGGTCGCACCGCCGAGTCCCGCAACTGTTCGAGGATGGTCTCCTTCATCGGGTACGCCTCGTCCATCTCCGGGTCGTCGTAGACGCTCTCGATGGTCGGCGGCACCCCGTCGTTGATCGCGGAGAACTTCTGGTTCTCCGCGTTGCGCAGGCACTTCGCCGCCTCGAAGGATTCCTCCGGGTGCTCCGAGTACCGGCTGACGGCCAGGTTGATGCCGCCGATGGTGACCCGACTTGGTGTGCCCTCCTCGACTCCCGGCACCCGGGCCCAGGCGACCTGCTCCGCCAACTCCGGGTTGGCTTCCTGCATCGCCGGATAGACGAAAGGCCAGTTCACCTGGAAAGCGCCGTTGCCGCTCTGGAACTCCAGCCGCACCGGATCCTCGGTGGCATTGCTGAACGACGGCGAGGTCACCCCGGAGGTGGCGAAGTCGCGCAGCACCTCAAGTGCCCGCACCGCGCCGTCGTCCACCACGGCCTCGGTGCCGTCGTCGTTCAGGATGTTGCCGCCCGCGCTGGCCACCAGGGTGTTGTAGAGCACCACGAGTCCCTCGTACTGGGCACCCATGGTGAGCACCTGATGCGGCCGGCCCTGATCCCGCAGCCGCTGCGCCATCGAGATCATCTCGTCCCAGGTGGTCGGCGGCTCGGGCACCAGATCCTTGCGGTACCACAGCAACTGGACGTTCGTGTTCTTCGGCGCGGCGTAGAGCTTGTCCTCGTACCGGGCGGTCTCCAACGGCCCTTCGAGAGTGCCTTCCTCCACCTCGGCGCGGTCCTGCCCGGTCCACTCCCGGATCCAGTCGGCGCTGGCGAACTCCTGAGTCCAGGTCACGTCGAGGCCGAGCACGTCCATGCCGTCGTCCTCGGCCGCGAGTCGGCGCACCATCTGCACCCGCTGCTCGTCGGCTTCCCGCGGCAACACCCGGTTGACGATGCGGTACCGCCCGCCGGCCTCGGTGTTGCACCGGTCGACCACCTGCTGCAGGTTCTGCTCCGGCGGGTAGTACAGGTTGATCGTGGGCACGCCGCCGTCGTCACCGGCGGCACACGCCGCCATCGGTGCCAACAACGTCAGTGCCGCGGCCGTCGCCGCCATCCGTACGCGGGGCCGGCGTCGACCGCCGGCCGGATCACTCCGCTCGCTCATGACCCTCCCCTCGTTCTCGGCCAACAGCCGGGGAGGACTCCGTGCCCCGGCGCACGGCGAGACGGTCAGGGCGTTGACCTGCTGCTTCGCACCCCTGCGTTTCGTGGCTGAAACACTGCCCGACGTGTGGAGCCGCGAAACCTGCCCGAGCCGAGACGCGCTAAACACGAAAGTGTGTGGCCCACGTCACGTGCCGGCAGTCGCACCGGATCGCCGGGGCCGGCAAGCGCCGCTGACCACGGCCCCGCGGCCTTCGGAGGCGGATGTCGGTGCCGGCCGGCATGATCGGCGGATGATCGCACGCTTCAAGGACCTCTGCCTCGACGCCGCCGACGCACACGCCCTCGGCGGCTTCTGGGCTCGGATTCTGCACGGGGAACTGGTCGATGTCGGTGACGGCGACACCCGGGTCGACTCGCCCACCGGTGTCAGCGCCGAGTCGATCTGGGTCAACCGGGTGCCCGAACCGCGTACCGTCAAGACCCGCGTACACCTGGACCTGCGGTTGGCCGAGGCGAGCCCGGCAGCGCTGCTGGAAGCCGGCGCGCGGCTGGTCCGCGAGCCGGACTCGGAGATCAGCTGGTGGGTGCTGGCCGACCCCGACGGCAACGTGTTCTGCGCCTTCGCCCCCGGTGACGACCCCCGCCCGGGGCCGTTCGAGTTGGTGGTGGACTCCGCCGACCCGAGCGCCCAGGCCACCTGGTGGGCCGGCGTCGTCGGCGGCGAGGTCCAGGTCAGCGAGGAGGGGCACGCCTCGGTCACCGGCGCTGCCGGCTTCCCCTGGGACTACTGGGTCTTCGACCCCGTCCCGGAGCGTAAGACCATCAAGAACCGGATGCACTGGGACGTCGACCTGGCCGCCCCCGAGCCGTCCGCGCTGATCAGGGCCGGGGCCACCCTGCTGCGGGAGCCGGACGACGCGGTGTCCTGGTGGGTGCTGGCCGACCCGGAGGGCAACGAATTCTGCGCCTTCCCACCACGGGACTGACCGGCCGGTGCTACCGGGCGACCGTCAGGTGGACTAGCGTTTAACAAGCTCCGCCGCCAGCGCGTACGCCGTCGCCGTCGATACGCCACCGGCCGACCCCGACCCGCCCGATCGGTTGGTTCTCGCGGGAACAGCCCCTCACCGGTTACCGGTTGGGCAGGATCGTCCCCAACGAGGAGGTGCCGCCGTGGTGCAGGACACCCGCGCTCTCACCCTGACGTTCGAGGTGAGCGGCCTGCCACCGGTCAAGACCGAAGCGCTGTCCATCTTCGCCGCCGGGCATCGGCAGGCGACGAGGGTACGCGCCCTGTTGCAGGCCGCCTGCGCGGCCGCGCAGGAGACCGGCTGGACGCCACTGTCCGGCCCGATCGAGATCGACCTGACCCTGCGCTGCCCGCCCGGGCACCGCACCTCCGACGCCAGCACGCTGCTGGGCGGGGTGTGTGCGGTGCTGCAGGACAAGAAGCGGGTTTCCAGCATCGGTCTGGCCCACCTCGGCGTGCTTGTCGACGTCGCACTCTACGACGACGACAAGCAGATCCGCCGGCTGTCGTACCTGGAACAGCCAGCCGAGGAATTCTCCTACCAGGTACGCGTCGCCGCCATACCGGACGGGGTTTGACCGACGGCAGCGGTGGGGTACCGCAGCCGCCGACGAAGGGAGCGCCATGTCGGAGCCACACGTCACGCTGGATCCACACGACCCGGTGCAGGAGAAGCTGCGCGGGCCGCTGGAGGAGCAGCTGACCTCTGCCCTGCAGGTGGCCGCCGACCGGGTGCGCAACAGCTACGCCGGTGAGCCGGTCGAGCAGGTCTGCCAGCGGCTGCTCGACGAGACCCGCGCCGGCCTGCACCCCGACATCGCGGCCGGTTTCGAGCCCGACATGGACGAGTTGTGCCGGGTGGCGGTCGCCATCGTCCGCGGCGCCGCCACCTGACGTTCATGCCGCGACCGGTCTCGCCCGCGCTTCCGTCCTCGTCGGCCGGGCTGCCAGCTCGGCCACGTAGTCGCTGACCAGCGCGGGCAGCCGGTAACCGAGGGGCTCGTCCCGGTAGACCAGGTGCGCGTCGACCAGGCCCTCCAGGGCCCGCCACACGCGCTCGGCAGGGAGGCCGAGCCGCGCCGCGGTCGGCTCAGGAGCGACCGACGCGTCAGGTGCCTCCCCGAGCAGCGCGAGGATCCGGCCGGTCACCTCGTCCGTGGCGCGGACCGCGGCGACCCGGGTCGCCAGGCTCGTCCGCACGGACAGGTCACCGAACGCCAGGACGTCCAGCCGGCCGCGCCCGCCGTCCGCCCGCTCCGCCAGGACGCCGACCGGCAGGTCCGGACGGCTCGCCAACCGTGCGGCGGCGATCCGCAGGGCCAGCACCGAACCGGCGCAGAGCCGGACGAGCCTCGCCGTGGCGGCGGGTTCCGCCTTGAGCCGGTCGGCGCCGACATGGGCCGCCAGCAGCGCCCGCGCCTCGGAGTCAGTCAGCCGCCGCAACCCGACCGACGTGACGTCGTCCAGGCCGTACAGTTTCCGCAGGCCCACGACGATCAGTGCCGGACCGGGCCCGGCGGGGACGAGCGGTCGCACCTGTTCCGCCCGGATCACCCCGTCGAGCACCAGCAGGATCCGCCGGCCTGCGACCCGCGTCCGGTACCAGCCGGCCCGCTCGTCCACATCCTCCGGCACCTCGTCCGCCGGCACACCCAGGGCGCGCAGCACCCGGCCCAGCACCTCACCTGAGGTCACCGACGGCCGGGACCCGAGGTCGACGAAGACCTGCCCCTCCGGGAACTTCTCGGCGACCGCGTGCGCCGCCCGGACCCCGACCGCCGTCCTCCCGCTGCCGGCCGGCCCGCTGACGACCACGGCGGCCGGCCTGCCACCGCACGCGGCCGCCACCACGTCCGCCACTTCCCGGGTACGCCCGACGAACGTCGTGAGGTCCGCCGGCAGTTCCCGGGGTACGAGGGCACCCGGGGTCACGGGCCGGGACATCTCGTCCGGCCGGCTCCGGGCACTGTTGCCCTGCGCCAGATCGGGCGACCGATCCAGCATCGACCGGTGCAGCGCTGTCAGGTCCTCACCCGGCTCGATGCCGAGGTGTTCGTCGAGCGTCGCGCGTGCCTCCTGGTACGCGGTGAGCGCCGCCGGCACGTCCCCACACCGGTAGAGGGCGAGCATCAACTGCCCCCACGCGCGCTCCCGCAGCGGGTGCGCGGCGAGGTGGCGCCGCAGCTCGCCGAGGAGGTCGCCGTGCTCGCCGACGGCCAGGCGCGCCTGCGCCCACTCCTCGAACACCTGGAGACGCTGCTCCTCCAGGCTGGCCCAGTGGCCGTCCAACGCCGGACCCGACGGAAGTCCGTCACCGGCACGGCCCCGCCAGAGATCAAGCGCACCGGTCAGCGAGGCGACCGCCGAGCCGTGATGCCCGGCCGCCAGGTCCGCCCGACCCTCACGGGCCAGCCGCTGGAACCGGTCGACGTCCAATTCCTCATCAGCCAGGCACAACTCGTACGCGTGGGGACGGGCGACCAGCCGGTCACCGAGCACCTTGCGGAGCCTCATCGCGTGCGACCGCAGGTTGGCCACCGCGGAAGGCGGCGGCTCGTCGCCCCAGGCCACTTCGGAGAGACGGTTCAGCGAAACCGGCCGGTTCGCCGCCAGGGCCAGGGCGGCGAGGACCGCCTGCCGTTTCACGGATCCCGGCGTAACGGTGACGCCCTCCACGATCAGTTGCATCCGGCCGAGTAGCCTGAGGTCAACCTGCATGTTTCGCTCCCCCGTTGAGCCTTCGAGCGCGCTCAGGCTAAGTGCCGGCCGCAGGCGCCAACAAGATGCATTGATCGACGACAATCGTGATGAATGTCTATCGGCTACGACGGCGCGTCAGCGTAACGATCCGGCGGCTGGAAACGCTTAGCCAGCAAACCCTTGCCGGCCAAGCCCGCTCTCACACACAGATCATCTTGCGGCTAAAGGACGTCTCGTAACTCGGTGAAGGCGTTGCCGGGTAACGGTGCTGGTGTCAGCCGAGGAGGATGATGTTGTGGAGGTGGGCGATGCCGGAAGCGGTGTCGGTCAATGTGTGGGCGGCGCGGCGGTAGTCGCGGAGGATTTTGAAGGTCTTCATGCGGGCCAGGGCGTGTTCGACCTGGGTGCGGACGGTGCGGTGCTGCTTGTTCAGGTCTTTCTTCCAGTCGGGTAGTTCGCTGCCGTCGGCTGGTTTGCGGTAGGGAATGATCACGTCGGGGTTGCCGCGGTAGGCGCCGTCGGCCATGACCGGCCGCCCGGCGAGTTTCTGGTCGATGCCGGAGGTGCGGTAGACGATGGTGTCGTTGCGGTTGCCGGGCTGCGGGTCGCCCAGGGCCACAACGAGACGGGTGTGGGCGTCGATGGCGACCTGCAGGTTCGTCGAGTAGCGGTAGTTCTTGCTCGGTGCGGCGAGGCGGTGGTCGCGGGTCGGGACCAGGGTGCCGTCGACGATCGCGATCTGGTCAACCCGACGCCGCCGTACCGGAGCCAACGCGAGCAGCGGGCCGAGGGTGTCGATGACCCGATGCGCGGCGGAGTGCGACACCCCGAACAGGGGACCGATCTGCCGCATCGTCAGGTTCGTCCGCCAGTACGCGGCGACCAGCAGCACCCGATTAGCCAGATCGAGCGACCACTGCCGCCCCGGCCGCCCATCGGCGATCGCGTCACCGCCCCGCTCGGCGACCAGCCTGACCAGCCGGCGGAACTGCACGGGCTGCAGCCCGGTGAACGGGAAGATCCACTCCGGGCGGGCTGCCGAGATCACCTGCACCCCGACATGATCCACCATGGACCGCCGCCGGAGTTACGAGACGTCCCTTAGGTCAGCACGCAGTATCGCACTTCCGGTAAATTTTCCTGTCCCTCAGGTCAGGGTCACCAACATAGAACGCCAAGGTTATTATCCCGTCTCGCGTTTCGGCATACATCTCCGCGCCAACCGAGACCTGCCGGCCACCCAATTCCTTGACATGCAACTTCACTCGGTTAGTTGGACCATCCGGGTCCTCCCGGGATGTCGCCGTATCCCAGACCCCCACCGCGTCCAGTTTGTCACCAACCGGGTCGAAGTTCCGCGGGAGGGCGGACTGGAAGTCTTCGAACTCCTCATAGGGCAGATTAGTTGCCGAGAATTCTCCAGCTTCCCTGAAGACCAGACCATCGCCCGCGTCGTCCTGCCAGGCGCCGACCAGATCTCCGGCGGTTAGGTCTGCGCGGTTATCGCGAGCAGGAGCACCCCCGACGAAGCACCCACCCAACATCACGACAGCCAACACCAGAGCGGCTAGCCGGCCGGCATTCACTTCCACCATCCTGTCGCGCCATACTAGAGGGAAGGAAGGGTCGGCCAGTTAATATACCGCAACGGCTTGAGAGCCGGCGCCCAGCGACCGGCTCACTCCCACCCACGTGCGTCGCGGGTTTCGGAACCTGCATCCGACCACCGCCCTGCCGGCCAGCGCACCGAACCCAGCAAACCACGTCCCGGCTCCCGCAACCGCCGGCCCACACCCCGCCACGACGTCGGCAAGACCGTAAAGCGTGACTTGACCATCGCAGCACGTAAGCAAGGCGAGGGTTAAGATCAAGTTCAGTTCGTTCGCTCTCACCCGCCGTGGAAGACGTACACATAAGCCACCACATTCTGTGAGTCCGGCACGTGCTGCACGAGAGCATGCGCGGAATACAGATTCGGTTTCCCGACGCTGAACTCTTGGAACCGCTGCTCCGGCCCGAGTTGCCATCCCATATCGGTGACAATATCCTCGTCCATCCAAAGACTACGGAAGCTCAACGGCCGCTCGGCCCCACTTCCCCTGATTCTCTCGGCCTGAAGCAGACCCCGCATACCATTGGCAGCCAGAAAGCTGTTTATGCAAGCCTCTGAGGAATCAAGGCGCAGATACAGCTTGTAGTGGTATCCAAAACCATCGCCAGCGGTTGCGAACCGCAATTTCTCCTGAAGGCACTCCGGCAACCGCAAGTTTGCGCGGCGAAGACCCTCGTTAAGGGTGATATCTCCGCTGTCAACTGAGTATGCGCGGGCATCTGGCGCAGACGTAGCGGGGCCACGCCCAACCTCGCCGGAATTTGTCGCTCGCTCTACATCCATGACCACAATGGTGAGCAGCAGCGCCGTTGCGACGAAGACCGGCCAGACCAGGCGCGCCCCGCTACGCTTCATGAATGAAACCACTTCCCTGCGACTAGCTTACATCGATCTGTCGACGCTGTTGCGAAAATCCTTGGTCGCCATCAAACCCGACTTGGCATGCAACGGACTCCGTTATAAGCGAATAGGCGAAGGCCGTCACACGTTAACGCAGCGTGACGGCCATCTCCTTGAGCGACACAGGCTCAGACGTTTCCGGAGGATGCTATTCAACGGGATTCAGCAACCCTGCCTGCTTCATTTCAGCACCCAATCGCGTCACTCCCTCCAAGCCTGGCCAATCGCGACCTGGAACAACGAGCGAAAAGAGGAATCCAGCCTCTTCGAGACGCGCCTTCACCTTCAGCGACGCCGGAAGTGTGCGAACTCGCCTCCTCGACAGATAAGTGAGGTATCCGGCGAACGGATTGGCTGGCGACACTTTCTGCGCTTGCCGCATCGGGTGCGTCCAAACCATCCCGTAGTCGGGATCGAACGCCCTGACTAGCGAAAGCAACAGCGACTCCACAACAGCAGTCCACCGGGAGACCTCAGCCTGGGACTGCCGCCGAATTTCAAGCCGGGCACTATTCACCAAACCCGACGCCGACTGGCCAGCCACGGCCCTGAAGTTCACTTCGAGTTCGCCGCCTTGGCCGTTCCAGGCACCGAAACCGTAGCCCAACTCAGGTTTGTCTACGTTTGCTCCTTCCATGATCATCTGCCTCAGAAATTGCCGATCGTCGAGGGTGATCTCTCGATAACCCGAACCGCCACCCTCAACGGCTCGAGAGCCGGCTCCCATCGGACGCTCTGGCACCACCCCACCAGGAAACGCCTCGGGGGTTATCCAGTGCGATTTCCCACGAGCCAGCGTGGTGGCTCGCCGCACCAGCGACGAGCCACCCTCTGCCACAACTATTCGGGCTTCCCCGGCTGACTCAAAAGCTCCGGCACTGATCTGTCGATGGTAATGGTCAACGGGCCGTCCGGTTTGATTGCTGAGGCAGCCACAGCTCCGTCAACCAACGCTAACCATTGAGGAAGCGTCGACTCCACCAAATCAATGGAGGTCGTTATAGGGGAATAGTCGATGCCGAAAGCACGGACCTCGTCACCTACTTCCAGACTTATGAACTTCCAGTGCATGTCGGCCCGATCGGCGGCACGGAGCGTCAACCCGGCTTCGCCCATGGAAGCGACGAAATCTTCGGTACCACGGATCACCCCCGGGCGGGTGCCGTGGTTTAGGAATGTGAATCTGTTCTCGATTTGATCGCCGTTAGACAGGTATGACCTCAGCTCGGACACCTTCCTCGCTGAGTCGAGGTCGGCATCCCTCCGCCAGATTGATTTCCTCAAGCAGAAGGTCGGCCCCTCCCCCTCCGGTTCGGACAGGGCAGAGTCGGTCCGATACACCCCGACTACGAATGCACGATGACCTTCATCGATCAGCATCGTCAACCAAGGCTGGAACAGCAGGCGAGTTCCCGAGAAGGAGGCGCTGATCATTCGGATACTCGACAACTTTGCCATGGCTATCCGCTTGAGCGTGCCAACATTCGCCAGAAGGCGAGGCTGCCGCCTCACGACGAAGCCGGGAAAGCCAGCTTCCATCCCTTCCACCACCGAGCCTCCCTTGCCGCCGTCAGTAATCATCAACGTTTCCAATGTACTCCCCGGCGTTCGGATCAGCACCCTTTCTGACGGCGAAGATGTTGCCGTTCTTGTCGACGTAGAGGTCGAAGTGCGCCACCGGGCCCGGCAAGCCGTCCTTCACTTCATGCGGGTCAATCCCATTCTTTTTCAGCCACTTGTCGTCCCGCTTCTTGGGGTTGTCGGGCTTAGGCGTCTCAAAGTTACCTCCGCCACGAGCGCCTGGTGATTCCAGTCGGCCAAGGTCGTCCCAGAAATTGGACCCTCCGTGAGCCGCCATCGCGAAGCCTCCGACAACCAAGGCTCCACCGCCTACCACAGCAGCGCCTCCTGCGGCGCAGGCCGCACCGGTGATAGGTGCGGTAATGCCTCCCGCGAGCGCCGGCAGGCTCACCCCGCAGGCAGCAAGGCCAGTCCCGATCAACGCGATTCCGCCGTACATCGCGGCGCCCCCAAGGAGCATCTCGGCGGAGTCAACTGCGAGGTCGGTAAGGGCCTCCGAATTGTGATCCACCCATTCTGCTCCCGCCTCCAGAGCATCACAGGCTCCCTGGAACACTTCCCAGCAGTGCCCGTCAATCTCGATTGCGCTGATTGGATTGCCCCCGCCGAAGGCATATCGGTTGCCGGTCCAGGGATTCGTACCGAGGTACATATCGGCCAGTGCACCGTTGTAGCTGTCTCGGGTGAGGAACCGGTTGAGGCCGGGGCTGTAGTCGCGGAAGCCCATGTCGTACGACTCGGAGGCTTGGTCCCACCGCTTGGCGTTGAACCGGTAGGCGTTGTACGGCTCCTTCGTCGGATCCGCAGCGTCGGGCTTGTCGATGCCCGTGAACTCGGCCTCGTTGTCCTTCCCGTACGCGGTGTAGCCGTAGGTGGCCTTCGTGTTGCCGGTCGCGTCGGTCAGCTGTTCGACGTCGGTGTGCGGGTTGTACCCGTAGTACGCCTGATCCTCGGTGCCGTCGTCCTTGTGCGTGATCTGCGACAGCCGCTGACCCCACGGCGAGTACTGGTAGGACTTGGTGAGCTCGCCAGCCACCTCCTCGTCGAGGACCTCCGACGACAGGCCCAGGTAGTTGAAGGTGGTCGTCTTCTCCTGCGTTCCACCGGCGTCGGTCGTCTTCGTCGCCGTCCGATCCAGCGGGTCGTAGGTGTACCGGGTGACCGTGGTGCCGGTGCCGATGTTCTTGCGGTTCTCGATGACGTGATCGAACCCGTCGTACAGGTTCTTCTCGATCACCTGGCCGGCGGCGGTCACCGTGTCGAGCCGCCCGAACGGGTCGTAGTTGTACGACGCGGTCGCGCCACCCGTGGTGGCCGTGAGCAGCCGGTTGCGGTCGTAGTTGAAGGTGGTCGTGGCGCCCTTGATCGTCTGGTTGATGACGTTGTTGTTGGCGTCGTGGACGTAGGTCTCCGTGTCGGCACCGTCACCGGCCCTGACCAGTTGTGTAAGGCGGTCACGCGGATCGTAGGAGTAGTCGCTTGTCGTGTTCAGATACGCCGAGTTGTTGTCGGCGTTCATCTTCTTCGCGACGTCCCGCGTGCGGTTGCCGTTCAGGTCGTAGGTGAAGGTGTGCTCGGACACCAACGTCCCGTTCGACTTCTTCTCGACCTGGTGCCTCAGCAGTCCGTCGAGGTAGTACGTGTAGTCGACGGTGTTTCCGTTGCCCTTGGTCTCCTTCTTCTTCTCACCCCGGTCGGTGTAGGTGAAGGTGGTCGTCTTCTTGTCGGCGTCGGTGGCGGACTTGCCGTTGACCACCGTCGAGACCAGGTCGCGCTCGTCGTAGCCGTAGCTGGCGTACTGCTTGTCGTGCTCGGTGGTCAGCGGCGCGCTGTTCTCGTTGTAGGTGAAGGACGTCGTGTTCCTGACCGTCCCCGACTTCCGCTCGGTCACCGTCTGCACCTGGTTGAGGCCCGTGTAGGCCACCGAGTACGTGTCCACTCGGGCCTTGGGCGACGAGTCGGTGATGGTCTCCAGGTTGCCGTTCGGGTCGTACCGGTAGGCGTAGTCGACCTTCTCGTTGTCGGTCACACCGGTGTTGTCCCGCACCACCTTCACCGCGTCCGCGACGACCGTGCCGCTCGCCTGGTCGGACAACGACACCGTGTGGCTGTTGCCCTCGGTGAGGCTGTACGAGCCGAGGCTCACCCACGTCCCGGCGTTGGCGGTCTGGTCGACCGTCTTCACCGTGTCCCCGCCACCGTGCTTGACGGTGTATCGGGCGTCCGTGGCGGCGCCGGACACCTGCGGGTAGCGGGCGAACACCTCGTAGGTGCCGGCCTGCGGCACGTTGAGCTGCCAGGTGAAGGTGTTCGTGCCGGTGCCCGCCGGCCGGGTGGCGTAGTTCGGGCCGTACTTGTTCCCGGCCGTGGTCGCGGCCGTCCAGGTGCCGGTGGTGGTGACGTTGTTGAAATCGGAGTTGTCCACCAGCACCACGTGCTTGCCGACCGGCACGCCGTCATCCGTGCGGGACGCCAGCTTGCCGTCCGGGAAGTACGACCAGGTCATCGTGCGGTTGGACGATCCACCCGCGGACGTCACCGTCCGCGCCGTCTGCGCGCCGAGCTTGTTGTAGTCGTACGTCGTGACGATGTCCCACGGATCGCTGCTGGACTCCGTCCAGCCGTTGTCGAAGTACGAGTACGTCGTGTCGTTGCGAACCGACTCACCCGCCGACGGCGGCATGCTGACCTTCGCCAGCCGGCCCACGTCGTCGTAGTGGTAGGTGGTGACGTCCGCGGTCTTGTAGCGGGCGTCGTCCTTGTCGTACGCGGTGCGGGTCTCCTTCACCCGGTTCAGCTCGTCGTAGACGCTGACGGTGGCGAAGTCGTCCGGGTCGTCCGTGGTGGCGACGCCCCGGGGGCTGATCACCCGCGTCTGGTTGCCGACCTCGTCGTACTCGTACTTGGTCGTCCGGTAGGTGATGTCGCCGTTGTCGTTCTTGTGCGGCACCTTCACCTCGGTCGGCTTGCCCCGCCGGTCGAGGGTCACCTCGGTCGTGTTGCCGAGCTGGTCGGTGGTCGCGGTGACGAGACCGTCCCGGTCGTACTGGCTGGTGGTGAACTTGCCGATGGCGTCGGTGACCTTGGTGACCCGGTGCGCCCAGTCGTAGTCGTACAGGGTCGTGTAGTCGGCGGTGTCGGCCGTCGCGTTCTTGCGCGGATCGACCACCTTCTTCACGTTGCCAACGTTGTCGTACTCGTAGGTGATGCGGTGCCCCTCGGCGTTTGTCACGCTGGTGAGCTGGTAGATCGGGTCGTACGCGTTGGTGGTGACGTAGTCGCCAGCCACCGTCGTCAGGTTGCCCTTCGGCTCGGTGGCGGTCAGCAGGTTGCCGACCTTGTCGTAGGTGAAGGACGTCTTCCGCTCCGGGTCACCCGCCACGTCGACCGGCGCCAGCGTGTAGGCCAGCTGGTCCGCCTCGTCGTACGACGCGGTGGTGTACGCGCCGTTCGGGGCGTACGACTTGACGACGTTGTCGTTCCGGTCGTACTCCGGGGCCGGGGTGACGATGAAGTCGCCGGCCGCCTGGTCCTTCGGCACCCGGTTCTCCAGCGGACGGCCGAACGTGTCGTACGTCTGCGTGGTCTCCTTCTCGTACGCGTCGATGACCTTCGTGACCTGGCCGCGCACGTCGTAGACGAACTCCGTCTCCTTCAGCTTCGCGTCGATGATCTTCTGTGGGTAGCCGTTGTCGTCGAACAGGTCGTTCTTGGTGGTGTTGCCGTTGGCGTCGGTCGCCGTCAGCATCTGGCCCCATGCGTCGTAGGTGTAGGAGGTCTTGTAGTCCTCCGGGTCCGACGTCGTGTTGCCGATCGGGTCGATTACCCAGGCGAGGTCACCGTCGGCCTCGTAGCCGAAGGTGTGCTTGCGCCCCTCCGGGCTGGTCTTCTCGGTGAGGTCGGCGACGTAACCGTTGAGCTGGCGCTGGTAGGTCAGCACCGTGCCCGGCGTGCCGTTCTTGACCGCCTCCGCGTCCTTGATCTCGGTCGGGTAACCGGTCTTGGCGTCGTACGCCCAGGTCGCGACCGCGCCGTTGGCCTCCTCCAGCCGGGTGACGTTGTGGTCGTCGTCCCAGCCGAGCTTGGTGATCTCGTTCTTCGCGTTGGTGGTCTGGTACGGACGGCCGTAACCGTCCATCCGGTACGCCGTCGCGTGGTTCTCCGCGTCGGTGACAGTGGTGTCGATGTTGTTGCCCTGCGGCCCGTCCGGGTCGGTGTAGGCGAACTGGGTCGGGTGCCCGAGCCGGTCGGTGTAGGACTTGGTGGTCCAGTGCCACTTCGGGTCGTCGCCGGTCTGCGGGTAGTTGTAGACCAGGTTGGTCGCGTTGGCCCGCGGGTCGGTGACCTTGACCAGCTTGACGTTCTTGTTGCCCTGGGTCATGTCGTAGGCAAACTTGAACGTCTTCGGCGCGCCGTTGGTGGAGCCGGCGCCGTCGATCAGCTCACCGAGCAGGCCCTTGTCGGTGTAGGTGAAGGTGAGCTTGCGGCCCGAGATGTCGGTGATCTGCGAGATCTTGTCGATGATGTGCGGGTTGGTCAGGTTGGTGCCTGACTTCCGCGTCCAGGTCGTGTCATCGATGTAGTCGAACGCCTGGCCCTTGACGTGGTAGTCGACCGTGAGGGTGCGCCGGTCGGCCGCGTCGGTGATGTAGCGGAGAAACTTGGTCGGCTTGTTGTTGGACTTGCGCTCCTCGTACACGAAGCGCATCTCGTTGCCGTTGTTGTCCACCACGCTGGACAGGAAGCCCTCACAGTCGTAGAAGAACTGCGTCCGGTCCGGCTTGGTGAGCACCCAGGCTCGCGGCTCCTGCGTGTTGGGCTTGCACTGCACCGGGCTGTGCTTCTGCAGGTAAAGGTGCACGCCCTTCGGGCTCTTCCACTCGTTCGCGGCGGCGTCCCAGGTGAACCAGTGGCTGGTGCCGTCACCGTCGGTCAGGGTGACCTTCGTCGGGTTCGGGTTGGGGTGGAAGTCCAGCGGAGTGCCCAGCCGCATCAGCGACGACGCCTGCAGGGACCAGCCGAAGCCGGCGACCGTGTCGGAGGTGTCCAGCGAGTTGTACGCCAGCCGTACGAACGTCGACAGACCCCGCGACGGGTTGGTGAACGCGTTGTACGACCAGACGGTGTTGCCGGCGTACAGGTTGTTCATCACGGTGGAGCCGGCGCCGGTGTTCTTGCCCGCGTACGAGTAGAACTTCTCCAGGCCGAGTTGGTCGGAGGTCGGCTCCTCGACCGCCACGTTCTGCGGCAGCGCCTTGATCGGCGTGGTCTCCGACAGCTTCTTGCCGGTGAGCTTGTTACGCAGTTCCCACTGGAGTACGTAGGGCGTGCGCTTGCTCCCCTCCGTCGACGACGGCGGGGCCTTCACCTGGGCGGCGACGTCCACCGTGCCGCCGGCCGGCACGTTCTTCGGCAGCGGCGTGCGCAGCTCGAAGCTCGCGTCGGCACCGTCGGTGACGCCGTCGGCGCGCTTCCAGTCGTACGACAGCTCCCAGTCGCTGGTGTTCCAGGCCGCGAGCGTCGGGTTCGACACGGTCACCGGCAGCGTGTACGTGGTGTTCGGCGTGAGCACCTGCGGCGTGGCGGCGGCGTAGTACGTCGACTCGGCGGTCTGCTCGAGGTAGGTGACCTCAAGCGTCGGCCGCAGCATCGGCTCGGCGCCCTCGGAGGAGAGCAGCATCGCCCGGGCGGTCTGGTTCGCCTCGTCGCGCTGGCGCAGCAGCAGGCCGTAGTTGCTGGCCGGGGTCTTCACCCAGCCGTCGACGGCGGTGGTGACGTCCCAGGTCTCCCACTCGGGGTCGTTGGTGAAGCCGTTGAAGCTCGCCTTCCAGGCGGCGTCGTAGTCACCGCCCGGCGTGGTCCAGGCGTTCACCCCGTCGTAGGTGTTCCACGTTGCCTTCGTCTCGTTGAAGGCGCGCTTGAGCTTGTAGACATCGACGTACTCGTCGGTGTCCGTGCCGGGGAACAAGGCGTTGTTGTACATCCGCAGCTCGGCGCCGACGACTCTGGCGTCGGTCGGGATGCCGGTCAGCGTCGGGAACTTCACCACGCCCCGGGAGTCCCCGTAGTACGGCGAGTTGTTGCCCGGGCTGACGTAGGGGTCTCCGTCGTAGACGTCGACGTTCTCCGTCGGCCGCGCCGCGGAGAGCGTGGTGTCGATGACGCCGTTCGAGCCGGTCGCGTCGGTCGCCGCGGTCCGGTAGATCCGGGTGATCTGGCCGGCCTTCGGCAGCATCGCCGGCTGCGTCGGGCCGGCGAGCAACTGCCCGTCGCGGGTCTTCACCGCGACCATGTAGTAGAAGAACTTGCGGGCCATCGGGTCGGTGTTGTCGGCCGCCGTCGGCTCCGCGGTGGTGTCCTGATAGGTCCGCGTGCCCGACGAAACCGGGGCGATCAACGTCGCCGCCGACGGGGTGAAGTTCTGGTGCACGCTGCGGTGTACCTGGTACTCGGTGATGTCGTCGCCGGTCGCCGTTGACGGGTCGACGTACGCCGGCCAGGTCAGCACCGCACCGGTCGAGGTGATCGTGGTCGGTGGCTCCACCGAAACGCCCGGCCGGCCGTAGGTGACGACCAGCTTCGGCAGGTTGTAGTCCCGCCGGTCGTTCGCGTACGCGTACTCCGACGCCTCGTAGATCGGGCCACCCCGGTTCTTGGTGGCCTCGTCCAGAGCCTTGATCATGAAACCGTGGTTCGAGTGCGTCCCGTTCACCCAGTCCTGCACCAGGTTGCGGACCGGGAACGACGTCCACACGCTCGACTTGGCGTTCTTCTTGACCGCACCGGCCTTGGTGAAGCGCACCGCGTCGGCGTTCGCCGACGTGCCCGGGACGCCGTTGAGGACCACCTTGCCGGTGGTACCGGCCACGAACGGGTGGGTGCCGAGGGTGACCCACCTACCCGCGCTGTCGGGCGTCGTCTGGTCGACGGTGTAGGCCTTCGAGCCGCCGCTGTGGTGCACGGTGTACTTCGCGTTCGTGGGCCGGTCGGAGGCGCCGACGTAGTGCACCTCCACCTGGTAGTCGCCCGCCTCGGTGATGGTGGGCACCCAGGTGTGGGTGTCCGACGAGCTGGAGCTGCCGTGGTAGCGGTAGTCGCCGTTGACCGCCTTCGGCGTCAGCGTGGCGTTGCTGGAGTACGGCCACGAACCGACCACCGACGTGCCGGAGTCGCCGTCGTCCTTGGTCACCACGTTGCCGGCCGGGGCGCCCGCGATGTTGCCGCTCATGTTCGCCCAGTTGGCGGAGTCCTCGGACCAGGCCGTGGTGACCCGCCGCGCCTCCATCGGCACGTCGTAGGCCCACTGGGTGTGCGTCTGCGAGTAGTACAGCTGCAGCTGCGCGTCATCGATCGGCGTGTTCGCCGGAATGGTGCCGAGGTTGAACTTCAGCAGCGATCGCCAGGTGTGGGTCGCCTCGGTGCCGACCTTCAACTGGTAGGTGTCGTTGTAGTTCCTGGTCGTGTTCCCCGAGTAGATCTGCACGTCCTGCGCGTCGGCGGGGACGGGCTGGATCTTGATCGTCGGGTCGATGACCACCGGGTAGACGCGCGCCGGGTCGGCGAGCCAGCCGGCGTCGGCGGTCACCGTGATCGTCGAGGCGCCGCCGGACTGGGTCACCGTCTGGGTGACCTTGTCGCTCCACACCTTGCCGTGCGGGGACGACCTGTCGTCCTTGTCGTCGTACATGAACGGCGCCGGCATCACGTAGACCGGCTCACCGCCACTCGCCCGCACGAAGGCGATCGAGCCGTCCTCCCGCTGCTGCGCGGTCAGGCCGGCGGTCTCCAGAGTGAACGTGTACGACGCCGGTCCGCTCGGAGCCTTGCGCAGAACGATCTTCTCCTTGAGTGCCGTCGCGGTGACGTCGTAGACGACGTCGGCACCGCCGGCGATGCCCGGGTACGTGACCGTCGAGCCACTGACCTTCGGCGTCACGTCCTTCGCCGCACCGGCCAGGCCCAGCGCGATGCTGCGCCCGTCCCGTTCGAAGCGGACCAGTTCGTCCGAGCTGTCACCGAACAGGCTGGTGAAGGTGTTGCTGCGGTTGCCCTGGACGTAGCCCTTTTCGGTGGTCGGGCGGACCTTGGTGTCGATGGGCTGGAAGTGGCCCTTGGCGTCCTTGTAGTGCAGCGGCACCGCGGAGATCTCCGCCTGCGTCCGCCCGTCGGAGAGCTGGTAGACGCGGGCGTTCGCCGTCCGCTTGCCGGTCAGCTCCCGGAGCCGCTTCTGCGGCGGCCACGCCTTGCCCGGTAGCGCCTTCTCGTTGACCGTCAGCCCGGCGCTGACCACCTCGGGCCTCGTGCGCCCGGCACCTCCGCCGACCAGGTCCCTCGCCGCGCCGCCGATGCGCTCCAGCAGGCCCGGCCCATCCTCGGAACTCGCTGCCTGGTCGGGGCTGTCATAGGTCAGCAGCTGCGTCCCGCCGACGGTGCTGCCCACCAGCGCGACCGCCAGGACCGCGATCAACGGTCCCCGTAGTCTTCTCTTCACCCGTCACCCTCCGGTCAAGGGCCAATACGACGGGTAGAAGCTAGGTGCGGTCGATACATCCCGGGCTATCGATCAGATAGCGACGCGTCGGAGCTTTTCCGCGAGTCCTGTCTCGCCTCGAAGCGAGGATTACGCGGACGCTTTGCGGCGGGCGGCCAAACGCCACTCAGAAGTGGAGGAGCAGGTCCGGGAAGGCGGCGAGGCACAGCAAACCCGCGTCCGCCAGGTCCAACTCGTCGTGCTCCAGCACCCAGGTGTTCTCGTTGGGAATGAACACGGCGTTCATGCCAGCCGCCCGGGCCGGGACGATGTCGGACTTCGGAGAGTTGCCGATCATCCAGGCGCTCGCCGGGTCGAAGCCGTGCTCCTTTGCCAGCCACCGGTAGGTGTCCACGCTCTTCTCCGGCACGATGTGCGCCGCCCGGAAGTGGTGCAGCAACCCGCAGGCGTCCAGCTTGCGCTGCTGCTCCTCGCGCTCGCCCTTGGTCAGCAGCAGCAGCTCGTGCCGGCCGGCCAACTCGTCGAGGGCGTCGGCCACCCCCGGCATCAGCTCGATTTGGTGGGTCACCAGCGCCACCGCCAGCTCGTCGATCTCCCGGCGCTCCGCCTCGGTGGCCGGCCGCTGACGCAGCTGCTCCAGGCACTCCCGCAGGCTGCGCAGGAAGACCTTGCTGCCGTACCCGTGGGTGACGGCGTTGGCCCGCTCGATGTCGTCGAGCACGGCCCGCAGCTGCGACCGGTCGAGGCTGGGATGCTCCAACCACTTCAGGAAGTCGTCGATCACCCGCTCGAACACGACGTTGTTCTCCCAGAGGGTGTCGTCGGCGTCGAAGACCAACACCCGGCCCGGCTCGATGGGTCCCCCACGCGTCACCTCGCGGACTGTAGGCGAACCGGCGCGCGGCGGGCCACCGGATAACCGGGGAACCTGATCGTCTGCATTCCAGTGACTCGACACGACGGCACGACGGTCACTGGAATGCAGACGATCATCGGCTCAGGCCGGGGCGAAGACCACCCGGGAGCGGATCCGCCGGAAGCCGGTCCGCTCCAGCTCCGCCACCACCGCCACCCGGTGCGCGGCCACGTCGGCGACCACCTCGTACGCCCCGTCGGCGGCCAACGCCGCGACCGAGTCGGCCAACAGCTCGCCCAGGCCGGTACCGGCCCGGACCGACTCGTCCAGCAGGCCGAGGTAGGCGATCATCGGGAAGCAGGCGTCGGCCGTCGGTCCCGCCAGGCCCACCGGTTCGTCACCGTCGAGCGCGACGCGCCAATTGCCTGGCGGCGTACCGGTCAACCAGGCCAGCGGGTCGCGGGCCAGGTCGACACCGGCGACCGCCCGGGCGGTCTCGGCACCGGTCAGCACGACCGGTTCGCCGACCCGGGCCACCAGCGCCTTGATCTCCGCGGCGTCTTCGGCGGGGCGGAAGGAGAACCGGCCGGACGGAGCCGGCAGCGGTCCACCCGCCCAACTGAACCTGAGCCGCTCCCCCCGCTCGACAAGTCCCGCGAGTCGGGCCGCCGCCATCGCCGCCTCGGCGACGGAGCGCACCTCGGGTTGCCGACGCCAGTACGCCGGCAGCGCCGCGTGGTACACCTTCGGGCCGCCCAGCGCGTCGTGTGCGGTACGCAGCAACGCAGCACCCACGGCGCTTGCGGTTTCGGTGGCGGGTGCGAGGTCCAGGTCGAACCGTTCCAGCCACGGTTCACCGACGGATCCGGGTAGCAGCAGCCACGCGGCGCGACCCACCACCCGGCCGGCGCGCAGGGCGATCCAGGTGTGCTCCGGCCGGTAGCCGCCACCGGCGATCCCGTCGGCGTAGCTGATCTGTCGCAGTTGCGGCAGTGGGTCGGGCATCGAGTCGAACAGTTCTTCCTCGCCCGCGACGAGCGGGCGGACGACCAGATCGGTCATGGCAGATCCTCCGGGACAGCGACGCCCCGGGTCAGATCCGCGTGGACGCCGGGCCGCGGACGGGGCGCAGAACATCGGACATTGTTCTGACCTCCTCTCCACTCGATCGGCGTGCCAGCCAACCTACGCCCCCACCCCACCCCCCGCAACCATCCCACCCATCCCACCCCCGGCCGGCTGATCAAGAAGTTTGCGTCGTCCCGGGCCGCGAAATCCGACGCAAACTTCTTGATCACCGGGACGAGGGGCGGGGGGTGAAGAGGGTTTTGCTGAGGAGGTGTTCGCGGTGGTCCTGGGTCTCGGGGCGTAGTCGGCCACCCCGGGTGAGCATCACCATGCCGTGCAGCAGGCTCCAGCCCAGCTCGGCGAGGATGTCGGCGTCGCGGCCGGCGGCCAACGGCGTGAGCGCGGTGCGCAGCTCGGCGAAGGTGGCCGCGACCGTCTCGGGAACCTGCGCCGCACCGAGGGTCAGCTCCGGCGTGTGGGCGAACATCGCGTCGTAGACCTCGGGATTGGCGTACGCGAAGTCCAGGTAGGCCGCCATCACCGCCGGCCAGACCTCTGCCGGGCAATCGACAGACATGCGTGCCCCGGTCAGTGCGGCGGCCAGGTCGGCGAAGCCACGCACCGCGACGGCGGCCACCACCGCGTCCCGATCGGCGAAGCGCTGGTAGAGGTCGCCGAGGTCGACGTCGGCGCGTTCGGCGAGCCGGCGGGTGGTCACCGCGGCCAGGCCCTCGGCCTCGGCCAGCTGCCAGGCGGTGGTGACGATAGCGTCGCCGTCCCGCCCGGTGCCTGGTTCGTCTGCTCCGGACACGCCGCCGATGCTAGCCCCGCGTCACACAGGGTTACCCGGTCGCGACGGATTGGCGACTGAAGGCGGGTCTGCCAGGAGGCCGTCAGCGGCGCAGGGTGAGGATGAGGTCGGCGACCAGGGCGGTCCAGCCCGTCTGGTGCCAGGCACCCAGGCCGGCGCCGTTGTCGCCGTGGAAGTACTCCGGGAACGCGATCAGGTCACGCCAGTCCGGGTGGGTCTGGAACAGCTGCGCCGCGCCGTAGATCGGCCGGCGGCCCCAACCGTCGCGGGTGAACAGTGCGATCAGCCGGGCCGACAGGTCGTCGGCGATCTCGTCGAGGGTCTTCTTCACCCCGGAACGGGTCGGATACTCCACCTGAAGGTCGTCGCCGAAGAACGCGGCGTAGTCCCGCAATGCGCTGATCAGCAGGAAGTTGGTCGGCATCCAGATCGGACCGCGCCAGTTGGAGTTGCCGCCGAACAGGCCGCTTGTCGACTCGGCGGGCTCGTAGCCGACGCAGAACTCCTGCCCGCCCAGGGTCACCGCGAACGGCTTGTCCAGGTGGGCGCGGGAGAGCGTACGCAGCCCGTACTCGGAGAGGAACTCGTCGGTGTCCAGCATCCGGGCGAGCAGCCGTACCACCTGCTCCGGGCCGCACATGGACAGCAACCGTTGCTGCCGCCCGTCCGGACCGAGCCGTCGCGCGCCGACCACCGCGGCGTACTCGGGCCGGTTGGTCAGGAACCAGCGCAGCCGGGCACCCAGTTCGGGCAGCCGGTGCAGGGTCCGCGCGGTCAGTCGGGTCACCGCGGCCAGCGGCAGCAGACCCACCACCGAACGAACCTTCAACGGCACCTTCGTGCCGTCGGCCAACCGCAGCACGTCATAGAAGAACGCGTCCTCGTCGTCCCACAGCCCCTGGTCGTACGCGGCCGCCGCGATGTAGGCGAAGTGTTCGAAGAACTTCGTGGCGGTGTCCACCCAGGTGCGGTCGTGCTCGGCCAGCACGATGGCGATGTCCAGCAGGTTGAGCGCGTACATCGCCATCCAGCCGGTGCCGTCGGACTGCTCCAGCACCCCGGCCACCGGCAGCGCCGCCGAGCGGTCGAACGGGCCGACGTTGTCCAGCCCGAGGAACCCGCCCTCGAACACGTTGTTGCCGCCGGTGTCCTTGCGGTTGACCCACCAGGTGAAGTTCATCAGCAGCTTGTGCATCATCCGGGCCAGGAAGTCGTGGTCCCGACTGCCGTCGATCTCGAACACCTTCAACGCCGCCCAGGCGTGCACCGGCGGGTTGACGTCGCCGAAGGCCCACTCGTACGCCGGGATCTGCCCGTTGGGGTGCAGGTACCACTCCCGCAGCAGGAGCAGCAGTTGCTCCTTGGCGAAGCCGGGGTCGACCCGGGCGATGCTCACGCAGTGGAAGGCCAGGTCCCAGGCGGCGTACCACGGGTACTCCCACGGATCCGGCATGGAGATCACGTCGAAGCTGGTCATGTGCCACCAGTGGCTGTTGCGCCCGTGCCGGCGACCGGCCGGCGGGTTCGAGCCGGGGTCGCCCTCCAGCCACCGTTTGACGTCGAAGTGGTAGAACTGCTTGCCCCACATCAGCCCGGCGATGGCCTGCCGGGCGATCAACGCCTCGTCGGCGCTGGCCTTGGCCGGGATGACCGTGTCGAAGAACCGGTTCGCCTCGGCGCGCCGGGCCCACACCACCGCGTCGAAGCCGTCGCCCAGGTCGGCCGGCGGCGGCTCGCCACCGCCCGGCGGCGGGGCCGTGCGGGTCAGCCGCAGCCGGATCCGCCGCTGCTCGCCAGCCGGCACGTCCAGCACGTAGTGCAGCGCTCCCTTCGTGCCCTCCAACTGCGGGTTGACCGTCTCCGCACCGTCGACCACATGGTCGTTGATGCCGTCCTTCGGGTACGGGGTACGACTCGGCAGCCCCCACAGCCGCTCGGCGTTGGTGTCGTTGTCGCAGAGCAGCGGCGTCGGGTCACCGTCGCCTTCGAGCACGACCTGACCGAGCACCCAGTGCTCGCCGACCAGCCGCCGCCCGGAGCCGACGATCCGGGGCACCCGGTCACCGCCGGGCAGCCCCCACGCCCAGGTGTTGCGGAACCACAGGTGCGGCAGCACGTGCAGCCGGTCGGCTTCCTCGCCACGGTTGGCCACGGTCACCACGATGCACATGTCCGTCGGTCCGGCCTTGGCGTAGTCGACGCTGACCGCCCAGTACCGGTCGTCGTCGAAGATGCCGGTGTCGACCAGCTCGTACTCCGTGTCGTCCCGGCCCCGCAGGCCGTTGACCGCGACCAGCTCGTCGTAGGGGAAGGCGGCCTGCGGGTAGTGGTACCGCCACCGCATCCAGGAGTGGGTGGGGGTGGAATCCTCGTACCACCAGTACTCCTTGGCGTCCTCGCCGTGGTTGCCGCCGTCCCCACCGAGGCCGAACATCCGCTCCTTGATGATCGGATCGCGTCCGTTCCACAACGCGAGAGCGAAACAGAACGTCTGCCGGTCGTCACACACGCCCGCCATGCCGTCCTCGGACCACCGGTAGGCTCGGGACCGCGCATGGTCATGGGGAAAGTAGTCCCATGCCGTGCCGTGCTCGCTGTAGTCCTCCCGTACCGTCCCCCACGCCCGCTCGGACAGATAGGGACCCCATGCGCGCCAGTCCTGCTCCCCGGCATCGGCCTGGGCGAGCCGGATCCGCTCGACGTCGGGGGCGGAGGGCGAACCGTCAGTGATCACCTGAACATCTTCGACGCCGCCGGGGTACTGCACCACAGCGGCCATTGTCGTCGTGTCGTGTTACACCTCGCCGCCGTGGAGGAAAGTTGATCGAAATTCGCTACGGTTCGCAGGTCTGCGGCGAGCTGACCAGCGCCGCCAGCCGGGAATGGCTGGTACCCGACGGCCTCGGCGGGTACGCCATGGGCACCGTCGGCGGGTTGCGCACCCGCCGCTACCACGGGCTGCTGGTGGTTCCGGGTGAAACGCCGGCCTCCCGAAAGGTGGGACTGGTCAGCCTCGATCCGGCGGTGCTGCTGCCCTCCGGTGCCCGGGTGCGCCTCGGCGCGCACGAGTGGGTCTCCGGCGATGTGGACCCGCGCGGCTTCGAGCTGCTGGAACGCTTCGACCTGGCCGACGGGCTGCCGCGCTGGCGGTGGCGCATCGGCGACGTGGTGATCGACCGGGAGCTGGCCATGCTGCCCGGTCGCTCCTGCGTAGCGGTGGTGCACCGGCTGGTCAGCGGCGGTCCGGTCGAGCTGGAGCTGGCCGCCGCCTGCACCTGGCGGGACGCGCACGGCGAGCGGCGCGGCGACGGACCACCGCTGCGGATGGACCCGGTCGACGGCGGCGCGGTGATCGAGGAGGCGTACCGGCTGTCCGGGCCCGGCTGGTCACCGCAGGGCCACTGGTGGCGGGGCGTGTACCACCGCGAGGAGGCGGCGCGCGGCCTGCACCCGGAGGAGGACCTGTGGTACGCGGGCCAGTTCCGCGACACCCTGCACCGCCCCGGGGACACGCTCTCGGTGTTGGCCTGGGCGACGGACCTGGAGCACGAGCCACCGCCGGGACCGCAGGTGGTGGCGGCGGCGCGGCAACGCAACCGGCAGGTGGTCGCCGCGGCCCGGCCGGCCGACGCGGTCGAGGCGACCCTGGCACTCGCCGCCGACGCGTTCGTGGTGCGGACCGCCACCGGTCCGGACGTGGTGGCCGGCTATCCGTGGTTCGGCGCCTGGTCGCGGGACACGATGATCTCGTACGAGGGGCTCTTCCTCCGGACCGGTCGGGCCGACCTGGGCCGTGAGCTGCTGCGTTCGTACGCGGCGACGCTGTCCGAGGGGATGCTGGCCAACACCGCCGACACCGGGCGGGTCGAGTACAACACCGTCGACGGCACGTTGTGGTTCCTGCACGCGGTCAGCCGGCACGTCACCGTCACCGGTGACACCGACCTCGGCGACGACCTGCTGCCGGCGTTGCGCGCGGTCGTCGACGCCCACGTGGCCGGCACCCGGTACGGCATCGCCGTCGATCCGACCGACGGGCTGCTCGCCTGCGGTGCCCCTGGTGCCGCGCTGACCTGGATGGACGCCCGGGTGTACGGGGTGCCGGTCACCCCGCGTCACGGCAAGCCGGTGGAGGTCAACGCCCTGTGGGTCAACGGGGTGGCCGGGGTCGCCGAGCTGGCCGAGCTGGCCGGGCAGGACGCCGACGGGCTGCACCGGCTGCACGAGCGGGCGGTCGAGGCGTTCCGGAAGCGGTTTCCCACCCCCGCCGGCTGGCTGCACGACGTGGTCGACGCGCCCGCACCGGCGTACCCGCTCGGTGGCGCGGCCCACCACGACGACGACCTGCTGCGGCCCAACCAGCTGCTGGCCTGGTCGTTGCCGTTCGCGCCGGTGGCGCCGGATGCTGAGGCGCTGGGCCACCTCGGGGCGGGGCTGCTCACTCCGCTCGGCCCGCGCAGCCTCTCCCCCGACTGTCCCGGCTTCCTGGGCCGGCACCGGGGCGGGCCGGCCGAGCGGGACACCGCGTACCACCAGGGCACGGTCTGGCCGTGGCTGATCGGCCCGTACGCCGACGCCGTCCGGCGGGCCGGTCTGCCGGTCGACGACCTGTTCACCGGATTGGAAGCGCACCTGAGCGAGTACGGCCTCGGCTCGGTCAGCGAGACGGCCGACGGTACAGCCCCGCACACCGCGACCGGTTGTCCCTTCCAGGCATGGTCGGTGGCGGAACTGCTGCGCGTCCGCCGGTAGCGCTTTACACCCCCGCAACGGTTATGTCTCCGCTGGTTAGCCAGGTGCGACCAGGATTGGTCCCGATCCGGCCGCAACGCGAACGCCACCCGTCAGGGGGCTTCCCACGGGGTGCGCGGAGACAAGTCAAAGGGGGCGCGTATGTCACCGAACGCCGACGTGATCGACATCAACCCCGCACGCTCGCAGCGGGTGCTGATGCTGTCGTGGGAGTACCCACCCGTTCTCGTCGGCGGGCTCGGCCGACACGTGCACGCGCTTTCGGTGGCGCTGGCCGCCGCCGGTCACCAGGTCACCGTCGTCACCCGCCACACCGACGGCGCGCCCCTGGAGGAGTACGTCGACGGCGTACGGGTCATCCGGGCCGCCGAAGACCCCGTCGCCTTCCCCCTCGCCACCAACTCCCTGCTGGCCTGGACCATGGCCTTCAACCACACCCTCACCCGCGCCGCCCTGCACGCCACCAGCACCGGTCAGTACGACGTCATCCACGCCCACGACTGGCTCGTCGCGCACACCGCCATCACCCTGCGCGACCACCTCCGCCTCCCCCTCGTCACCACCATCCACGCCACCGAAGCCGGTCGGCACCAGGGCTGGCTACCCGAAGACATGAACCGCACCATCCACGGCGTCGAGCACTGGCTGAGCAACGCCTCGAACCGGGTCATCGCCTGCTCCGGCTACATGCGCGATCAGGTCACCAGGCTGTTCGGCACCCCCGGACACCGCGTCGACGTGGTGCCCAACGGGGTCGACGACCGGGCCTGGCGGGCCCGGCCCCGCGCGGTGGCCTCGGCCCGCGCCCGCTTCGCCGGGGACGGGCCGCTGGTCGGGTACGCCGGCCGACTGGTCTACGAGAAGGGCGTGCAGCACCTGGTCGACGCGGTGCCGAAGCTGTGCGCGCGGCATCCCGGGCTGCGGGTGCTGATCGCCGGGGACGGCCCCTTCCGGGGCGAGTTGGAGGACCGGGCCCGCCAGCTCGGGCTCGCCAGCACCGTCCGCTTCACCGGTTTCCTCGACAACACCCAACTACCGGCGGTGCTCGGCGCCACCGACGCGACGGTGGTGCCCAGCCTCTACGAACCCTTCGGCATGGTGGCGCTGGAGGCCGCCGCAGCCGGGGCACCACTGGCCGTGGCCCGCACCGGCGGGCTCGCCGAGATCGTCGAACCGGGCGTCACCGGCGTCACCTTCCCGCACAGCGACCCGTCGGCGCTGGCCGGCGCCGTCGGGCAGCTGCTCGGCGACGAGGTCTTCGCCCGCCGCGTCGCTCGCCAGGCACGCAGCATGGTCGGCCGACGGTACGGCTGGGCCACCATCGCCGCCCGCACCGCCGACACGTACGTCGTGGCCCGCCGCGACCACACCACGCCGCAACCCCGGCGCGTCGCCGCCGAGCTGCCCGCGCGCCGGCAGCCGATCGCCATCCCGGACGGCAACCTCCTCGCGGTGGGAGGGGCCGCCTCCTGAGTGGACCTGCCGGATAGGTGAATCCCGATCCGCTGGCTAGGGTCTGAGTCGACGTGCTCGATTGAGCCGAGGACGTCGACCAGACCCTGGGGACGTACGCCGGACCGTGGCGGATGGGAGAGATGTGCGAGCGGTGATCGCTGGCCGGTACCGGTTGCTCGATCTGGTCGGGCGCGGCGGGATGGGGACGGTGTGGCGGGCCGAGGACGAGCTGCTGCACCGCCAAGTGGCGATCAAGCAGGTGGTGCTGCCGGCCTGGCTCGGCGGTGACGAGCTGGACCAGTCGCGGGCCCGCACGCTGCGTGAGGCGCGGACCGCGGCGCGGCTGAACCATCCCAACGTGGTCCGCGTCTACGACGTGGTCGCCGAGGCCGACGAGCCGTGGATCGTGATGGAGTACGTGCCGTCGCGCACCCTCCAGGACCTCCTCGACGCGGACGGGCCGCTGTCGCCGCAGCGGACCGCTCGGATCGGTCTGGCGCTGCTGGACGCGCTGCGGGCGGCGCACGACGCCGGGGTGCTGCACCGCGACGTCAAGCCGGCGAATGTCCTCGTCGCCGACGACGGCCGGGTGCTGCTGACCGACTTCGGGTTGGCCGTGTTCGACGATGGCGATCAGACGATGACCGGTCCCGGCACCATCCTGGGCTCGCCGCAGTACGTCGCGCCGGAGCGGGCTGCCGAGGGGGTGTCCAGTGAACACGCCGACCTCTGGTCGCTCGGCGCCACGCTGCACGCCGCCGTCGAGGGCCGCGCCCCGTACGCCCGCAGCACCGCCATGGCGACGTTGAGCGCGCTGGCCTCCGCACCACCGGACCCGGCACCGCACGCCGGGCCGCTGTCGGCGGTGCTGGCCGGACTGCTGCGCCGCGACCCCGCGCACCGCACCGACCACGCCGAGACGCGCCGCCGGCTGCTGGCCGCCACCGGCCCCGACCCGACCGACGAACCCGACCGGTCGGGTGAGGACACCGCTGCCCTGCCCACGGTCGGCTCGTCGCCCGCCAGCACCGCCTCGTCCCTCGGTACCGCAGCCGTCCCGCCGATGACCTCCGCCTCGCCCCGCGCCGAACCCACCCGGTACCCGACTGTCGACGAGGCGACCCGGCCGTCGATCGAGCCCGACCCGGACCAGACCAGCAGGCACGATGCAGATCAGACCAGCGGGCACGACCGGGCCAGGACCGGCGGGGACGGCTTGGGCCGGGCCGGCGGGTCGTCGCCGCCCACCCCGCCCGCCGGCGGCTCGAAGGCGACGCCGAAGGCTGGGCAGCGGGGGGCGGTGGCCAGGCCCTGGGCGCTGGCGGCGGTAGCGGTGCTGGTCGCCATGGCGGCCGGGATCGGCACCGCACTCACAGTGGTCGGCACCGGCGCGGACGAAGCCGGTTCGGGGACGCAGAGCCCACAGCCGTACGACGTGGGCGCCCCGGGGCCCGGTGGCCCGTTCCCACGCGACGGGCGACGCCCGCCCGGCCCGCCGCCCGGCGGCTTCGTTCCCCCGCCGCTGCCCTGCGTACGCCCGTGGGTGGACGGTGCCTCGCTGCGCACCGCCCCACCCCGTCCCGCCGACGGGTTCCGGCCGCCCGCCGGCTGGGTGTGGCACGCCGACGCCAGCGGCTTCCGGGTGGCGTTGCCGGCCGACTGGCGGCACTCCCGCGACAACGACGTGGCCTGCTTCCAGGACCCGGCCAGCGGTCGGGCGTTCACCGTCGCGGCGAGCGCCGACGCCGCCGCCGAGCCGACCGCCCGGCTCAAGGCGGTGCGGGACCGGGAACTGGCCGACGGCACCCTGCCCGGCTACCAGGAGTTCCGCCTCGGCCGGGTCGGCGACGCCGTCGAGTGGGAATTCGGATGGCTGACGCCGCACGGTGACCGGCTGCGCGCGATGCAGATCGTGCCGGACCTCCCGAGGCGGGGCCGTGTCTGGACGTTGGGCTGGATCACGTACGAACACGACTGGACGGCCGCGGCGAGCGAGCTGGCCACCGTCCGGCACAGCTTTCGTCCCTGAGAGCGGGTCGCGGGACACGGTTAGGCTCGGACCGTGGAACCGGACCGGCATGACGACACCGACGACCTGCGAGTCTCCGACCGGGAACGGGAGGAGGTCGTGGAGCTGCTCGGCAAGGCGACGGCCGAGGGCCGGCTGACCCTCGACGAGTACTCCGAACGGGCCGGTGCCGCCCACGCCGCACAGACGCGTGGGGAACTGGTCCGGGTAACCAGGGACCTGCCCGACGCGGCGACCCGACCCGCCACCGGCGCGCTCGTACCGGCGACGGAGAAACTGCTGGCCGTCTTCGGTAACGAGGTACGCAAGGGCGCGTGGCCGGTGCCGGAGCGCATCGATGCCCGGGCGGTCTTCGGCGACTGTCGGATCGAGCTGCACGAGGCCCGGCTGCCCGGGCGGGTGACCCGGATCGACGCCGAGGCGATCTTCGGCAACGTCACGATCGTCGTGGCGGAGGGCACCGATGTCCGGCTCACCGGCAGCGCGATCTTCGGTAGCAAGCAGTCCAAGCTGAGCGGTCCCGTCGCGGCGGGCGCACCGGCGATCGAGGTGCACTGCCGGGCTATCTTCGGCGACGTGACCGTCCGCGCGCCGCGCAAGCGCTGGTTGTGACGCCGCCCGTCCCATCGCCGACAGATCGGGCCGACCGGCCGCCACACGCTGCCATACTTCCTGGTGGTCGGCCCGGTCCACCGACCGACTCCGACGGCTGTCCGAAGTGGACGACGATGGTGGTTCCCCCTGCGGCGTCGCCGCGAACTACAGTGGCGTAGTTTTGGCGCTCAAGATCCCTGGGGAGGGCGAGCCGAGATGATGGGACCGTCGCACGCGCTGTCTGGCGCGGCGGTATGGCTGAGCGGGTCCTGGGCGCTACAGCACTTCTACGACTACGAGCAGTCGCCGTTGGCGTTGGCCGTCGGCACCGCCGTCTGCGCCGGTGGGGCGTTGCTGCCCGATCTCGATCTGTCCGGCAAGGTCACCCGCAACCAGGGTGGCGCGACCGTGGCCCGCACGTTCGGCGTCTTCTCGCTGTTCATCGCCGAGGTGGTGGAGAAGGTCTCGCTGGGCGTCTACTACGCCACCAAGCTCAGCCGCGATCCCAAGCGCAGCAACGGCCACCGGACCCTTACCCACACCATCCCGTTCACCGTGCTGGTGGGTTGGGGCACCACCACGCTCTGCGCGCGGTACGGCAAGTGGGCGGTCATCGGCATCCTGTTCTTCATGATCGGCCTCGCTCTGCGCGGCCTGTTCGACGAGTGGGCCGAGCGCGCGGGCTGGGTCATCGTCACCCTGGTCTCGGCCGGCGCGGCCACGTTCACCGCGGCGAACCTGCCCGGGGACCGGGGCTATCCGATGATCGGGCTGGCCGTCGGCGTGGGAAGTTTCGTGCATATCATCGGAGACATGATCACCAGGGCCGGCGTACCGATTCTCTGGCCGATTCCGATCAAACGCCGGATGTGGACACCGATCAGCCTGCCCGACAAGATCGCGCTGCGGGCCGGCGGCAAGACCGAGATCGTCGTGGTCCGCACCGCACTGACCATCGTGTCGGTGCTGGCCGCGGTCGGGCTGGTCGCTCCCTCGGTGCTACAGAAGTTCAACCTCGACCTGTGAGTGTCGAGGCCGTCGACCCGGCGATCGTGGCCGCCGACGAGGCGGTGCCACGGTTCTGGCAGGGGCTCGGCCTGCCCGGTCTGGCCGACGTCCACGTGCACTTCCTGCCGCCGAGGCTGCGCCGCCGGGTGTGGGAGTACTTCGACTCGGCCGGCCCGTTGGTGGGGTTGGAGTGGCCGATCCGGTACCGGTGGAGCGACGCGGAACGCGTCGATCACCTCCGTCGGCTGGGGGTACGGACGTTCAGCGCACTCGCGTACGCCCACCGGCCCGGCATGGCCGAGCAACTCAACCAGTGGACGCTGGACTTCGCCCGCGACACCCCCGGATGCCTGCCGTCGGCCACCTTCTTCCCCGAGCCGACGGCGCCGCGCTACGTCGCCGAGGCGATCGACGCCGGCGCCCGGGTGTTCAAGGTGCATTTCCAGGTGGGTGGTTTCGCACCCACGGACCCGGCGTTGACGCCGGTGTGGGACCTGCTCAGCGAGGCCGACGTGCCGGTGGTCGTGCATGCCGGGCACGCGCCGGTGGGCACCGCACACACCGGGCCGGAGCCGTTCGCCGCGCTGCTCGCCCGGCACCCGCGGCTGCCCGCGATCGTCGCCCACCTGGGTGCGCCGGACTATCCCGCCTTCCTGGATCTCGCCGAGCGGCACGAGCGGGTCCGGCTGGACACCACGATGGCTTTCACCCCCTTCCTCGATCAGCTCGTGCCCTTCCCGGCCGAGGAGTTGCCGCGCCTACGCGAGCTGGGGCTGGCCGGGAAGGTGCTGCTGGGCAGCGACTTCCCCAACATCCCCTACCCCTACGCCGACCAGTTGACCGGTCTGGCTCGGCTCGACCTGGGCGACGACTGGCTGCGGATGGTCTGCTGGCAGGCAGCCAGGGACCTCTTCGACCTGCCCGCACGCTGATTCGATCTGCCGGCAGGCTGATCCGGTCTGCCGGCACGCTGATCGAGCGGGATCCGACCTCAGTTCGTCACTGCCTATTGACGTGGTCGTAACACCTGACCTACCTTCTGTCGAACCGCTTAGTCGAAGCGCTTCGACAACGCCGGGGCATACCGCGAGGAGGTGCCGGATGGCCACCATGCAGGACGTCGCACGTCGCGCCCAGGTGTCGGTCAGCACCGTGTCGTACGTGCTCACCGGCGCCCGGCCGATCTCCCAGGCCACCCGGGACAAGGTCCTCGCCGCCATGGCCGAGCTGGACTACCAGCCCAACGCCCTGGCCCGTGGGCTGGCCAGCCGGCGCAGCCGGATCCTCGGGCTGCTGCTGCCGATGGACGAGCGCGGCATCGGCGCCACCGAGACCGCCTTCGTCACCGGCGCGACCTCCGCCGCTGTGGCCGCCGGCTACCACCTGGTGCTCTCCCCGATCGGCGTCGGCGACCTCGACGAGCTGCGCCGGCTGGCCAGCCAGCGCATCCTCGACGGTGCGCTGCTGATGGAGGTCCAGCTGCACGACCCCCGGGTGGACGTGCTGCGCGAGGCGGGCGTGCCGACGGTACTGATCGGGCGCACCGAGGACCCGAGCGGCCTGTCGTACGTCGACATCGACTTCGACCGCACCGTGCGCGCGGCGGTCGACCACCTGGTCGGCCTCGGCCACCGACGCATCGTCTACGTCAACCACTCGGCCGACACCATCGCCGAGGGTTACGGCCCGGCCCTGCGCACCCGTGACTCGTTCGCCGCCGCGATGACCGAGCACGGTCTGACACCGCTGATGATCCCCGCCGAGGACAGCGCCGCCAGTGGTCGAGCGGCACTGGCCAGCGCGCTGCGCCAGGAGCCCGATCTCACCGCCGTGCTGGCGATGAACGAGAGCGCCGTCTTCGGGCTGCTCGGCGAGCTGTCCACCCGGGGGCTGGCCGTCCCCGACGACGTTTCCGTCGTCTCGATGGTCACCTCACCGCAGGTCGCCGAGTTGGCCACGCCCGCGTTGACCGCGATGACGTCGCCCGGCTCGGCGCTGGGCCGCATCGCGGTGCAGACGCTGCTGCGCCACGTCGAGAGCGGCGACGGGGAGATCCACCAGGAACTGCTGCCGTGCGTGCTGGAGGTCCGCGGTTCCAGCGGCCCGCCACGTACGCCGGCTGCCAGCACCACCGACCCGGAGGCGGCCGACGACCGGTCGTCCCCGAGTACCGAAGCAGCCCGCCGTCGCGCTGCCACGCGACGACGGGCTTGAAGGAGTACCGGCTCGATACTCACCAGGGAGACTAGCAATGCGACGATTCCGTAGCGTAGCCGTGGCCGCCACAGTGGCGGCGCTCGCGGCGACCAGCCTGGCGGCGTGCGGCGACGACGGTGGCGACGGCGAGGCCAACGTCCTCAAGCTCTGGCACTACGAGAGCGCCAACAGCGCCATGGGCATCGCCTGGGACCGGGCGATCGAGATCTTCAAGGAAGAGCACGAGGGCGTCGAGGTGCGCTTCGAGCGCAAGGCGTTCGAGCAGATCCAGCAGAACGCCGGCATGATCATCAACTCGTCCGAGGGCCCGGACGTGATGGAGTACAACAAGGGCAACGCGACCGCCGGGCTGCTCTCCTCGCAGGGTCTGCTCACCGACCTCACCGAGGAGGCGACCGAGCGCGGCTGGGACACCGCGCTCAGCCCCAGCCTCCAGACCACGGCCAGGTACGACAACGGCGTCATGGGCTCCGGCAACTGGTACGGCGTGCCCAACTACGGCGAGTACGTGATGGTCTACTACAACAAGGACCTCTTCACCGAGCACGGGGTCACGGTGCCGACGACGCTGGCCGAGATGACCGCCGTGATGGACACCTTCGTCGCCAAGGGCGTCACGCCGCTGGGCATGTCCGGCGCCGAGTACCCGGCCGGGCAGCTCTTCTACCAGCTCGCCCTCTCCCGGGCGGACCGGGCCTTCGTCGACAACTACCAGCTCTACGCCAACCCGGTGGACTTCACCGCCGACCCGCTCAAGTACGGTGCCGAGACCTTCGCCGAATGGGTGGACAAGGGGTACATCGCCAAGGACTCCGCCAGCCTCAAGGCCGAGGACATGGGCACCGGCTTCATCTCCGGCAAGACCCCGATGATCGTCTCCGGCAGCTGGTGGTTCGGCCGCTTCAAGAGTGAGATCTCCTTCGACTGGGACACCTTCCTCTTCCCCGGCAACACCCTGCACGCCGGCTCCTCGGGCAACCTGTGGGTGGTTCCGGAGACGAGCAGGGCCAAGAGCCTGGCGTACGACTTCATCGACATCACCATGCGGCCGGAGATCCAGGCGTTGATCGGCAACAACGGTGGCGTACCGGTGGCCGGTGACCCGGCGACGATCAACGACCCGAAGGACCGCAAGCTGATCGAGGACTTCAACACGGTCAGCTCCCAGGACGGCCTGGCCTTCTACCCGGACTGGCCGGTCCCGGGCTACTACGACGTGCTGGTCTCCGGCTTCCAGGGCCTGATCAACCAGTCCAGGTCGCCCGCGCAGGTCCTCGAGGCGATCTCCGGGCCGTACCAGGACGGCGTCGCGGAGATCAAGCGCGACTGACGGCGGCCCGGGGCAGGCGCGCCCGCGCGCCTGCCCCGCCCCTGGAAGGACTTCCATGGCATCCCTCGACACGGTCGACGCCCCGGCCCGGAAATCGGCAGGTCGGCGACGCCGGTCCGGCTCCGACGCCGGGTACTGGCTCTACCTGATCCCCGGCGCGGTGCTCTTCCTGCTGGTCATCGGCGGCCCGCTGGTCTACACCGGCTACCTCTCCCTGACCAAGTGGTCCGGCGTCGGCGACCCCACCTTCATCGGGCTGGACAACTACCGCGATCTGCTGACCGACGACGTCTTCTGGACCTCGTTCCAGAACACCGTCGCGATGATCATCGCGATGGTGGTGCTGCCCACCCTGATCGGACTGGTGCTCGCCGCGGTGCTCTTCGACACCATCGGACGCCGGTTCCGGCCGCGCACCGCCGCCGCGCTGCGGGCCGCCTTCTACCTGCCGCAGGTGCTCCCGGTCGTGGTGGCCGGCATCGTCTGGGGTTGGATCCTGCGGCCCGACGGCGCACTCAACGGGCTGCTCGACGCGGTCGGGCTCGGCTCGCTGGCCCACGACTGGCTGGGCGATCCGAACACCGCGCTGCCCGCCGTGATGGCCGTGATGATCTGGGTGCAACTCGGCTACCCGGTGGTGGTCTTCATGGCCGCCCTGGAACGGGTCAACCCGGAACTGTACGAAGCGGCAGAGATCGACGGGGCAGGCTGGTTCCGGCGGTTCCGGGCGATCACCCTGCCGCAGATCCGGCCGGAGACGTTCGTGGTCGGGCTCACCTGCACCATCGCGGCGATGAAGGTCTTCGGCCCGATCTTCGCGCTGACCCGGGGCGGGCCCGAGAACGCCACGAACGTGCCCTCCTACTTCGCGTACTTCACCTTCTTCAAGCGGTTGCAGGTCGGCTACGGCTCGGCGATCTCGATGGTGCTGACCCTGATCATCGTCGTGGTCGCGGTGCTGTTCATCCGGGCGCAGCACCGTGCCGAACGCCGGGACGGAGTGCTCTGATGGCGATCACCCTCACCCCGCCCCGACGGGTACGGCGTCCCGCTGACCGGCGGCACCGGGGCGTCGCCCGGTGGATCGTGCTCGCGCTGGTCGGCGCGGCGGCACTCGCCATGCTGGTGCCGTTCGCGTTCATGCTGCTCAACGCCTTCAAGTCGCCCGGGGACTACTCGACCAACGGCCCGTTGAGCTGGCCGGGCGAGTTCTACACCACCGGCCTGCGCACCTACTGGGAGCAGGTCGACTTCCCGGTGAAGCTGTGGAACTCGGTGCTCATCTCCGGCTCGGTGGCGGTCCTCGCGGTCGTCGTGTCGCTGCTCAGCGCGTACGCCCTGGGCATCGGCCGGGTCCGCGGCCGGCTCTGGATCATCGGTCTGTTCCTGCTGGCCAACATGCTGCCGCAGGAGGCGCTGATCTACCCGCTCTACCACTTCGCCAAGGAGGCGGGGCTCTACAACACCCGGCTGGCGGTCATCATCATCTTCACCGTCATCCAGGCCGCCTTCGGCACCTACCTGCTCGCCTCGGTGCTCGGCACCTTCCCGCGCACCCTGCTGGAGGCGGCCGCCCTCGACGGGGCCGGTCGGTGGCGGACCCTGTGGCGGGTGGTGCTGCCCAACATCCGGCCCACCATCTCGGTGCTGCTGGTCTTCTTCTTCATCTGGACCTGGAACGAGTTCCTCATCCCGCTGGTCATGCTCATCGACAACCAGACGCAGACCGTCCCGGTCGCGCTGGCCTCGTTGCAGGGCGACCGGCTGATGGACGCCCCGACCACCAACGCCGGGGCACTGATCAGTCTCCTTCCGGCGATCCTGTTCTTCCTCATCTTCCAGCGCACCCTTTCGCGCGGCATCACGGCAGGAGCCGACAAGTGAAGTTCACCGACGGGTACTGGCAGCTGCGTCCCGGGGTCAGCGTGCTGCGCCCCGGAACCGTGGAGTCGGTGGAGCCGGACGAGCGGTCCTTCACCGTCTTCGCACCCATCGGGCGGATCACCGGACGCGGGGACACCCTCAACCGGCCGGTGATCACCGTACGGTTCTTCTCCCCCGCGCCCGGCGTGGTCGGGGTGACCATCGGTCACCACACCGGTGGGCTGCCCAAGCAGCCGCGGTTCACCCTCGCCGAGAGCACCGAGCATCCGGTGCAGGTGGAGGTCACCGGGCTCAGCGCGCGATTGACCACCGGCGAGCTGACCGTCCGGGTCGCGCTGACCGGGCCGTGGCGGGTGGACTTCCTGCGTGGCGACCGGTTGGTCACCTCGTCCACCGAGCGCAGCATCGGCGCGGTCACCGACGCCGAGGGCAACAAGTACGTCCACGAGCGGCTGGCCCTGGGCGTCGGTGAGACCATCTACGGGCTGGGCGAGCGTTTCGGCGCGTACGTCAAGAACGGCCAGGCCGTCGACATCTGGAACGCCGATGGCGGCACCGCCAGCGAGCAGGCGTACAAGAACGTGCCGTTCTATCTCAGCAGCGCCGGCTACGGGGTCTTCGTGGACCATCCGGAGCACGTGTCGTTCGAGGTCGGCTCCGAGGTGGTGTCGCAGACCCAGTTCAGCGTGCCGGGTCAGTCGCTGACGTACCACCTGATCGACGGGCCCACCCCGAAGGACGTGCTGCGCCGCTACACCGCGCTGACCGGGCGCCCGGCGCGGGTGCCGGCCTGGTCGTACGGGCTGTGGCTGTCCACCTCGTTCACCACCTCGTACGACGAGAAGACGGTCACCGAGTTCATCGACGGCATGGCCGAGCGGGACCTGCCGCTGTCGGTGTTCCACTTCGACTGCTTCTGGATGCGGCAGTTCCACTGGGTCGACTTCATCTGGGATCCGGCGACCTTCCCGGACCCGGAGGGAATGCTGCGCCGGCTGCACGAACGTGGCCTGAAGGTGTGCGTCTGGATCAACCCGTACATCGCCCAGCGGTCGTACCTGTTCGAGGAGGGCCGGCAGGCCGGCTACCTGGTCCGCAACCCGGACGGCTCGGTCTGGCAGTGGGACAAGTGGCAGGCCGGCATGGCGCTCGTCGACTTCACCAACCCGGACGCGGTCGACTGGTTCGCCGGAAAGCTCAAGGTGCTGCTCGACATGGGCGTCGACTGTTTCAAGACCGACTTCGGCGAGCGCATCCCCACCGATGTGGTCTGGCACGACGGCTCCGACCCGCAACGGATGCACAACTACTACGCGTACCTGTACAACAAGACCGTCTTCGAGCTGCTGGCGGCCGAGCGTGGGGAGGGCGAGGCGGTCGTCTTCGCCCGCTCGGCGACCGCCGGCGGTCAGCAGTTCCCGGTGCACTGGGGCGGCGACTGCGAGTCGACATTCGTGGCGATGGCCGAGTCGCTGCGCGGCGGTCTGTCACTGGCCGCCTCCGGCTTCGGCTACTGGAGCCACGACATCGGCGGCTTCGAGGGCACCCCCGACCCGGCGGTGTTCAAACGCTGGATCGCCTTCGGCCTGCTGTCGTCGCACTCGCGGCTGCACGGCTCCGGCTCCTACCGGGTTCCGTGGGCGTACGACGACGAGGCGGTCGACGTGTTGCGCCGCTTCACCCGGCTCAAGCTGAGCCTGATGCCGTACCTCGCGGCAGCGGCCGAGGAGGCCCACCGCGAGGGCGTACCGGTGATGCGGCCGATGATCCTGGAGTTCCCGGACGATCCGACCGCCGCGTACCTCGACCGGCAGTACATGTTGGGCCCGGACCTGCTGGTCGCACCGGTGATGAGCGCCGACGGCCAGGTGACCTACTACGTGCCCGCCGGCACCTGGACCCAGCTGACCACCGGCGCCCAGGTCACCGGTCCGGGCTGGGTCACCGAGAAGCACGACTTCGACAGCGTTCCGGTGCTGGCCCGGCCCGGGTCGGTCATCGCGTTCGGCTCGGTCACCGACCGCCCGGACTACCCGTGGGCCGACGGCGTACGGCTGCGGATGTTCGCGCCGACCCCCGGGCAGCGGACCTGGGTGCGGGTGCCGGCTCCCGACGGTGGGCCGGGAACCGAGTTCGAGGTGTCCTACCAGGACGGAACGGCCAGCGCCGAGCTGGTGGCGGGCGCGTCGTCCGGGTACGAGTGCGAGGTGACGGAGGTGGCGAGATGAGCGACGTCGTGTTTCCTGAGGGATTCGTCTGGGGTTCGGCGACGGCGGCGTACCAGATCGAGGGCGCGGCGAAGGAGGACGGTCGGGAGCCGTCGATCTGGGACACCTACAGTCACACCCCGGGGCGCACCCTGAACGGGGACACCGGCGACGTCGCGGCCGACCACTACCACCGGTGGGCCGACGACCTCGACCAGGTGGCCGCGCTCGGGCTGGGGGCGTACCGGTTCTCGATCGCCTGGCCCCGGGTGCAGCCCGGCGGCTCCGGCGCACTGAACCAGGCCGGGGTGGACTTCTACTCCCGCCTGGTGGACCGGCTGCTCGAACTCGGCGTCCGGCCGGTGGCCACGCTGTACCACTGGGACCTGCCGCAGGAGTTGGAGGACGCGGGCGGCTGGCCGGCCCGGGACACCGCCGCACGCTTCGCCGACTATGCCGAGAAGATCGTCGGGGCGCTCGGGGACCGGGTGCACACCTGGACCACGTTCAACGAGCCGTGGTGCTCGGCCTATCTCGGGTACGCCTCCGGGGTGCACGCACCGGGGCGGACCGAGCCGGCCGCGGCGCTGGCCGCCGTACACCATCTGAACCTGGCGCACGGCCTGGCCGGCCGGGTGATCCGCGACCTGGCACCGGCGGCGCGGCTCTCGGCCACGCTGAACCTGCACGTCATCCGACCGGCGTCGGACTCGGCCGCCGACGCCGACGCGGCACGCCGGATCGACGCCCTGGCCAACCGGGCTTTTCTCGGCCCGATGCTGGACGGCGTGTACCCGGCGGACCTGCTCGCCGACACCAGCGCGGTCACCGACTGGTCGTTCGTCCGCGACGGCGACGAGGCCACCGCCGCGGTGCCGCTGGACGTGCTCGGCGTCAACTACTACTCGACCACGCTGGTCCGTGCCTGGGACGGCGTCTCACCCAAGTCTGACTCCGACGGGCACGGCCGCTCGGCGCACTCGGCGTGGGTCGGCTCGGAACAGGTCGAATTCCTGCCGCAACCGGGTCCGTACACGGCCATGGGCTGGAACATCGAGCCGGCCGGTCTGACCGAGCTGCTGCTGCGCCTGCACCGCGAGTATCCCGACCAGCCGTTGATGATCACCGAGAACGGCGCCGCCTTCGACGACGTCGTGTCGCCGGACGGCGCGATCCACGACGACCGCCGGATCGACTATCTCCACCGGCACATCGCCGCCACCCACGAGGCGATGGCCGCCGGCGCCGACGTGCGCGGCTACTTCGTCTGGTCCCTGCTCGACAACTTCGAATGGGCGTACGGCTACGACCGCCGCTTCGGCATCATCCGCGTCGACTACGAAACCCAGCAGCGCACCTGGAAGGACTCCGCCCACTGGTACCGCCGCCTCACCACCACCAACCGCCTCCCCTGACCCCACTCCCACCCCGCCCTTACTCGTTGATCATGAGGTTAGCGGCAGTTTGAAGATCATCTAGTGCCGTCAAACTCATGATCAACGGGAGCAGGAGGGCTGGGCAGGGCAGGGCGGGGGGCGGGTGGGGGTCAGGCGCCGACGCGTTGTTCGGGGACGGTGAGGCCGTACAGGGCCATCAGCTCGGGGGTGTCGACCCGGCTGCCGTCGGCCACCGCGTCGCAGGCGATGTCGACGATCTGGTCCTTGTGCGCCAGCAGGTACGGCCGGGCGCCGACGTCGGCACTGGCCAGGGTGGCGATGCCGGGCCAGTGCCGACGGCCGAACAGCATCGGGTAACCGCGCAGGCCGTTGTAGGTGGCACAGACCAGCACGTCAGGGAAGGGCAGCGCGGCCACCCGGCGGACCGCCGCGGCGGTGAGCCCGGGCATGTCCACCGGCACCACCACCGCCGCCTCGACCCGGTCGTCGTCGATGCCGGCGAGACCGGCCCGGATGGACGAGCCCACGCCGGTACCCCAGGCGCGGTTGACCACCACCGTGGCGCGACTCAGGTCGGCGGTCTGGCGGACCTGGTCGGCCGCGGCGCCCAGAACGACCACGATCTGCCCGCAGCCCGCCTCCGTCAGCGTGTCGATCATCTGGTCGACCAGGGGTTTGCCGCCCTGGTGCAGCAGGGCCTCCGGCCCGCCGATCCGGCGGCCACCCCCCGCAGCGATGATCATTCCTGCGATCCGGTTCAGAGCTGCGCTCCCTCCAGCGTGGGAGCGGTCGGGGCCGCGTGACCCCGACCCTCCCGTCCTACGCACACCGTTTGCAACGACAGCGGTCGGAGGAGAGTGGCGGGGCATTTGGTGTAAATTGGGTATCTATCCGGATTGCACGGACATCCCATCCGGCGTGCGGCGGCCCGCATCGCCCGAAATCGGCAGCAGCAGCATCGCCACCGCGACCAGCAGATAGGCGTTGCCGCCGAGAAAACCGTGCGGTCCGCTGGACCCGTTGGCGAAAATCCACACGACTCCGCTGCTCAGCACCGCGTACCCGACGACCCCGGCCCGCAGCCGCCATCGTTCGACGGATCTGGTCGACGGCCACGGCAGCGTCGCGCCGACGAGGACGATCAACCCAGGCACCAGCCACACGAGATGGTGCACCCAGCTGACCGGGCTGACCAGCACCCCGAGGACCCCGGTGAAGGCGAACCCGAGGCGTTCGTCCCCCGCGGCCCGTCGGACCTGGTACCACCAGAAGGCGAGCGCTGCGGCCACCAGGCACAGCCACAGCAACCGGTCGGGATGCGCCGGGTCGAGCCGGGCAACCAGACCCAGCAGCGACTGGTTCGACACGTACTCCAATTTCCCGACCCGCCCGGTGTCCCACAGCGCCTCGGTGAAGTAGGTGCGGGTGGCGTTCGGTGCCACGACTGCCGCCAGCAGGGTCGCCACCGCCGTGGTCAGCGTGGCCGTCGCGGCGGCCCGCCACCGTCGGGTCACCAGCAGGTACGCGACGAAAACCGCCGGCGTCAGCTTGATCGCGGCGGCCAGTCCGATGCCGACGCCGGCCAGCCGGTGCCGACGCTCCAACAGCCACAGGTCGACGTAGACCAAGGCCATCAGCAGCAGATTCACCTGCCCGAAACTGACCGTGTCGCGGACCGGGTTGAGCGCGGCGAACAGGCAGGCCGCCAGCGCGAAGGTATGCCACCTCGGCCAGCCGGCGCGCCGCGCGACGGGCCCGACCAGCAGGTGCAGCAGGAAGCTGGCTGCCACGACGGTGAGCGCCAGGTTCGCCGCGATCGCCGGATGCCAGGGCAGGGCCGCCACCGGCAGCATGACCAACGCGGCGAAGGGCGGATAGGTGAAGCCGTACTGGTTCCAGGTCACCCACTCGTAGAGTTGGCCGCCGTCCGCCCAGTGGCGTACCGCGCCGTGGTAGACACCGATGTCGAACCAGCCGCGGTGCCCGGGCAGCACCGCGATCGCCACGCCGATCGCGGTGGCCAGCCCGATGATCAACAGCGTCCGACGCCTGTGCTGCGTGGCCGGCCTGGTCACACTGAGGGCGGTGGTGCTGGCCCGGGGCCGCCCGGTGGTGGTCATCGGCGACCCACCAGGGCGGGCGGGGCGGACCGGCTGAGCAGCCACAGCACACCGACGGTGGCCAGGCCGAGGAGGACCCCTGCCGCCGCGAGCACCGCCTGGTCCAGGTCCGGGCCGAAACCGCTGGGCAGGACCGCAAATGCCAGCACCGTGGCGGCGAGCGCCGCTGCCTGCCGCGGCCGCCCGTGCGGCGCCGCCGCGGCGAGCAGCACCAACCCCCACAGCGCGTACCAGGGCCGGGTCGCCGGACCGAGCAGCGCCACGGCCAGCAGGACCAGGCCGACCGCGTACGGCGGACCCAGCCGACGTCGCTGATGCCAGGCGACCACCGCGACAGCGAGCAGCCCGAACAGGCCCAGCAGAACCCCGGCGCGCATCGGCGTGGCACCCAGATGCAGGTCGAACGTCTCCGCGAGCCGCTGCGCGCCCCGGCCGAGGGCGGTCGAGACCGACCAGCTGTGCCGGTACACGGGCGTGGCGAGGGCGTCGATCCAGCCGTATCCGATTCCGCTCGCCCAAGTCACCGCCACACCGCTGGCCCCCGTGAGGCCGGCGACCCGCACCACCGCCCGGAAGGCGCCGAGGCGCCGGGCGGCAAGCGCGCCCACCACCAGCAGGCCCAGCAGCGCCGGCACCTTGACCAGGGCGGCGAACGTGACCAGCACGGTGGCCGCGCCGAACCGGTCGGCGAGCGCCAGCCGAAGGCCGAGCACGAGCAGGCCCAGCATCACCGCCTCGTTGTGGGCACCCGCGACCAGGTGCAGCGGAACGAGCGGGTTGAGCACCCCCAGCCAGAGAGCGGCTGCCGGGTCGACCCCACAGTGGTGCGCCAGACGCGGCAGGTTGATCACGAGAAGCGCCACCCCGGCCAGTGCGACGAGCCGCAGCATCAGTACGCCGAGCGCCAGGTGCCCTCCGGTGAACCAGGAAACTCCGGCGACGAGGGACAGGAAGACCGGCCCGTACGGCGCGGGCGTCTGCTGCCACATCTGCGGCACCTCGGTGGCGAGGTGTCCACCGAGGTGCGCCACGCCCACCCGGTAGACATCCAGGTCGGCCAGGACCATCGCGCCCTGAGCCAGGTAGCTGTAGACATCGCGGGAGAACATCGGCGGTGCCAGCAGCAACGGCCCGGCCCAACAGGCCAACGTGACGGCGGCGCCTCGGGCCCGGGCGGGATTGTCCGGCGTGCGGCCGGGCCGGCGCAGGTCGCGGCCAGCACACCACCAGGCGAGCGTGAGCAGGGTCAGACCGGCGTAGCCGGCCACCAACGCGGGCCGGTCGGCATGCCGAAAGGCCGCCCACCACAGGGCGTCCCGCACCGGCAGTGCGCCGGCACCGCAACCGGCGACCGCCAGCAGGGCGCCACCCACCCCGCCCAGGAGTCGGTACGCAATGACGCTCGTCGGTGTCAGCACCGGGGCATGGTGGCAGCGCGAGCTGACCGCGAGACGGCCGCCGGTCGGTCAACAGGAGACCCTCGGGTGTCCGCTCAGCTCGACCGGGATCGTGCTCGCGTCGGGCTACAGCTCGCGTCGGGTGGCCAGCCGCAGCCGGCGCTTGACGCCACCGGCCGCGCGGGTCCTGAGCCGGGAGAGGACGTTGACGGCGTCGGCTCGGCCGTCCGGCTGCGGACTGAGGCTGTCGGCGTGACCCAGCATGCCGACGATCGTCTCGACAGCGACCTGGAGCAGCTGTTCCTCGTCCAGTTCGTCGGGGCTGATGCTCTGCCGCATCACGGTCGGCCGCAGGTCGTCGAGGTCACCGACGATCCGGCACGGATAGTCCTGAAGCTCCTTGATCTGCTGCTCCGCCAGGTCCCGCACCCAGTCGGCCCGGTCCAGGCCGACGCCGAAGGGCACGCCCTCGCGCCGTTTGAGCACGGCGTCGACGAGATGCCGCTGGACCACCCTCTGGTACGGCGTCCGCAGCGGATACCTGTCGCCCAACGCCAGGTTGACCCGGCGCAGCAGTTCGATCTCGGCCGCGCCGAGCGACGGGTTCGAGGTCGGTTCCGCCAGCTGGCACAGCCCGTCCGGGATCCCCAGGATGCCGGCGAACCGCTGCCAGAGCAGGTCCCTCGGTGCGCCGGGCGGCGGAACCGTCACCAGGTACCGGTGCTCAGCGGGGACCAGGTCGCCCCAGCGGCGCAGCATGCGCGGTGCCGTGTGGTTGTTCCAGAAGGCCTCGGCCCTGCCATTCTCGACGGCGCGCATGAACGCCCCGAACCGCCAGCCACTGCGCGCCCGGATGCTCTGCTGCCAGAAGGACGGGAAGGTCCGCCACAGGTCGCGGCCGGCCGCGATGACATGGACCTCGGCGGCCTCCAGGCTCTCCACCGCCCGGGCGGCCTGTTCGCTGGTCGCCGCACCCAGCCCCTCGTTGCTGATGATCACATCACCCGGCCAGCTGCGTGCCTTCTCGGCCAGCCGGTCCCAGGTCCAGTAGACGTCGCTGTCCCGCCAGGGCGCCGCCCGCAGATCGGCCATCGCGTGGTCGTGCGCCACGGCACTGCCCGGCAGAAGAATGCCGGCGTCCCGCAGAGCGGCACAATTGTTCCAGAGCACGTTCTGCACATAGGTGCTTCCCGTTTTCGGCGCACCGATATGCAGATAGACGCGTCTGGCCATGCCGCCTCCCGGACCCGACACCATGTCGATCGAAGTGGTCACCTTTGCGGAGCCAGGGTGACATACGGCGGGCGTACGCCAAAACAGCGGGCGATGCCTTTTCCGGCAGACAAATTCCCTGTTGTGCAGAGATGTATGGGCCACGAAATTCTGGTGAACAGTTTCACCGCAGCGTCGGCCGGGGCGATCGCCGCAGCACGTCCTCTCAGGCCGCGTCGGCATAACACTCCACGACAGACAGATCCAACGGGAAACGCACCGGAGTATCCCCGAACAGCAGCGCGGCGGCTCGTCGACCGGCCCGATCGACCGCCTCGGCGACCTGCCCGGCCTGCTCCGCCGGGCAGTGCACGATCACCTCGTCGTGCTGGAAGAAGACCAACTCGGCCCGGGTGCCGGCCAACTCGCCGCGGAGCACCGCGAGCAGGGTGGACGCCCACTCGGCCGCGGTGGCCTGGATGACGAAGTTGCGGGTGAACCGACCCCGGGCTCGGGCCGCCCGAGCCCGGGGTGACTGGGCGTCACTGCCCGCCTCCGGATCCGTCACGCCCTCCTCGTCCACGCCGAACCCCACCGTGCCGGGCGGGCAGGTCCGCCCCAACCAGGAACGCACCAGGCCGCCCACCTCGCCGGTCCGCGCCGCCGCCTCGACGTAGCCGAACGCGGTCGGATAGCTGCGTCGCAGCACTGCCAGCGCGGGCACCGCGGCCCCACCGGTCTGCCCGTACATGGCCCCGAGCAGCGCCAGCTTGGCCCGGCCACGGTCACCGTCGAACGCGTCCCGAGCCAGTGCGGCGTAAAGGTCACCGGTCGCTCCGGCGGCGGCGAGCCGGACGTCACCGGAGACCGCGGCCAGCACCCGTGGCTCCAACTGCCCGGCGTCGGCCACCACGAACCGCCAGCCGGGGTCGGCCACCACCGCCCGGCGGATCACCTTTGGAATCTGCAACGCGCCGCCGCCCCGGGTGGCCCACCGCCCTGACACCACCCCGCCGGGGACGTACTCCGGGCGGAACCGTCCGTCGCGCACCCAGGCGTCCCGCCACGCCCGACCGTGCGCCGTCCAGATCCGGTACAGCTCCTTGTACTCCAGGATCAGCGGCACCGCTGGATGATCGACCCCGCGCAGCACCCAGGCCCGGGTGTTCGGCAGCTCCACGCCGACCCGCGCGAACGCCTTCAGCAGCTCGGCCGGGCTGTCCGCGTGCACCTGCCGGACCCCGAACGCGGCGGCGATCCGCGCGGCCAACTCCGCCAGCCGGCGCGGCGGCCCACCCACCGGAGAGGGTTCACCCAGCAACTCGGCGAGGACCGCGTCGTGCACGTCGGCCCGCCAGGGCAGCCCGGCCGCGCCCATCTCGGCCGCGATCAACGCACCGGCCGACTCGGCCGCCACGAGCAGCCGGAACCGCCCCGGGTCACCGGTCGCCGCGACCCGGCCGAGTTGGTCGGCGTACACCCGGGTCAGGGCGGTGATGCCGGGGCCCGGCGGCCCCGGCACGGCGTCGAAGAGCGCGGCCTGACCGGTGCCGGGCGGGGTGGCGGCGCGGGGCGGCGGATCGGCCGGCACCGGCGCACCGGTCAACCGCGCCCAGGCCGCTGCCAGCCCGCGGGGCTCACCCCACCGGCCCGCGTACCCGAGCAGCAGCGCCTCGGTCAACTCCACGTCGTGGCACCGCTGCACCATGACCCCGGCGCGGAGCAGCGTCGGGTAGAGCGCGGCCCCGGATGCCCACACCCAGCGCGGCTGGTCGGTGCGTTCCCGGGCGGCCACCGCGGCGGGCAGATCGACGACCGGTTCGGGCGCGCCCAGCGGCGCACCGGTCGGGTCGAGGGGTTGCAGACTTCCCCCGCCCCGGTCGTCGGACACCACCGCCACCAGCACGAACGTGATTCTGCCCGGCCCCTGCGACAGACCGGGGCCGGCCCTCGGTCCGCTGGTCAGTCTCGGCGAAGGTTCATCCGCAGCAGTTCGGACTCGTCGGAGATGCCCGGTGGCGCCTTGGTGCCCGCCGGAACCAGCGACCAGACCTCCTGCTTGCGCACCAGCCGAGGAGAATCCAACTGCACCTGCTCGCCGTCGACGGACAGCCGCGCCGTTCCGGCTGCGAGGACGTTGCGGACCCAGTCGGTACGCGGCCCGTACAGCGGAAGGAACAGGTATCCGTCGGGCAGCGGGTGGGCGTCCAGCGGAGTCTGGTACGTCCTGCCGGACGATCTGCCCACGTGCGTCAGGACCGGTCGGACGCCCCGACGGACTTCCCGCGGGTTGACGAACCGTTTGTTGAACCGGGCGAGCCACCGCGGCAACGGCATGCCGACCTCCTCGTTCTCGGTGCGTGTCAGCGAGCACCACCGAACCACCTGGTTAGCGCCACCTCAAGGGTCTGCTGGTCCGCGCCGACCCACGCGACGTGCCCGTCCGGCCGAAGCAGGACCGCCGGCACGTCCAGTTCCTCGGTGGTGTCGACGACATGATCTACCCGGTCGCGCCAGCCGTCCACCGCGAGCCGCCCGGTCTGGTCGAGTAGCAGCCCATTCCCGGAGCGCATCAGCTCGAACAGCCGCCCACGTTTGACGTGGACGTCGCGCAGCCGCCGCCCGAGCAGGGCAGGGCCCTCGCCGAAGTCGTACCGGACACCGATCGCCGTGATCTTCTCGATCAGGAACCGGTTGACGTCGTTGAAGTCCATCAGCTGCGCCAGCAACCGTCGGACGGCCTGCGGTCCGGGCTCGTTGGTGGTCAACTCCATCTGGGCCCGCGTGTTGTCGAGCACGTCCGCTGCCACCGGATGCCGCTCGGACTCGTAGCTGTCCAGCAGATCGTCCGGCGCCCAGCCGTTGATCGCCGCCGCCACCTTCCAACCCAGGTTGAACGCGTCCTGGATCCCGAGGTTCAGCCCCTGACCGCCCATCGGCGGGTGCACGTGCGCGGCGTCACCGGCCAGGAACACCCGTCCGACCCGGTATCGCTCCGCCTGGCGGGTGGCATCGCCGAAGCGCGACAGCCAGCGGGGCGAGTGCAGCCCGAAGTCCGTGCCCGCGTACGCGCGCAGCTGCTGCTGGAACTCCGCGAGCGTCGGCGGCTGCGACCGGTCTTCGACCACGTGCTCCGCCGGCACGACCACCCGGAATGTCCCCGGCGTGCCCGACGGCCCGACCCCGAACCGCTTCTCGGTCTTGCGTACCTCGGTCACCACCTCGGCGATGTCCTCCGGCGAGGCCGTCACCTCGACCTCACCGAGCAGCGTGTCGACTCGGGAGGGCTCGCCCGGGAAGCCGACACCGAGCAGCTTCCGAACCGTGCTGCGCCCGCCGTCACAACCGATCACGAACCGGGCGCGCACCGGCGACACGCTGCTGTCTCCGAGGTGGACGGTCACCCCGTCGTCGTCCTGCTCCAGCGCGACCACCGCGCAGCCCCGCCGGATCTCGGCGCCAACCTCGGCCGCGTGCTCGGCGAGCAGCCGATCGGTGAGCGTCTGCGGGATCCCGAGCACATATCCGTGGGCGGTGTCCAGTCCACTGGGGGCGGGCTTGTCGATACCCGCGAAGAATCCCCGGATCGGAAACTGCTTACCGTTTTCGAGGAACCGTTCCAACAACCCCCGCTGATCCATCACCTCGATGCTGCGCACGTGCAGCCCGAGCGACCGCACGAACGGCGGCGGCTCGGCCTCTTTCTCCAACACGAGCACGCTGACGCCCCGCAGCCGCAATTCGCTCGCCAACATCATGCCAGTGGGCCCACCGCCGACAATGATCGCATCAAACATCAGTCCCCCAAGTGCACCCATTCTTGCCGCTCGGCCGACGATTGTGCGCCACGACCGGGGTCTTGCCGCAATCCCGGGGCTGCGGTATACGTTTATAGTGGCAAGGTGATCTACCGCGACCCCGACGGCAACGAGGTCGGCTTCGCGGCGCGCCGGTCGACCCGGCTCAGGCACCCGATGACAGACAAGACTGACTTCAAGAAGACCGCTGACGTCTACCAGGCGCACCGGGGGCGGTTCCGTGTCCTGGACGTACCCGACATGCGGTACCTCATGATCGACGGCCACGGCGACCCCAACACCTCACCCGCCTTCACCACCGCCGTCGAGGCTCTCTATCCGGTGGCGTACAAGCTCAAGTTCGCCAGCAAGCGGCACCTCGGGCGCGACTACGTCGTCCCGCCGCTGGAGGGCCTGTGGTGGGCCGAGGACATGGCCGCCTTCACCACGTCGCGGGACAAGTCACGGTGGAGCTGGACCCTGTTGCTGATGGTCCCGGACTGGGTCGACCGGGCCATGTTCGACGCCGCCGTCACGCAGGCCGGGGCAAAGAATCAGCCGGTACGCCTCGATGACATCCGCCTGGAGACCCTGTCCGAAGGACGTTGCGTGCAGACGCTGCACGTCGGTGCCTTCGACGACGAAACAGCCGTGCTCGCCCAGCTGCACGAAGAGTTCATCCCGGCCCAGGGGCTGCGCATGACCGGGAAGCACCACGAGATATACCTCAGTGACTTCCGCAGGGTCGCACCCGAGAAACAGCGCACCATCCTGAGGCAGCCGGTCACTGCCGAGGCCGCGCCCGCGCCGTCGAAACCCGGATGACCGCGACGCCCGGTGGTGCGTAGGGTGCCGGCCATGTCCCGCGCCGAGCTACGGCCGCTCACGGCCGCCGATCTGGCTGCCTGCGCCACGTTGCTGGCCGAGCGGCACCGCCGGCACCGCGTCGCCCAGCCGCTGCTGTCCGCCCGCTTCGAGGACGCCGCCGCGGCGCTGGCCGAGCTGACCACCGCGTACGAGACGCCGGACGCCTCGGGGGCGGTCGCCCACCGCGCCGGTGGCCCGGTGGGTTTCGTCCTCGGTGCGCCGAAGCCGTCACCGCTGTGGGGGCCGAACATCTGGGTGGAGGCCGCCGGGATGGCGGCCACCGATCCCGAGGTGATGCGCGACCTGTACGCGCTCGCCGCCACCCGATGGGTCGACGAGGGCCGCACGGCGCACTACGTCGTCGTTCCGGCACACGACGCGGAGCTGGTACAAGCCTGGTTCCGACTGGGCTTCGGCCAGCAGCACGCGCACGCCATCCGGCCCGCCGCACGGCTGGCAACGGCCACCCCGGCCGGGCTGTCGGTGCGTCGGGCGACCCGGGCCGACATCCCGCTGCTCGCTCAACTCGATCTTGAATTGCCGCTGCATCAGGGACAGTCCCCGACCTTCTCCGCCGGCCCGATGGGCACGCTGGAGGAGACCGTCGCCGAGTGGACGGCCGACATCGACAACCCCGGGTACGCCACCTTCGTGGCCGAGGCGGGCGGCCAGGTCATCGGCTCTGCCATCGGCTGCGCGCTGGAAAAGTCGAGCGCCCACCTGAGTCTGGCCCGCCCGGAGCACGCCGGGTTCCTCGGGTTCGCGGCGGTCCTTCCGCACGCACGCGGCGTCGGCGCCGGACGAGCCCTCGGCACGGCGGTCATCGACTGGGCGGTGTCGGCGGGTTTCGACAGCGTGGTCACCGACTGGCGAGTCACCAACCTGCTCTCCTCGCGGACCTGGCCGAAGCTGGGCTTCACCGAGACGTTCCTCCGGCTGCACCGGCTGATCCGTTTCTGAGCGCGTGCTACGAGCGTACGCAACCAGACGCTCGTCCTCGGCCTCAGCCGGAGTCAGCGGTCCACCGCCGCGCCCGGCAACGAGCAGCTTCTGGGCCGACCGACCGCCGACCGGTGTCCGATTCGTTCAAGACTTCTTCGGCGGCATGCTCGTACTGTCGAATTCATGGCACCCACCTTCAACGCGATCGGCCTCGCGGTGGCCGACATGGCCGCGTCCCTGTCCTTCTATCGGCGACTCGGCCTGGAGTTTCCGGACGGTGCCGAGCAGGAGCCGCACGTCGAGACGACGGTGGCGGGCGGCATCCGTCTCATGTGGGACACCCACGCCTCGTTGCAGTCCTTCGACCCGGGTTACCAGCCGGCACCGCCCTCCGGCGGCTGGGCCTTTCTCTGCTCCGATGCGGCAGAGGTGGACCGATGCCACGGCGACCTGGTCGCTGCCGGACACTCGTCGGTCAACGCGCCCTGGGACGCGCCGTGGGGGCAGCGTTATGCACAGGTACGCGATCCGGACGGCAACGTCGTGGACCTCTTCGCCTGGACCCCGTCACCGCAGTAGAGCGCTCAGCGGCACGCCGGCCATCGCCCGTACCTCGCGTGCGAGATGGGCCTGGTCGGCGTAACCCGCATCGACTGCCACCGTCGCGAACGACCGACCCGACCGGGCCAACGCAAGGGCCCGCTGCAACCGCAGAATCCGCTGCAAGGTCTTCGGCCCGTAACCGAAGGCGGTGTTGCAGCGCCGCTGCAACTGTCGGGAGCTCAGACCACACCGCTCGGCGACCGACCTCACAGGCAACCCCGCCTGCGCGGCACCGGCCAGAGCAACCATCACCCGGTCGGCCCCTTGCCAGCGTCGGCTCGCCGCCGAGGTCAGCGCGGCGGCCGGATCGTCGGACTCGGCGATGGCCCGCACGACGGCCGCCGGCCACACCGCGTCCAGCGGCACCCGCCGATCGACCAACTCGAAGGCGGGCACGCCCAGCACACCGGGCCCGGTGCCCGCGCCGAACCGCAGCGCAACGTACCGACTACCAGGCACAACAGACTCGACCTGAGCGGTCGTGTCCGGCCCGGCGACGAAAACCGTGCCATCCCACCAGATGATGTCGAGACAGCCGTCCGGCACAATCCGCGTGGATCCACCGCCCGGCGGCGTGACACTCTGCCAGGCCACGACGTACGGCAGCGGTGACGACCATTCCTCGTACACGCCTCAACCCTCCCATCCGGGCACGACAACTCACGAGGATGCCCGTTCGAGCGAGATCCTTCTGCGTGGGTTGCCGTGGCGCTTCGCGCCCCTCGTGTCGTAGCGGAGGTCCGTGTCGGTGGGCTGAGGCAGGATGTGGCCATGACCGTGACTGCTCACCTGGACCTGGCCATCTTCGACGCGGCGGACATTGACAAGGTTGGCTTGTTTTATGCCGAGTTGACCGGCTGGGACGTCGTCCGTCAGGATCCTGACCGGTTCGGCCTCCGGACTCCGGATGGTCAAGAGGTCGAGTTTCAGCGCGCGCCCGACCATGTCGGGCCGCGGTGGCCCGGGCAGGAGCACCCGCAGCAGTTCCACCTGGATCTACAGACCGACGATCCCCAGGCGGCGGCCGAGCGCGCGGTCGCCCTCGGTGCGGTCCGGCTGGCCGACGGCCCGACCTGGATCACCCTGGCCGACCCGGCCGGTCATCCATTCGATCTCTGCCAGGCGCAGGGTGTCGGCCCGGTGATGGGGCTGTTCGCGGTGACGATCGACGCTCCCGACGCGTCAGCTCTGGCCCGCTTCTACGCCGACCTCACCGGTATGGAGATCACCTACGACGGCCCCGAGGGCGCGCTCATCGCCGGTGGCGGTAAGAGCCTGATGTTCCAGCAGATCAGCGCCTACAACCCGCCCCGCTGGCCGGATCCGGCGCACCCTCAGCAGGCCCATCTCGACCTCGTCGTCGACGACCTCGACGCGGGCGAAGCCCGAGCACTGGAGCTGGGCGGCCGTCGGCTGAGCGCAGACGGTGAACGCTTCAGGGTCTTTGCCGACCCGGCCGGCCACCCGTTCTGCCTCATCCGGTAGCCCACGACCACGGCTTACGGTATGGGCGGGCGTTCCGGCGGCGTTCAGCGCCGAACGGCGGACCGGGTGTCGGCGTCGAGGTATTCGGCGAGCCGGGCGGCCCCGGTGAGCATGGCTTGGCCACGGGCGGTGAGTTGTTCCCGCCACTGGCGCAGCGACGCGGCGAGCGGTTCGATGCCCCCGGCCTCGCGCACCCGACGCAGCACGCCGGCGATGTGGTCGAGCCGGTACCCGCCACGGCGCAGCAGGTGAGCGAGTTCGGCGTCGCGGACATCGTCTGGTGAGTAGCCGCGGTAGCCGGTGGCCGGGTCACGCGCCGGCTGCAGAACCCCGGCCCGCTCCCACTTGCGCAGGGTCGCGGGTCGTACGCCGAGGCGGTGGGCCAGCATGCTGATCGGTACTGCTTCCCGGCTCTGTGCTTGCCGCGGTGAACCGGCGAGGACGGTGACCGCCGTCTCGACCGCGTCCAACGTGTCTCGGTCGCGCTGAAGCACGACGTGGCTGTGGTCGATCGTGCGCAGCGCGGCGTCGATGTCACCCCGGTTGACAGCACGCATGATGTCACCGCTGGCCGGGTAGCCGTGGCCCGCGATCAGCCCGAGATAGGCGCTCAGCGCCTTCGCGTGCACCTCGGTGAATCGGCGGTAGCCGGTCGGGCTGCGCTGGGCCGGCGGCAGTACGCCATCCCGCTCGTAGTTGCGCACGGCCTGCGCGGAGAGGCCGTGCCGGCGCGCGAGGTCGACTGGTCGGCGTACCCCTGGGTTGGAGGGTTTCAGGGCGGTCACCTCGCTCGATCGCTGAAAAGTCTCAACCGGTAGTTCAACGATACGGTTGATGCAATGACGTCCCTTCTTGACCTGCTTGCCGTACCGCCGACGCTGCTCGCGCTCGGCGAGCCGACGCACGGCGAGTCCGCCTTCCTCCAGATCCGCAACGAGACCTTCATGTCGCTGGCCGTGCGGGGCTACCGGTCGATCGCGCTGGAGAGCGACCGGGCGGCGGGGCTGATCGCCAACGAGTTCGTCCAGGGCTCCACCGCCGTCACGCTCGACCGTGCGCTCACCGAAGGGTTCAGCCACGGGTTCGGCGGCGCCCCGGCCAACCGTGACCTGCTGCTGCGGATGCGCGAGTGGAACGCCGGCCGACCGGCCTCCGAACGCCTGACGTTTCACGGCTTCGATGCCCCGCTGGAGATCGAGGGTGCCCCGAGTCCCCGGCACTACCTCATCCGGACCTGCGACTTCCTCGGCCTCGACCGATCGACGGAAATCGACGACCTGATCGGGGACGAGGCGCGGTGGAGCGACCCCGCTGCTATCTGGGAGCCCGGCAGGTCGGTCGGGCGGTCGGCCGACGCCCAGCGCCTGCGGGTGATCGCCGACGAGCTGCTGATCGAGCTGTACCTGAACGCACCCCGACTGGCCGAGGGCTGGCCGGCAGCGTTCGTGCAGGCCATGTCCGCCGTCGCGGTGCTGCGCTACCACGCGGCGGCCGCCGCACCACTGAAGCGGGAGGAACGCTTCGCCCGCCTGGCCGGGGTCCGGGACGCGCTGATGGCGGAGAACCTGCTTCAGATCCGATCGGCCGAGGCACACCGTGGACCCACGCTGGTCTTCGCGCACAACACACACCTCCAGCGCCAATCGAGCACGATGACCATGGCCGGAAAGGACGTCTCGTGGGCCGGCGCCGGTGCCATCGTCGGGTCGCTGCTGAATGACCGGTACGCGGTGATCGTCGGTAGCCTCGGCGCGAGCCCCGCCCTCGGCATCGGGGCGCCCGCCCGGTCGACCTACGAAGGCAGACTCCAGCGGGGGACCATGCTTCCGCGGTACGTCCGGGCGTCCGAGGTAGCAGCGGCCGAGCGGAGAACGCACGATCACCGCTACTTCCCGCTCGACCAGGCCACCATCGACCATGCCGACGCGGTGCTGCACATCCCGACCGGCGTCGACGCGGCCGTGCTCGCCGACCGGATTCTCGCGCTACCCGGCGTCGAGCAGATCGTGACGAACGAGGAGAACGGATCACCCGAGGATGCCGGCGGCGATCGGTTCTTCTACGTCGGCCCCGACCGCCGCCAGCCCTTCGCCACCATCGTCGACCACGACGTGCCCGGCTTCGACGACGCCTCCCAGCTCGACCGTCCCGGCGTCTTCCGCCTCAACCTCGACCTGGGCCGAGCCGAGTTCGAGAGACTGTTCGGCTTCCCACCCAAGGCGTTCGAGGAGCACCGGCAGGAGTTCGACTTCGCCCGGCTGGACACTCTCGTACCGCACCCGGGCTACGCGCTGTACGGCTTCGGCAGCATCGTCATGCCCGGCCCGCACCTGCTGCCCGAGATCGACCGGCTCCTCGCCATCGCTCACGGCCAAGCCGTCGACCGCCACGAACGCGCCGCACGCCGGGCGGCTGACCGACCGGACTGAGCCCCGACGATTCGGGCCAGGGTGCCATTTTCCAATGCCGTCCACAGGTTGCCGTCGGGTCCGAGGGTGATGCCGTGCGGCTCGGAGCGCGGGGTGGGCAGGTCATGGACTTCGATTTTCCCGTCCGGCGTGATGGAGCCGACCCGGTTGCCCCGCCATTCGGTGAACCACAGGTTGCCCTTGTCATCGCCGGTGATGGCGTGCGGACGACCGGCGCGGTCCGGTAGCGGAAACTCGTCGATCGCGCCGTCGGGGGTGATCCGTCCGATCTGGCCGGCAGCGATCTCGACGAACCAGACGGCGCCGTCGGGCCCGGCGGTGATCCCTACGGGGGCCGCTGCCTGCGTCGGCAGCGGGTGAATGGTGATGGTGCCGTCCGTACCGATCCGGCCGATCGCGTTCGCCTGGTTCATCGTGAACCACATGCCGCCGTCGGCACCGGCGGTGATGGCCGACGGGTAGGCGCCGGTGGCCGGGAGCGGGAAGGCGGTGGTCTCGCCGCCAGTGGTGATCCGGCCGATTCGATCGGCGTTCATCTCGGTGAACCACAGGGCACCGTCGGGCCCGGGGGCGATGCCGTACGGCCCGCCGTTGCGGCTGGTTACGGGGAATCGGGTGGTCGCGCCGTCGACGCTGATTCTGCCGATGCGGTGGGCCCGAGACTCGGTGAACCACAGCGCCCGGTCGGGGCCGGTGACGATGATCGTGGGCTGCCCGGCAGGGTCGAGTTGGTACGTGGTGGGCTCCTCACCGGGGATCATGCGTCCGATCTCGCCACTGTGGGCGAGTGTGAACCACAATGCACCGTCGGGTCCGGTGGTGACGGCGTACAGGCCGCGGCCGGCCTCGGCAACTGGGTGTTCCTCAATGAACGCGTACTTCACCGGGCTCGCTCCAGTCCGTTCTCGATGGCGATGCGTTCGATCTCGGCTGGTGTGCCGGTCATCAGCGTGCGGCAGTGCTGGTTGATCAGATCGGCAGGCCAATCCCACCACGCAGCCCTGCGCAGCCGGTGGATGTCTCGGTCGCCGAAGCGTTGGCGGATCGGTCGCGCCGGATTCCCGCCGACGATCGTGTAGGCCGGGACGTCGCTGGTGACCACCGCGCCCGCCGCGATGATCGCCCCGTCGCCGATGCGTACTCCCGGCATGACAGTGGCCCGGTAGCCGAACCACACGTCGTTGCCGACGATGGTGTCGCCTCGACTGGGCATGGCGCTCACGACATCGAGGGTCCGCTCGGCCCACTCGCCGCCGAAGAGGGTGAACGGGAAGGTGGACGGGCCCACGACCGGGTGGTCGCCGCCGGCCATCAGGAACCGGGTTCCCGCCGCTATCGCGCAGAACCTGCCGATGATCAGCTGTTCCGGTCCGTAGCCGTAGAGCACGTTGTGCCGCTCGAAGCCGGTCGCGTCGTCGGGATCGTCGTAGTACGTGTAGTCCCCCACGGTGATCTTCGGAGACGTGACCAGCGCCTTGAGGAACACGACACGTGGATGCGTCGCCACCGGGTGAAGGACTGTGGGATCAGGTGTCACGGACGCCCCGCTCGTTAAGACTACTTCTGTAGCGTTAATATCCTGGCATGGCGTCCCCACGACCGACAAGCGATCCCGACGAGTCCGTCACCGCCCCCACCCGCCGTCCCGGCGGGCGCAGCGCCGCGGTACGACGCCGCGTGCTCGACGCCGCGCTCGCCCAGTTGGTGCAGCACGGCTACGACTCCCTGAGCATTGACGTGGTGGCCGACCGCTCGGGTGTACACCGGACGACGGTGTACCGGCGCTGGCGGGATGTCGGTGGCCTGCTGGCCGACGTCCTGAACGAGGCGAGCGTCGACGCGTGGCGCCCGCCCGACACGGGTTCGCTTGAAGGGGACCTGGTCGCGGTCAACCACGAGGTCTATGCCGCACTGACCGCCGACCCGGTGACCGTGGCGCTGATCGCCGCGTCGTTCCGCTCCGAGCAGGCCGCCGAGGCCCTGCAGGCTTTCTGGACCGGCCGGTACGACCGCTGCACAGACATCGTGCGGCGCGCCGTCGAACGCGGTGAGATACCGGCGGGCACCGATGCGCGGCGACTACTCGTCGCCGCAACCGCTCCGCTGTATCACGAGCTGGTACTCCTGCGGTCGGCAGCCAAGGCGCGCCTTCCCGACCTTGTCGCCCGCAGCGCGACTACCGCCGCCCGTGCAGGCGCCTTCATCGACCGTTAGAAGGTTTCGCAGCGTGGGCTCGATCGGCCCAGTTGTCTCCCGCGTTCAGGCGGGTCGCCCGGGGGCGATCCGGGTTGACTCGTTCGCCATGCTGAAACCGCAAGCTCATGTCCAGACCATCCGAGGAGCAGCCATGCGCAAGCCGGCCAAGACTGCCGCCGCCCTTGTCGGGCTCGGCGTCGGCGTCGCAATCGGTCCGTCCCTCGGTCCGGCAGCTGTCTGGTCCGGCGTCGCGATTGCCGTGCTCGGTGCCGCACTCTGCCTGGTCGGTACGACGGAAAGCGATGTCGCCGGAGACGGCCCGGTCGACCGCGATGAGGAAACTGGGGTGGCAGGCGACGGGCCGCCCACCGGAACAACGGTCGCTGCCCCACGACGCCGCAACCGCCAGCGGCCCAGCCTCGGTGACTTGAACACCCAGGTAGAACAGATCCTCAAACTCGCCGAGGAACAGGCCAACGACCACCGCGACGAGGCACGGCGCGAGAGCGAGGCGATCGTGACCGCCGCCCGACGGGAGGCCGAGGCGATCCTGAACCGAGCCCACGAGCAAACGGCCAGGATCACCGCCAATCATCGGGACCCGTCGTCCACCCGGTCGGCTGCACCGAACGGAAATCCCAGCCCTCCGGCATGAGGCAACGCCCGTCCCGGGACCGAACGGAGGATGTCGCGGCATGGCCGATTCGATACCAATGTCGCTATGCCCGAGCTGAGCCCGCCCATCGTCCGGGTGCATCGATCGTTCGTTGCCGCCATGGCGGAGTTTCGCGCTGAGGGACGCGGTAGCTCGGGAGACCACACCATGATCGGGGCTGAGCTGCGCGAGTTTGGCCTCCGCTGGGCAACGGTGGAGGGCTTCGCCGCGTACGTCGACTGGTTGCGGTCCCAGTCCCTGGAGGACTCACCCCGGCCTGACGGCCACGTGCCGTCGACCACGCTGTGGTGGATCCAGGACGACGATTACCTCGGTCGCCTCGCGATCCGGCATCGGTTGACCCCTCAGTTGCGGGAGGTTGGCGGTCACATTGGCTACGACGTGCGGCCGTCGGCGCGGCGTCAGGGCCATGCGTCCGAGATGCTGCGCGCCGCATTGCCGGTCGCGCGCAGCTTAGGCATCGAGTCCGCGTTGGTGATGTGCGATGTGGACAATGTCGCATCCCGCAGGGTCATTGAGTCCAACGGCGGCATCTTGGAGAACCGATGCGGCGGGAAGTTGCGATTCTGGGTACCGATCACGTGACCGACGGCTGCGGCGCTGGAACGACGGACTACCCGCCAACGACCAGCAGAGGCACACCCGCGCTCGAGCAGTTGTCCGAGTACAGCACGCGCTGGCAACCTGGTTCGGCGACGCCCGTCCCACGGCATGATCGAATGCGCACTCATCGGCAGGTCCGGACGGCGGGCTCGTGCTGCCTCACATTCGCGATCTGAGTACGTCGAACTCGCAACCCGGCGCGGACGGGTCGAAGCCGTGTTCGATCAGCCAGCGGGACGCCAGCAGGCTGCGTAGCGACCACCACGCGCGAATCACATCCCGGTCGACGTCGGTGCCGTAACCGGTCAGGAGATCATCGAGACGGTCCTCGTGCCCGAGGGTCAGCACGGCCAGGTCGTACAGCGCATCGCCGGGCGCCGCCTCGGACCAGTCGATCACGCCGGTGATCTGGTCGCCGTCGGTGAAGATGTGGGTGATCTGCAGGTCTCCGTGCATGAACACCGGCGTCCACGGCCGAAGCGCCGCCTCGGCTATCTCGCGGTTGCGGTCGACCAGGTCGGCGGGCAGGACACCGCTGTCGACGAGCCAGGCGCATTCTCGTTCGAGTTCCGCGTCCAGTCCGACGAGCTTCCTGCCGGCCCATGGCGGTGGTGGCGCGTCGTGCAGCGTCCGGATCATCGCGCCCGCCGCGGCCCACGCCGCCGGCGACGCGGGCGACGGCTCGCCGAGGCGGCCGAGTGCCGCGCCGGGGACAGCGGTGATCGCTAGGACGGGCGGCTTGCGCCACAGGACCTCGGGGGTCGGCACGGGCGCCAGCCGCATCGCCTCGACCTCGACATCGATGCGTGCCTGATCACTGTCGACCTTCAGGAACACATCACCGACACGCAGGGTCGCGCGCTCATCATGGGCGACGACGACCGTGACCTCTTCCACGCCGGCCATTATCGAGGGCCGATCAGCGACGCCGCTGCGGTTATTGCTGCCGGGCCTCGCCGCCGGACCAGCGGCCTGCGACGCGAGGAGGCGGCCCTGCTCTGCCACATGTCGACCGATTACTACTCCCGGCTGGAACGCGAGCGCGGGCCACACCCGTCCGAGCAGATGATCGCCTCGATCGCGCAGGGCCTGCACCTGTCGCTCGACGAGCGCGACCACCTGTTCCGGCTGGCCGGGCACCGTCCTCCGCCGCGCGGCACCACCAGCGACCACATCAGTCCTGGCCTGCTACGGGTACTCGACCGTCTCGACGACACCCCGGCCGAGATCGTCAGCGAACTCGGCGAGACGCTCCGGCAGAACGCGCTCGGCGTCGCCCTCACCGGCGAGACCACCGGCTACACCGGTCCCGCCCGCAGCATCGTTGTTCACCTCGGGCGCCGCTCACCGAGCTGCTCCTTGAGCAGAGCGACGAGTTCCGCAAACTGTGGGAGCAGAACGAGGTCGGCCTGCGCCCGGACGACGGCAGGAACTTCGTGCACCCCGAACTCAATCTGACTTCACCGCCGTCGCGGGTCCGGAGGTCCGGATCGCAGGGCCGCGTCGAGCCCGTTCAGCCGGAGCACGCTTGCGCCGCGCAGGTGCGCCAGGTCCACACTGCCGTCGCCCTCGCATCGGAGGAAGGTCACCTGTTCGGTCCATTCCAGGCAGGTTCCGCCCGTTTCGACGCCGAGCCGGACGGTCACCAGCGAGGTCCATCGCAGTTCGCCGTCGACGATGGCCTCGTAGCCATAGACGATCCAGTGGGCACCGGCGATGTCGATGTATCGCGACCGGTACTCCAGCCGTTCGGGCGCGGTGTCCAGCCCGGTGTAAGTACTGCGGGCCGTCTCGCCCCCGCCCACCCGGAAGTCGTGCTGGTAGGAAGCCACCTTGCCGGGGAGCCGGAACCACCGCCGCCTGATCGCGGTGTCGGCGAACGCCCTGAAGACTTCACCCGGTGGCACGTCGAGGTGCCGCGAGATCGTGAACGTGTCGTGCCGGACCATATCGTTCCTTCCGCCGTCACGGCCGCCCAGGGTTGGCCGCACACCAGTTACGATCAGTAAGAAACGTGCGACCATCCGATTTAGTCCGGCTCTCCCATACGCACTTTGAAGTCAGTAACTGAGCCGTGAGGAACCAAGCCATGAGAAGCTCCCTTGCGGCCGAACTCGCGCAGCGCGGGGTCGCGCCGGACTGCGTACGGACGATCGAACTCGTCCGTGACGTACTCGCGCGGGTCGGCGACAAGTGGACGCTGCTGACCATCACAGTCCTGGCGTCCGGCCCGCTGCGCTTCACCGCGCTACACGAGCAGGTCACCGGCATCTCCCAGCGGATGCTCAGCCAGACGCTGCGCGCACTCACCCGCGATGGGTTGGTGACCAGGACCGCGTACCCGGAAGTGCCCCCGAGGGTGGAATATGCCCTGACGCCACTCGGCCGTTCGCTGCATGAGGCCGTGAACGGCCTCGTGCACTGGGTCCGCGACCACCAGAGCGACATCGCCCGAAACCGCGACGAGTTCGACCAGGCGCCCAATGTCGCTCGGCCTCGTCCTGGTCAACCGGAACGCCCTGACCGGTGCCGTACATGAGCCCGACCATCCGGAGCGCGGGCACGGTGCCGAGCTCGACCGAACGCTGATACCACCGCGGCGCCGCCGCCTGGTCCGGTGGGAAACCCCGGCCGGTGTCTCCGGCGATCTTGGTTACAAGGTTTCAGGGGTTGGGAAGCGGCCGTTGGTCAGCCGAGTTGCTGCTCTCAGGTGAGTTCGAGGCCGCCGTCGATGGTGAGGACTTGTCCGGTGAGCCAGGTGGCGGCGGGGTCGGCGAGCCGGAGCACCCATGTGGCCACGTCGTCGGGGTGGCCGCGGCGGCCCAGTGGGACGCGTGCGGCTTCGTCCTGTTTGATCTGGTTGACCATGGGTTCGGGCAGGCCGGCGGCGCGCAGGGCTTCGCTTTCGGTGGGGCCGGGGGCCAGGGCGTTGACCCGGATGCCGTCGGTGGCCAGTTCCAGTGCCCAGCATCGGGTGAGCTGTTCGAGGGCGGCTTTGGACGCGGCGTAGTGGGCAGCGCCGGCCACCGGGCGATGGCCGTAGGTGCTGGAGATGTTGATGATGGTGCCGCGGGTGTGCCGCAGGTGGGGTAGAGCCGCGTGGGCGAGCATGCTGGGTGCGGTGACGTGGAGGTCGAACATCTCGGTGATGCGGTCGGCGACCGTGTCGGCGAGCGGCATGACGGCTGTGGCGCCGGCGTTGTTTACCAGCACGTCGACCCGACCCCACCGGTCGACGGCGGCGTCGATGATTGCCTGGCCGGCGTCGGTCGCGCGGATGTCGGTGGCGAGAACGGCGATGCCGGGATGCTCTTGCGCGGTGCGGTGCAGTGCCTCCGCGCGGCGTCCGACACCGAGGACGTGTGCGCCGGCCTCGGCGATCGCGATCGTGGCCGCGCGGCCGATTCCTGATCCTGCTCCGGTGATGACGGCCACGCGACCGGTGAATGGGCCGGTGTCTGGGGGTGCGGTCACAGCTCCACCTTTGTTCGACGTTCGTAGAACATCGAACAAGCTACCATGGTTCGTGTGAAAGATCCGCAGCACCCGGAACTCGCCGAGATGACCCTCACCGAAGTGATGGCCGCGCTCAGCGACCCGCTCCGGATCGGCCTGATCCGACTGCTGTCCGACGGCCACGAACGCGGCTGGGGAGAGCTGCGAACGCCGGTGTCCAAGTCGACGCTGAGCCACCATCTGCGGGTGCTGCGCGCTGCGGGGCTCACCCGCACTCGCCAGGAAGGCACCCGGTGTTACGTCGTGCTGCGCCGCGAGGACCTGCACACCCGTTTCCCCGGCTTGTTGGACGCCGTGCTGGCCGCCGCAGACAGCGAGGACGTCGGCAGCCACGTTGGTCTCGCGACCGGCCGCCCGCCCAGGTGACACATCGGCGCCTGGTGGGCTGTCGGCGCGGATGCTCCCGCACACGCGACCGCCACCAGCCGCGCGGCCCAGCGGCAGTGAGTAGCGCCGCCGGTACATCGAGCGACGTCCTCCGTTCGGTTGCGTATGCCGAGGTTGACAGATCAGGACGATCGGCGCTCAAGCTCCTCGGGGTGCAGCTCCTTGCGTACGCCCTCGGGACCTTCGTCTTGCGCGGGCCGAGCCCCGGCGGCGAGGACGGCCTGCTGCGTCGACCTGGCGAGGCCGTGCAGGTCTGATGTCCGGACGAGGCGCTCAAGTTCGATGGTCACGGTCATGGGTGCCAACGTATGGCCGGCCGCCGCGCTCCGCCTGAGCCGCCGTACTCAACCGCACGTGAGCATCCCGCGCCGGGTCTAAGGTGTCGCCGTGAGCAACCAGCCGGTACGTGATGCCTATTCGTCAATGTCGGCGCAGTACATCGCACTGTTCGATGGCGGCGGGCAGGCCCATGCGAACGACACGGCTCTCATCCGGGACCATCTCGGCGGTCTGGACGGCGCGGTGCTCGATCTCGGTTGCGGTCCCGGCCACTGGACCGCCTACCTGCATTCGCTCGGCGTCGAGGTGACAGGTATCGATCTGGTCCCCGAGTTCATCGACCACGCCCGAGCGAACTTCCCCGGGCCGGCGTTCCGGCTCGGCTCGATGACCGAACTGGACGTCCCCGACCACTCGGTGGCCGGCGTCCTCTCCTGGTACTCGACAATCCACCTGCCACCACCGGAACTGGACCACGTGCTCACCGAGTTCCGCCGGATGCTGACCCCGTCCGGGCGATTGGTGATCGGCTTCTTCGACAGCGAGGACGAGGTGGCCGAGTTCGACCACAAGGTTCTCACCGCGTACCGCTGGCCAGTCGACGAGTTCTCCGCTCGCCTGACGCGGGCCGGCTTCACCGAGCTTCAGCGCCTGCAACAGCAGATCCCGGACCGCCCGGACCGCCGGTACGCGGCCATCGCCGCGACCGCCACCTGAGTCAGCCCGCAGCGTCCGACACCTGACCCTGCCTACGGCCGGCCGCTTCGATCAGGCAGCCGGCTGCTGTCCCGGCCAGAACGGCCACTCCTCGAACGACCGGCAACGTCCGTCGTCCGCGAATCGCATGATCCAAAGGTCGCGGTACTCCTGGTCGACCGGGTCGCCGTAGCGGACCTCCTGGCGCGACACCGCGGTGTCGCCGTCGACCGCGACGATCTCCGTGGTCATCTGGAACACCTCGTCGGGGCCCTTGCGCTGCTGGTCCCACATCTCGGCGATGGCCGGCAGGCCGACGACGGGCGTCCAGTACGGCCCCTGCTGATAGCTTGCATCCTCGGTGAAGAGCGTGGCCAGCGCCTGCGTACCCGGCGTCCGCCACACCTGCTCGTAGGCAGCGATCCAGTCGGCGACCTGCTTTCTGTTCATGGACAACACCATGCCATTCCGAGGGCGCCAGGCGGCGGGATCCGTTGAACGCAGGCCCAGCCTCGCCCCTCATGTCGGCTTGCCCTGCCTGCCGTTCGGTCCACTGAATAGGCTCACTCGACATGCGGGTGACCCACACGCTCCTCCACGGCGAGGACCTCGCCCGGCTCGTGCAACGGGAGTACGTCGTCGCACCGCCCGTCACGGTGAGTCTGCTGAAGCGTGGTTTCAACGACACGTACCTCGTCACCGATGTCGAGGGCGGTCGCCGCGTGCTGCGGGTCTACAACCGAGGAAAGTACTGGATCCGTTCGGAATCCGATCTCCACTTCGAACTCGACCTGCTCGATCATCTGGCTACGGCCGGGCTGGGCGTCATCCGTCCGTACCAGCGGATCGTCGGCGGCCGGCTCGGCCAGCTGACGGCGCCCGAGGGCGAACGATGCTTCGCCCTGTTCACCCACGCGCCTGGCAAGCCCCTGCACGAAGGCGCGCTGACCGCCGAGCAGTGGCGGGAGTTCGGCTCCGGTATCGCCCGGATGCACCTGGAGATGGACCGCTTCCTCACCCACCACGACCGCTACCACCTCGACGAGCGCATCCTCGTCGAACGGCCGCTGGCCAGCCTGGCGCCCTATGCCGGCTCGGGTCGGGCCGCGGCGGACCTCGCTGAGATCGGCAAGCTCGGGGAGCGACTGACCGGCGAGATCCGGCGCCTCCGAGCCATCGACGGCGCGTACGGGATCATCCATGCGGACCTGCACCGGGGCAACACCCATATCGACGGCGACGGACGGTTCGTCACCTTCGACTTTGACCACTGCGGTTTTGGGTTACGCGCGTACGACCTGGTCGCTCTCTATCGCGGGCCCGACTCGCCGGAGGAGGATCGCCATCGTTGGGCAGCGGTCCTCGCCGGCTACCAGCAGGTCCGTCCGCTCAGCCGGAGCGAGGTGGTCAGCTTCCCCGTACTGGCTGCCTGCCGGGCGCTGTGGGACATCGGGGACTGGCTGGGTGCCGCCGACCGTACCGGCGACGCCTGGGTGACCGATGCGGTGATCGCCAAGCTGCTGGCGGACGTCGGCAAAGCAGACGTTCCTCCCGAACCTGCGAGTTCCGCCGTGCCGGACTGAACCGAGGTCAACTCCGGGCCCGGCCTCGCCGCTCCCGCAGCCAGACGAGCACCACCATGCAGATGTTGACGACGGCGAGGATCAGCAGGGACGCGTCGCCGGTGTCGGTGGACCTGTCGATCGCGAAGCCCTCGCCGCCCGCCATCACCGTGTTGACGGTGGTGAACAGGACGTTGTTGGCGACGTGGAAGGCGACCGGCGCCTCCACACCGCGACTGATGATCGCCATGAGCCCGGTGGAGATGCCGAACACGGCGTAGTACCCGAACAGCCAGGGGTCGGTTGAGCCGTGCACCACGGCGAAGCCCAGGCTCGAGATGACCAGCCCGACGACCAGGGCCGGACGAACCTGGCGTACCCAGGATGCGGCGGCGGGCAGCACGGCGCTTCGGAACATCAACTCTTCGCCGGCTGCCTGAACCGGGGTGCTCAGCATGACGATCACCAGCATGGCGATCGTCGTGCCGGTGACACCGAAGCTGGTCCAGCCCGGCGCGTCGGGTGCGACCAGTGCCACGACACCGATCCCGGCGCCGACCAGCAGCGCCGCGCCGACCAGGTAGCGTGCCAGGCGGTGTGCGTCGAATGCTCGCGGTGAGCTGATCAGGCTGCGCCATGGCACCTTGGCGATCCACATCAGGAGCAGGATCGCCAGCACGCCCGCCGCGCCCACACTCACGTTGACGGCCAGGAACTTCAGCGGCGTGAAGGTGGGTGCCATCGGGTCGTCGCTGCCCTCGATGACGCCGACGACCTGGTAGAGCAGCACCTGCAGGATCAGCATCACCAGCGGCGGCACGATGATCACCACGAGCGGCTTCCACCAGCTCATCCGCAGGTGGGCACCGAAGGGGCGGGAGTTGTCGACCGCTGGTCGGGACTGCTCGGAGGTCAGTCGCGTAGTGGACATGTCATCCATTGCAGCGCACACCGCCTCCTGCGGACAGGCCCGCCCTGTCACCACCCGAACATGACATCCCGCGGGCAGAGATATGACGCGTTGTCACTGGTGACCCGTCGCAGGAGGCGGTGGAACGGGTCTGGTCAGGGTTTCGACAATCGGACATTTTCCGGTCACTTCGTCGCGAGCCGGCCGAGGAGGAACAGCGCCGTGGCATCGATCACGTCGTCGAAGTGCCTGCTGTCGTCGGGGTAGTGGAATCCGTGGCGGGCGTGCTCGTACTCGATGAGCGCGCACTCGTTGCCGGAGCGCACCATCGCGTCCCGAAATTGCCGCACCGAGTCGATCGGCTCGACCTCGTCGCGGGTGCCGTGGTGGATCTGCATCGGCGGGTTCCCCGGCCGCACGAGCTCGATCAGCGAATACTCGATCAGTCTGCCCGGTGCGATGCCGACCTGCCGTTCGAGGCGGCGCTGCGCTGCCGGCTCGAACGAGCGCAGATTCGATCCTGCCGGGTTGAGAGCCACCACGGCCGCGCTGCCGGGCTCCGGTGCCGTGGTGGACGCCGCCGGGGTCAGCGCAGCGACAATCGCGAGATGAGCCCCGGCTGAGCTGCCGCCCGAGGCCAGGTGCGAGGCTTCGAGCCCGCGCACCACGGCCAGCCGGGCGAACTGGTCGATCGCGCACCGAACATCAGCGATGCAGTCGTCGATGCTGGCAGCGCCGCCGGGACCGAGCAGCCGATACCCCGCCGACCCGGCGAAGATCCCGCGCGACGCCAGTTTTCGGCAGTGTGGGGCGAGCCCGTCGGCCGATCCCTGGCGCAAGGCGCCGCCATGGAACAGCACGATGCCGGCACGCGGCGGTGGGCCGTCGCCCGGCTCGAAGATCAGCAAGGGCAGTTCGCTGCCGTCGGCGGCGTGAAAGAGCAGCGAGGACTCTCGGCAGGCTGCCGTCATGAGCCGCATTCGACCATCGGGCGCAGGCGTCCACAACCGGTCAGCGTTGCTGGAACGCGGCCCGGTAGGCGAGCGGAGTGGTGGCGTACGCCCGGCGGAACTGAAGCCGGAGGTTGGCGGCGCTGCCCAGGCCACTGCGTCGAGCGATCTCCTCGACGGTCAGGTCACCGCTTTCGAGCAGAGCACAGGCCTTGCGTAGCCGGGCCGCGATCAGCCAGGCGCGCGGGCTTGTGCCAAGTTCCCTGGCGAAGGCCCGACTGAGCGTTCGGGTGGACTGCATCGCCTGCCGCGCGAGGTCGGCCACCGTGATGGGCCGGTGCAGGTTGGCCAGTGCCCAGTCCGTCACGCCGCTGAGCCGCTCCCCCACCACCACGGCGCTCGCCACGGTGTACTGGGCCTGTCCTCCGGCGCGGTGCAGAGGTGTGACCATGTGCCGGGCCCGCTGGATGGCCGCCTGCTGGCCGTGGTCGAGACCGATCAGGTACAGGCACAGGTCGAGGCCGGCGGCGAGGCCGGCGCTGGTCAGTACGGTGCCCTCATCGACGTAGAGGACCGCCGGGTCGACTTGCACGCTGGGATGTTCCTTGGCGAGGGCGGCGGCGTGAACCCAGTGGGTGGTGGCTCGACGGCCGTCGAGCAGACCGGCCTGGGCCAGCGCGAAGGCGCCGCTACAGATGGCGGCGATCCGGGCTCCGCGCTGGTGCGCGGTGCGTAGGGCGTCGAGCGCGGCTGCCGGCGCTGGCCCGCGCCGGAACCCGGGCACGATGACGGTGTCGGCGGTGGCGACCGCTTCGAGGCCGGCCGCGACGGTGATACCGAACCCGGGTGTGGTGGTCGGCACCGGCCCGGCCCGCAGCGAGCAGAGGACAGCCTCGTACCTGCCGAGACCTTCGTGGCCGAAGACCTGCGTGGCGATGGCCGCGTCGAACGCCACGACCGGAGGGAGAGCCAGTACAGCAACGCGATGAATGGCCGATTCCTCACGCACGATGGCAAGCATGCCACTGGCCCGTCCTGGCGGTGCTCGCGAGGCTGTACGGGTGAGAGTAGAGATCGTCGTGTTCGACGGCTTTGACGAACTCGATGCCTTCGGGCCGTTCGAGGTGCTGTCCAGTGCCGGGTTCGAGGTGGATCTGGTGGTCGCGGAGGGCCCGGGTCCGGTCCGGAGCATGCGGGGCGTCCAGTTGAACGTTCCCGGTGTGCTGGATCGCCCGGACGGAGTGATCGTGGTCGGGGGTGGCTGGCTGAACCGGGCCGGGCAGGGCTCCTGGGCGCAGGCTCAGGCCGGCGTGCTGCCCAGGAGATTGGCGGAGGTCGCCGGTTCCGCCCGCTGGATGGCGTCGGTCTGCACGGGCGCGATGCTGCTCGCGGCAGCCGGTCTGCTCACCGGGCGCAATGCCACGACGAATCGCCACGCGTACGACGAGTTGCGCGCCTACGGCGTGCACGTGATCGAGGAGCGGGTGGTCGACGACGGCGACCGGGTCACCGCGGGCGCGTTGAGCGCCGGTATCGATCTGGGCCTGTGGCTGACCGAGCGCGAGTACGGCGCGGAACGCGCTGCCACCGTGGCTGCCACCATCGACTTCGCTCTGCGCGGCCCGGCCTGGAGAAACCCGGCCACGACCAGATAGCGATGCCGAAACCGGCAGGTCAACTCAACCCATCAAACGGATTTGATGTAATATCCAGGTCGTGGTGTCATCGAGTCGTACCACTCCGTCATTCCTGCACCTGGCCGCACATCCGCTGCGCTGGCGACTGTTGACCGAGCTGGCGACCGGCGATCTCCGCGTCCGGGAGTTGGTGGCGCTGGTCGGCGAGCCGCAGAACCTGGTCTCCTACCACCTTCGGCTGCTGCGTGACGGCGGGCTGGTCAGCGCCTCGCGCAGCAGCTTCGACGGCCGGGACAGCTACTACCACCTCGATCTGGACTCCTGCGCCCTGGCGCTGGCCGAGGCCGGCAGGGCTCTGCATCCCGCGCTGCTCGTCGCGACAACGCCTCCCCCGGCGGATCGACAACGATCGCGGAGGCTGAGCGTGCTCTTCGTCTGCACCGGCAACAGCGCCCGTTCTCCGATCGCCGAGGCGTTGCTGCACCGCCGCTCCGGCGGCGAGGTCAGGGTGGCCAGTGCCGGCATCCGGCCCAGGTCGGGCCTGCATCCGCACGCGGTCCGCGTACTGCGCGACAGCTTCGGTGTCGACGTCGCCGGGCAGCAGCCCCGGCACCTCGATACAGTCGCCCGCCGCCGGTACGACTACGTGATCACCATGTGCGACAAGGCCCGCGAGGTCTGTCCCGACCTGCCCCACGAACCCCGACGGGTCCACTGGAGCATCCCCGATCCCGCGACGACCGCCGGCTATCCCGCCTTTCACCGCCTGGCGAACGACATCGACATCCGCGTCCGACATCTGCTACCCGTGCTCACCGCAGCCCCGCCCGCAAAGGAGATCCGGCCATGACAGACCCCCAGTACGCGAGCGTCCGCTACCTCGTCGACGACGTGAGCGCCGCCGTCGAGTTCTACACCACGCATCTCGGGTTCGCCCTGCACACCAGCGCCGCCCCCGCCTTCGCCGACGTGGTGCGCGGCCCGCTCCGGCTGCTGTTGTCCGGGCCAGCCAGCTCCGGTGCCCGCGCCACCCCCACCGACGTCGCCGCCGCCGGCCACAACCGCATCCACCTCGTCGTCGACGACCTGGATGCCGAGATCGATCGACTGCGCGGCGCCGGGGTGTCGTTCCGCAGCGAGTTGGTCAGCGGCCCGGGCGGACGCCAGATCCTGCTCGCCGACCCGGCCGGCAACCTGATCGAACTGTTCCAACCCGCCCACCGCCTCGCCGCCGGCGCAACGGCCACGTCCTGAGCGGGACCGTCGTCACGGCCGGGCCGGCCCGGCGGTCTCGGAGGTCGTCGAGCGGGTCGATCCTGCCGGTTCGGCCTGCTGCGATCAGCAGCAACGTGGTTTGGCCGGGCTCGGCCGGCTGGTCGACGAGTTCGGCGGCACCGTGACGCTCCACCTGCGCACCACGTTGGTGCTCGGCCGGGCCGGACGGCGGACCGATGTTCGCTGACCGGTGGGGAGTGACCGAAGACGGGGTCCGGCGGGCCTATCCGTGCGACGACTTCGTCGTCCCGCCGACTTTGCAGGCGTGGCGCGACCGCCGGGCCGGCACCGTCAGGGGACGTCCCCGGCGACGCGCTCGCCGGGCCCGAGGTTCACCCGGGCGTACGACGGGAGGTCGGCGCGTACGGCGCGCCCCTCGCGTACCGCTGTCGCGGTGTCCACGACGGTAGCCAGGGCCGACCGGAACAGCAGGGAGCCGGTGCTGATCCGCCGCACACCCAGCTCGGCCAGGGCGGTCACGGTGTGCCGGGCCGGCAGGAACAGGATGTTGACCGGTACGTCGACGGCGGCCACCACCGCCGCGATGTCGGCGGCCTCGGCCAGACCGGGGAGGAAGACGCCGTCCGCACCGGCGTCGGCGTAGCGTCGGATCCGGTTGACCGCCTCCGTCAGGTCGCCGGGACGCTGCCAGTGCGTGTCGGTACGGGCGTTGACGAACAGCCCCGGCACCTCCCGCTTCACCGACCGGATCAGTTCCGCGTGCTCCGGCGCCGGACCCATGGCGTCCTCCAGGTTGACGCCCACCGCGCCGGCCTCAGCCACCGCGACCGCCGCGGCGACCGATCCGGTCTCGATATCGGCGGTGAGGTGTACCGGCAGCGCCGCCAGCCGGCGGATGAGCGACAGCGTCGCGGCCCCGGTGACGGCCGCGCCGTCAGGCAGGCCGTTGACGGCCGCGACGCCGAGGCTGGTGGTACCGAGCGCGGCGAACCCGGCCTCGACCAGGAACCGGGCCGACGCGACGTCCCAGACGTTCGGCAGAACCAGCGGGTCGCCGACACGATGCAGCGCCGCGAAGCCGCTCATCCGCGTGCTCCGGCCACCAACGAGAGGGCGTGGGCGCGGCCGGGGCAGCGCCGAGGTCCCGCACCGAACGCCAGATCACCGGCCAGTGGCACCCGCACTACCTCACCGGCCTCGACGGTCATGCCGGCCACGGTGGCGGTGACCGTCGCCTGCCGCTTGGTCGCCGGCACCGGCGGGTCGTCACGCAGCACCTCGTCGACGTGACGGTGCCGGGTCCGGTCGATCAGGACGGCTGTTGCCTCGCAGGCCTGGACGAGCAGGCCGATGCGGGCGGCGGTCGGTTCGTCGAACCTGCCGCCGAAGAGCGCCACCAACCGATGCGTGGCGGTGTCGGCCCGCGACTCGTCACCGGTGCCGGGCTGGTACGCCTGCGCCACGTCGCGGATCAACTCCACCACGGGTTGGGTGACTCCCAGCCGGTGGCTCAGGACCGTCACCGGGTGGGAGTCACCGGCATGGCGTAGCGGCTCCAGCGGGATCGCGTCCAGGATCGCGACGGACAGGCCGCGTCGGCGCTCGTACTCGATGCCCGAACTGAACCGGCCCACCGTGGCGCGCAGCCAGGCGACGCCGGTGGACGCGGGCGGGACGGGCGGCACGACGAACGTCGGGTCGGTGAGCACCGCGAGGGCGGCCGCGTGGCCGTGTATCTCCAGCATGCGGCGAAGGCTACGGCCACGATCCTTCGGTGAGCACCGAACTGTCGTACCCGACAATGGGTCGATGACGTCCGCTGCCGACCTTGCCGGGCTCGCGGCACTGCTGGCCGACGAGACCCGGGCGGGGATCTGCCTCGCGCTGCTCGACGGCCGGGCGTGGACCGCGAGCGAACTCGCCGCGTACGCGGGTGTCGCGCCCTCCACCGCCACCGGGCACCTGAACCGCCTCGTCGAGGGTGGCCTGCTCGTTCAGCGACGCCAGGGCCGGCACCGGTACGTGCAGCTCGCCGACCCCTCGGTGGCGCAACTGCTGGAGGATCTGTCGGCCCGGTTCGCACCGCCCCCCGCCCGGACCGGTGGTCTGCGGGCGGCCACCGCCAGCGCGGCCCTGCGCCGAGGCCGTACCTGCTACGACCACCTGGCCGGACGGCTCGGTGTAGCGGTGACCGAGGCGATGATCGGGCGGGGGCTGCTGGACGACGGCGGCGGCTTCGCGCTCACCCCGGCCGGCCGGTCCTGGCTGATCGACCTGCTCGGCTGGGATCCGGCGCAGCCCCGGCCGGGCCGCCGGCCGCTGGTCCGGGGCTGCCTCGACTGGACGGAACGCCGGGAGCACCTCGGCGGATTGGTCGGCGCGAAACTGTGCGAGCGGTTTCTCGGCCACGGGTGGGTGGTGCGCATCGGGTCCGGCCGCGCCGTACGCCTCACCGCCGCCGGACGTGCGGCCCTGCGCGACCAGTTGGGGATCGCCCTCGACTGAGGTGTCGCGCGCTCGGTCCGGGACCGGTCGGACTCGGGTGGAGGCCGTTGGTTCCCGGACCGAGCACGTCCTGCGCGGCGGTGTCCCGGCGATTACTTGCTGACGCCTGCGGTGAGGCCGGACTGCACCTGACGCTGGAAGACGATGTAGACGATGAGCACCGGCAGCATCGCCATGGTGACCCCGGCGAACAGACCGGACCAGTCGGAGCGGTAGCCCTGGTTGACCGACAGCTCGATCAGGCCCTGGGAGATGACCTGGTTCTTCGGCTCGCCGGCCACCGACTGCATGAGCAGGGTCGGCAGGTACCACTGGTTCCACTGGCCGAGGACGTTGAAGATGCCGATGCTGATCAGGCCCGGTTTGGCCATCGGCAACATCACGCTGAAGAACAACCGGCTGTGCGACGCGCCGTCGACCATGCCCGCCTCGGCGATGGCGTTCGGCAGGGTACGGAAGAACGAGTGCATGAAGAAGACGGTGAACGACAGCGACCAGGCAACGTAGACCAGGATCAGCATGAGGTGGCTGTTCGGGCCGAGGAACGGCAGCACCACGCCGGTGTTGTAGACGCCCTTGAACAGGGGCACCGCGGCAAGGTAGATCGGCAGGGTCAGCCCGGACAGGAACATGTAGTAGATCAGCCGGTTGCCGGGGAACTCGTAGCGGGCGAGCACGTAGGCGGCCATCGAGCCGAGCAGCATGGTGAGGAAGACGCTGCCGGTCAGCACCAGGATGGTGTTGAGGAAGAACGACCCGATGTGCCCCTCGGTCCAGGCTCGGGCGAAGTTGCCCCACTGCAACTGCTCGGGGATCAGCGACAGCGGCTTGCGGATGACCTCCGAGTCGGTCTTGAGCGCCGACATCACCACCCACAGCAGCGGGTAGACCACCATGATCGCCCATACGGCGAGGAACAGGTGTGAGAAGCCGTTGAAGAACCGTGCTCCGGCCCGGCCGCCGCCGACGGCGGCGCGCTGTGCCGGCGTACCGCCCGGTGGTGGAGTCTGGTCGGGGCCGGCCAGGCCACCCGGAGTGTGGGTCACCGTGCTCATCGTCCAGGTCTCCTCAGTACTCGATCCGCTCACGACGGGTGATCCTCAGCTGGAGAGCGGCCAGCAGGATCGTGAAGATCGCCAGTGCCACGCCCATCGCGCAGGCGTAGCCGAACTGACCCTTCTGGAAGGCGGTGAAGTTCAGCACCGACGCGAAGATCTCACTGGCATGGTTCGGGCCACCCTGGCTGGGCGTCATGACGAACACCAGGGCGTACATGTCCAGGGCGATGAAGCCCAGGTAGACCCAGGCCACCGAGACGGTGTCCCGCAGCAGCGGCAGGGTGATCCGGAAGAAGGTGTGGAATCGGCCGGCACCGTCGAGGATGGCCGCCTCGTAGACGTCCTTCGGGATGGACTGCATGGCTGCGGAGAAGAGCACCATGTAGAAGCCAGCGCCGCTCCAGACCGCGATCAGCAGCAGCCACCACAGCACCGCCGGTACGCCGAGGAAGGGCTCCGGGTCGTACATGAAGGTGATCGGGTCGTCCTCGCTGACCAGCCCGATCTTCATCAGCATGCCGTTGATCAGGCCCTGGCCGTCAGCGCGGTAGATCTGCTGCCACATCACCGCGATGACGACCAGGGACAGCACCTGCGGGAAGAAGAAGATCACCTTGTAGAGGCCGGAGCCGAACACTCCCCGGATGCCGGCCTTGTCCTCGCGTCCGCCCACGTTGAGCAGGAACGCGAGGAACAGGGCCAGCGCGATGGTGAACAGCGGCACGGTGATCAGAAAGAAGACGTTGTGCCAGAACGCCTTCCTGATCAGTTCGTCGGAGAACAGCCGGAGGTAGTTGTCCAGCCCGACGAACTGCTGCCTGTCGGAGTAACCACCCCAGTCGGTCAGCGAGTACCCGGCCGCCTGAAGGAAGGGCCACACCACGTAGAAGAGGTACAGCCCGACCGGCAGGGCCAGGAAACCCGTGACGAAACGCGCAACACCGTGCCGCATGGGACTCACTCTTTCCGTTCGGATCAGGCGTCGCGGGTCTGCTTGGTGATCGACGAGTCCTGGGCGACCTTGTCGGCGGCGGCCTGCATCTTGTCGACGAACTGTGCGGCGGTCAGCCGGCCGGCCATCAACTCGGCGGACAGGTTCTGGCTCTCCTTGTCCAGGTCGGCGTAGAAGTTCCAGAGCTTGATCGAGATCAGGTCCGAGCTGGCGTTCTTCATCAGCTCGTTGGCGCTGGCGAGGGCGGCGTCCTGGACGTTGTCACCGGAGCCCTTGGTGGAGGCCAGGGACTTGGTCAGCTCGGCGAACTTCGCCGAGCCGGCCTTGGAGAGCACCGCGCGCAGGAACTCCTTGGCCGCGGCCTTGTTCGGCGCCTTGGCCGGGACGACGATGCCCTCGCCGGCACCGGCGTAGACGTCGTTTGGCGCCTTGTCGGTGGCGCCCAGGCCCCAGTAGTCGGAGATCTTCATCTCGAAGCCCGGCGGGATGGTCGCCGCCATCTCGTTCTTCAGCCAGGTGCCGACCTGGATGAAGGCCGCCTTGCCGTCGAGCCAGGCCTGCTGCGACTGGGTGTGGTCGAGCTTGCCCGGCAGCAGCAGCTTGTCCTTGACCAGCTTCTCCCACGCCTCCAGCGCCGGCAGCACACCGTCGGCACGCCAGGCGTTCTCCTTGAGGTTGTCGATGTCGATGACGGCCTGCTTGCCGGCGGACTTCCAGACCGTCGCCATCAGCGCCCAGCGCGGGTAGTACCCGTGCACGGCGTCGTACACGTACGGGGCCATGCCCTTGGCCTTGATCTTCGGGGCGAGGGCGAAGAACTCCTCGAAGGTCTTCGGCGGCGTCCAGCCCTCCTTGTCGAACAGCACCGAGTTGTACCAGTTGCCCCAGACCGTGTAGGCCACGTTCACCACGAAGAACTTGCCCTGGTAGGTGCCGTCGCCGACGGTGCCCGGCAGCAGCGTGTCGGCCACCGTGCCCTCGCTGTCCCAGGCCGGGGCGGCCAGCAGGTCGTCCAGCGGCTCGATGGCACCCTCGTTGACCAGGGTGCTGATGTCCATCATGTCGGCGCCGGAGTTCATGACGACGTCGCTGGGCTGCGTCGCCATCTTCGGCTGCTCTTCGGTCTTGATCTTCTGGGTGGAGCTCATGTTGACGGTGACGTTGGGGTACTTGGCGTTGAAGATCGCCTGGTCCTCCTTGGCCCAGGCGTCACCCAACCCACCGTTGAAGATGACCACCTTCACGGCGCTGCCGTCCTGCACGCCGAAGGGGTTGTCGTTGCTCTTCTCCCCGGCGCTGTCGTCGTTCTGGCTCGGCGTGCTGCCGGCGCAGGCGCTGAGCAGGCCGGCGGCCGGGGTCACCAGGAGGCCCGCGGCCGCCGCGCGGCGCAGCAGGGTCCGGCGGTCGAGATCGGGGGTAACGGACATCGTGTGACTCTCCTTGTGATGTCGGGTCAGGCGGTGCGCCGGAGTCGCCCGGCGTACCGCGACTCGAGGGCGAGGTTGTGCTCGTCCCCACCGGGGACGTTGGCGGAGAGGTAGATAGGGGGTGCCTCTCCGGCCTGGTGGAACCGTCGTACGACCTCCGCGGTCAGCAGCTGCGCCAGCAGCGCCGAGGTGACCGAGGAGACCGCACAGACCGCGCCGCCGCCCTCGAGCGGCAGCAGTGCGTCGCCGTACGGCGCGCCGTTGTCCAGCACGACGTCGGCGAGATCGACGAGCCGCCGGCCGGACGGGTGCCGCGGGGCCACCCGTCCGGTGTGCTCGACCGAGGTGACCGCGATCAGCGGGTGACCGCGTTCGGTGGCCAGCAGCGCCAGTTCGACCACCGAACCGTTGATGCCGGACTGGGACGCCACCACGAAGACGTCCTGCGGCTGGGGTGCGGCGATAGCGTAGAGCTGATGCGCGACGGCCGGGTCACGTTCCAGCTTCGGGTCGGCCAGCACCTGATGCGAGGCACCGCCGTGCAGCACCAGGTCGTGCAGGGAGATCCGGTTGGTGGGTACCAGCCCGCCGGCCCGGGCGACCAGTTCGGCGGCGAAGGCTTCCGAGTGTCCGGCGCCGAACGCCTGCAACACCCCACCGTCACGCAGGCTGGCGGCGATCAGATCGGCGGCCCGGCCCAGCGACTCGGCACCCCGCTCGACCAGCCGGTCGAGGACTGGCCGGACGGCGTCGGCGTACCCCTGGGCGCTGATCATGCGCTGGCCTCCCTCGCGGCCTTGTGCCCGTCCACGGCCTGGGCGGTACGCCGGAAGGCCGCGTGGGCGCGGTCGTGGGTGCGCTGGGCGACCGCGATGTAGAGCAGGTCGAGGACGACCAGTTGAGGGTGCCGGGCGGACAGCGCGTCCGGCCGGAACGTGGTGGCCTGGCTGGCGGTGAGCAGCACGATGTCGGCCAGCTCGGCCAGCGGCGACCGGCGGAATCCGGTGAGCGCGATGGTGGTGGCACCCCGGCTGCCGCCCTCGGCGAGCATCTCGATGGCCTCGCGGGTCTGGCCGCTGTGCGAGATGCCCAACGCGACGTCGCCGGGACGCAGCAGCGCGGCAGCGGCCAGCCCGGAGTGCACATCGTTCCAGGCCCACGCGGCCACGCCGATGCGGTGCAGGCTGAACTGCATCTCCTCACCGACGAGCGCGCTGCCGCTGGCACCGAAGATGTTCACCCGCTCGGCACCGGCGATGGCGACGGCGGCCCGCTCGACCTCGGTCAGGTCGAGCAGCGCGGCGGTGTCATGCATGGCCCGGGTGTCGGCGGCCATGATCTGCTCCAGTACCCGCTCCAGCGGGTCGCCGGGCTGGATCTCTCGGCCGATGTCGACGGTCCAGCCGGCCGAGCGAGCCCGACCGGTCTCGGCGGCGATGCCCAGCCGCAGGTCGGCGTAGCCGTCGAAGCCCATCGCGCGGCAGAACCGGGTGACCGTGGCCGGCGAGGTGCCGCTGCGTTCGGCCAGTTCCACGATGGTGGCGCGGGCCGCCGCCTCCGGGTCACTGAGCACGTGCTCGGCGACCCGTCGCAGCGCGCCGGTCAGTTCGGCGGCACCGGTGCGTACCCGGGCCAGCGTCCCGTCGGAGGCAACGCCCAGAGCGCCCCGGCGGTCAACCCCATCGACGTCGGCCACCGCGGTGCCCGCGGAGGTGTCCGCCTCGTGATCAACCATGGGACGCCTTTCGGAAAAGACTGTTAACTGTTAGTGGTAAAAGTTCTTACTAGAGGCCCCTCCATGTCAAGACCGTGGGCGAAGTTTTCAAACTGTTACCTGCGACACCGGGCCCGCTGCGGCTGCGCACCCCGCCCCGGAAGCGGCCACGACCAGCATGAACACCCATCGATCAGGGAGCTGGGGCGGTGTCCGGCACCGCCGTGGCCGACGGCCCCTCGCCACCGCCGGCCGCCCCGGAGGTGGCAGGCACCACCTCACCCGGGGCGGCAGGCACCACCCCACCCGTCGGCACGCCCGCCTGGCCGCACTGGTCATTGAGCCCGTCGACCTCTTGTCAACATTTGCTCGCCGATCGAGTCGTCAATGGCTAGCAGAATCCCCCTGAGCCGTCCCCGGAAAGTCGCATTACCGACTCGTCGATTCGTTGCCCTTCGTAGGGCCACCGCCGATACACCTACCGGTGGATTCGGTGCCTTGTCCGGTCGGTTAACGTTCAGTTGCAAGCAGCTGCCAGTCGAAGTCCATGTTGGAGGCCTGGTGCCGGACATCCCCCTGACCACCGCACTGTCCGCGCTGATCCAGGATCTGCAGCGATCGACATCCGGCGCTGCCGACGACAGCGTCGACGTGGAACTGAACCTGGTCACCCGGGAGAATGGCAGCGGCGTCACATGGCATCTCGCGCCTGTCGAAAACACCGGCGCACATCGCATCCGATTGACACTTTATCCATGGCGGCAGCCACGGCACTCTCCCGTTCCCCGGCACCGGCAGCCCCACGACATCGAGCCCGGAAACGCCGACCGGATAACCCGTGGCGCGGACGAGACCGAGGTGGGCCTCGACCCGAACTGGATCGGCAGCGCCCAACTGCCGCCGATCGTCCGTCCGAAGCCCGGTGTGGACATCGATCGTGATGATCACTGAAGGGGAGACCACCGGCAGCACCGACGCCCTGGAACGCGGCAACGACCGCATCCGTGACGCGGCGAAGTGGCTGGTGGCCAGCGCCGCCGCGGTGGGGGCGGCAATGCTGGCCGGCAGCCAACTGTCCAGCATCGGCGAACTTCCGCTCGGCATACCCGACTCCGTCGACCGCGCCCGGCTTTGGGTCGCGGTAACCGGTGCGGCTGCCGGGCTCTCCACGGTGGTCTACGCCATCTGGACCGCCGTGCAGATTCTTCTCCCGAAGCTGGTGCTGGTCAGCGACCTGGACGCGGCGTGGACGCAACGGCGATCCGAGTTGACCACGGTCGTGGAGCACTTCCGGCGCAACCCCAAGTACCTACAGGGCTTCGCCACGCCGGCCGACATCATCACCGCCCGCGAGGAGCTGATTGCCGCGCAGCGCGAGCCGTCGACCGGTGACGACGTACGGACGCAGCTGGCGGCCGGGATCGCCGACCTCGACGAACGGATCACCGCGATCGAGGACACCGCCACCCACGAGGCGCTGAAGAGCCAGTTCCGGCACGCCCTGCGCAAACTGATGCTGGCCACCGCCGTCGCCGCCATCGGCATCGTGGCCTTCGCCTGGGCCGCCAACCCGCCGGCCGCCCAGCCCACCGCCGACCTGCGCAACGCCCGTCTCGTCGACGCGTACCTGCGGGACGCCGATCTGCGCAACGCCAAGCTCGACCACGCCGACTTCAGCAACGCCGACCTGACCGGCGCGGACCTGACCGGCGCTTCGATCGGCGGGGTCGTCTGGCGGAACACGACCTGCCCCGACGGCACCAACAGCGACGACAACCGCCGCACCTGCGCCGGCCACCTCTCGTGACGGGACTGGAGCCGCACGTCCAGCAGGTGGTCAAGGTACGCGGCAAGCTGCTCGGCTCTGGGTACGCCGTCGGGGAGGACCTGGTCCTCACCGCCGGTCACGTCGTGGGTGCCCGCGGGGAGCCGACCTGGGTATCCCGCAGCGACAGCCCCACCGAGCCGGAGCACCGGGCGACGGTGATCTGGCGCGGCGACGACCTGGACGCCGACGCGGCGCTGATCCGGATGGACGTACCGCTCTGGTCCCGCGAGCAGACTCGCATCCGCTACGGCGAGCTGCGCGGACATCGGCCGGTGCCCTGTCTCACCGTCGGCTATCCCTGGGTCCGGGTCACGCACGACGGCCGCCACCTCGACGAGCTGCCCGGGCAGGTCATGCCCAGCCTCGGCTTCGAGGACCACCGGTACGCCCTGGACTCCACCCGGATCGCTCCGCAACCGCCGCAGCCGCAGCGCGACGACACCGGTGCCGTGGTACGCGACGACTCCGGCACGCCGGTGTTGGAGCCGCACCCGCACAGCGGTTACTCGGGCGCCCCGCTGCTGACCGCGGGCGATCGGCAACTCCTGCTCGGTGTCATGGTGGCGGTGCCGTCCCGGTACGGTCCGGGCCGGCTGGACGCGGTACGCATCACCCGGCTGCTCACCGACCCCGCCTTCGCCGGCCTGGTCGGCACCTCGCTCGACCAGGTCGAACGGGAACCACCGCAGCTGCTGCCGACCGGGATCGTCGAACACGCGGAGGCGTTGACCGAGCTGGCCGACAACCTGCGCGACGACCGGCTGCCGTACGTGTCGCCCGCCGACAGCGACGCCGCCACCCATCCCGTACGGCTGCTGAAGCGCCTCGACGAGCAGGCCGGCCAGTCCGGGCTGCTGCTGGTCGGTCAGGCCGGAATCGGCAAGACCCGCACCTGCCTGGAGGTCGCCGGCCGTGCGGTCGACGCGGGTTGGCGGGTGCTGCACGTACGCCCCGGTGAACCGTTGGTCACCACCGAGCGGCTGATCGAGGTGGTGACCGGTTGCGCCGACGAACGCCTGCTGATCATCATCGACTACCTGAACCTCAGCGCCCTGGACTATCCGGCGATCCGGTACCGACTGCTGCCGGCCGCGCGAGCCCGTGGCATCCGGCTGGCCCTGCTCGGATCGGCCCGGCCCGGCTGGTTTCACCAGAAGGACAACACCCCACTCACCGAGGTGTTCAAACCTGTCGAGTTGCGACCCGACGACGAGCACCTCGACCGGATCCGGCACCAGGTCGTCACCGCGCTGGCCCCCCGGGCGCGGACGATCCTCGGTGAGAAGCGGTTGTTGCAGTTGTGCGGCCGACGACCGGTCATCGCCACCCTGATCGCCGCCGCGGCCGAGGCACAGGCGGATCGGGGGCGGCTGTCGACGGCGATCGGCGACCTGCGGCCGGAAAACCTCCTGGACTGGTTGGTCCGCCGGCTCAACGAGGACGACCTGCTTCATCACGCCGAACGGCTGGACGACGAGCGCGACCCGGACGTGCGGCTACAGGTCTACGCCGCGATGGCCGCAGCCACCCCCCAGCCGCGTCCCGCCCTGGTCGCCTGCGGCGGCCGGGTCGAGCACAGCGACGAGTCGCGCGCCGAGCACCTGCTCGACGTCCTGCTCGCGATGGGCTGGATGATCCACACGCCGGACGGCCTGGCACCGGTGCACGACATCGTGGTCGACCAGTTGCTGGAGCACACCACCGTGCGGGCTGGACTCGACACGGTTCGCACCAGGGTCGCCGACCGGATCCTCGACGCCTGCCTGACCAGTGCCCGCACCATCGGCCGGTACGCCATGAACCTGGACCGGCTGTTGCGGGACATGGCCCTCCAGCACCGCGACGGGCCGCTCGCCGGGCATTGCACAGCCTGGTTGGCCGCCAACGCGAACGCGGCCGGCGTGCTGCTGGCCAGCCAGGATGACGTGGGCGCCTACGCCCTCGGCTCGGTGCTGGACAACTCCGCCTGGGCGCAGGCACTGTTCCAGCACTGGCCACAACTCGGGGAACCCTGGCTCACCGCGCACGGAACATCGCTGCCGGCGCGCCACATCCTCTACAAAGGACTGCGTACGGTCGCCACGCCCCAGGCCGCCCACCTGATCGACGTGGCGACCGTCTGGCTGGCGTTGCATCGAACGGCGCTGGAGGCCAGCTTCGTCATCGCGGCCTTGCTGAGCCGTACCGACCTGCGACCGGAGGATGCCCGTCACGGCATCGAGGCCGCCCTGCGCTGGCTCGACCAACACGGCACCCTCACCGAAGCCCAGTTCGTCTTACAACCGCTGCTCAGCCGAAGCGACCTGACACCCCACGACGCGCCACCCGGCATCCAACACGCCCTGCACTGGCTCGACCAACACGGCACCCTCGCCCAAGCCCAGTTCGTCCTACATTCCCTGCTCAGCCGAAACGACCTGCCAGCGCACGTGACAACTCGCGCGGTAGACGCCGCCTTGGCCTGGCTGCACGAGAACGGCGAGACGGCTGATGCCAGATTCGTCCTACAGCCGCTACTCAGCCGAAACGACCTGCCAGCGCACGTGACAACTCGCGCGGTAGACACCGCCCTGGCCTGGCTCCACCAGAACGGCGACACCGTCAATGCCGGATTCGTCCTACCGCCGCTACTCAGCCGAAACGACCTGCCAGCGCACGTGACAACTCGCGCGGTAGACACCGCCCTGGCCTGGCTCCACCAGAACGGCGACACAATCGATGCCGGATTCGTCCTACCGCCGCTACTCAGCCGAAACGACCTGCCAGCGCACGTGACAACTCGCGCGGTAGACACCGCCCTGGCCTGGCTCCACCAGAACGGCGACACCGTCGATGCCGGATTCGTCCTACCGCCGCTACTCAGCCGAAACGACCTGCCAGCGCACGTGACAACTCGCGCGGTAGACACCGCCCTGGCCTGGCTCCACCAGAACGGCGACACCGTCAATGCCGGATTCGTCCTACCGCCGCTGCTGGCAATGAGGAAGCTGACCGACCTACCGCAGTGGCTGTCGCCGCTCATCGATCGCTGGGCGGACAAACACCGGTCGACGCCGGACGTCGTCTTCGTCAGCAAGCAGCTCGCTCGGCAGAAAGCCCTGACCGAGACCACTGCGGACGTGGTGTTGCAGTGGGCCGCCACGCACCCGGAGGATGTCGACATCCCGTGGCGCCTGACCGGCATCGCCGCAGGTCTCGACCGCTATCCGAGCTTGGCCGGCCGGCTACTGCGCTCTGTCGAGGGCTACCTGGACGCGGTCGAGCACGAGACGATGGGGGTGAACGGGCACGGTGAACTGGACAGCCTGATCCAGACCCTCTGCCGGCATCGCGCGCTGCGCTGCGGGCTCGCCGGGGCACGCCTCGACGACATCGTTCTCCGCTGGCTGGCCCATCCGGCCGCGCTGAACCCGAACTGCCCGAGCAGCTTCCATTTCAGCGAGGCAGCGCGGCGCGTCCAGTCGCTGGTCTGGGCGGGACGATTCACCCACCAGGGCGCGGTCGACGTGCTGACCCGACTCCACCACTGGATTCCCCGATGGCGGGTCGTCGAGCCGCACATCCACCTGCGCGACGCCGTGTTGCGGGAGACGGCGGCGCTGCTCGCCGCGCTGACAGCCCCGGCAGCGGCGCAGCAGTTGGTGGAATAGTCCCGACGGTGCGCGTTCGTCGGCATACTTTCGGACTATGCGCCGCCTGGCCCGCCTCGCCGCCCGTACGCCGGCGGAGCGGGAGCGTTACCTCGACCTGCTCCGGGCGCTGGCGATCGTGCTGGTGGTCCTCGGGCACTGGGCGATAGCGGCGGTCGAGTACGACGAGAGCGGCCGACCCGACGGGCACTCGGCACTGACCGCCCTGCCCTGGGCGTACCCGCTGACCTGGGCGGTCCAGGTCATGCCGGTCTTCTTCCTGGTCGGCGGGTACGCCAACGCCGCCTCGCTGGCCACCCACCAGAGCCGTGGCGGCGATGCGATCGGATGGCTGCTGGGCCGCAGCGCCCGTCTGCTGCGCCCGACCAGCGCCCTGGTGCTGGTGCTCGCCGGTGGCGCGCTGGTGGCCCGGCTGGGCGGCGCCCAGCCGGACGAGGTTCGTCCGGTCGTCTGGTTCGCCACCATTCCGCTGTGGTTCCTCGCCGCCTACCTGGCCGTGGTGCCGCTGACCCCGGTCATGTACGCGCTGCACCGCCGCTTCGGGCTGCTGGTGCCGCTGGCGCTGGCGGTGCTGGTCGCCGCCGGCGACCTGGGCCGTGCGCTGGGGCCGGCCAACCTGGCCCTGCCCAATTATCTACTCGGCTGGCTCGCCGTCCACCAGCTCGGCTTCGCCTGGTACGACGCCCGCCGGGGGCACTGCCACCCATCCGGACTGCGTACCCGGTGCCTGCCGATGTCCCGCCGAGCCGCGAGTGCGATGCTGCTCGGCGGTCTCACCGTGGCGATCCTGCTCACCGGCCCCGGGCCGTACCCGATAAGCATGATCAATCTTCCCGGTCAGCGGCTGGCCAACGCCGCTCCACCCAGCGTGGCGCTGCTCGCGGTCGCCGCCGCCCAGCTCGGGCTGATCCTGCTGCTGCGGGAACGGGTGGAACGGTGGCTGCACCGTGACCGTCCGTGGCAGGCGGTGATCGCGGTCAACTCGGTCGTACTGACGGTCTTCCTGTGGCACCTGAGCGCGGCCGTGCTGCTGGTCGGTGCGCTGCACGGGTTCGGCCTGCTCCCCACGCCGGAAGCCGGTACGGCGGCCTGGCTGGCCTGGCGGCTGCCGTGGGTGCTGATGCTGGCGGTGGTGCTGGCCGTCCTGGTCGCCATCTTCGGTCCGATCGAGGCGTCCACCGGTCGCCCGCGGCACCTGAGGGCGTCGGCCAGGTGGGCGGGTGCCCGCGCCGCACTCACCGTCGCCGGATTCGCCGCCGTCGGGTACGCCCTGGCGGCAAACGGCGTGGCGGCCAAGACCGCACCGGAGCCGCTCGGCTGGCCGGTGGAGGCGCTGGTGGCCTACCTGGCCGGCGCGGGCACGCTGCGCCTGCTGAGGTCCGGGTGGGGAAGCCGAGATTGACCGTCGCGGCGACCAGAGCGAACCCCGCCCAGCCGGCGACGAGCGCAAGCGCGGCCGAGACGTCCTGGCCCAGGTAGACCCCGACCAGGAACCCGAGCAGCGCCAGACTGTTGCCGGCGAAGTGCCGACAGAAGACCGGCAGGTCCCGCCGTACCTCGACCGCGACCAGCACCCCGGCGTACGGGAAGGTCACCACCAGGCCTCGCAGCACCTGCCCGAGCAGCCCGGTCAGCACCGCACCGGCGAGAACCAGCAGCAGCCGGGCCACCACCGGCACCCGCTCCGGGCCAGCCGGGTTGGTCGGGCCAGCCGGGTTGGTCGGATCGCCCGGATCGGCCGGCTGGTCGGGCCCCGGAGCGCGGCGCAGCACCAGCACGGCGAGCAGCCAAAGGGCGACCGTAGCGGCCAGCGTCGGCCAGAACGGCAGCGCGAACGGACGCAGCACCGCCGCAAGTGCGAGGTAGCCGGCGACGCCCGCCAGGTCGGCCAGCAGGATCGGCAACCGGAACCGGTGGTACGCCAGTGCCACGACGCCGAAGAACAGGTTGAGCCCCATCACCCCGACGAGTTGGCTGCCGTCGACGGGATGACCGGTGGCCAGCAGCGCGGCGGTCATCGGCAGTGGCAGCGCGGCCACGAGGGCCCGCCACCGAACCGGACGGATCAGGGTCACCGCCCAGACCACCACGGTCACCAGCAGTACGCCCTGGGCGGTCATCCCTTCGTCAGGTGTCGAAGGTGGCCCGGCTGAGGCACGCCTGGAACGTGTCGTCGGCCCGGGCAAGGTCGGCGGCGTTCACCGAGAACCGGTTCTCGTTGATCTCGCCATGCGCGCTCATGCCGGCCGTCCAGCACGCTGTGCCGTCCCAGCGGATCAGGTTGACGTGCAGGTCGGCCGGGACCGTGGCGGTCGACAGCAGACCCACCCGGACCCCCGCCCGACGCTGCGTCGCCACCAGCTCCGCCAACTCGTCGGAAAACTCGGTGTAGGTGAAGATCCGGGTGATCTCTACGCCACGGGCCAGCGCGGCGAGATTCTCCGCCCAGTACCGCCGGCCGATGTCACCGCGCCACCAGGCCAGCCGGGGTAGCACGTTGGTCAGCGCCTCCAATCGCCGTGCGCAGTCGCGAGTGGCGGCGAGCATGTCCTGATAGTCGTCGCCGGGCCGGATGATGCGTCCCTGCCGGAGTTGGCCGAGGTCGGCGTGGAACCGTTCGAACCGGCGCTGGGTCTCCTCGGCGACGCGGGTGCCCGGATAGCGGTCGACCGCCTCGGTCGTGGCGGTGGCCAGTTCCGGAACTGCCCGGACCAGCCAGTGCGGGCCGGCAAGCAACGCTCGCAGTTGGAACCGACGCTCGGCCCGGGCCATGGAGTCCACCAGCAACGAGATGGTGATGCCCATCAGGCCGGCCAGCAACGACTCCACGCCGGTGGCGGCACCGGTCAGGTCCAGCGTCACGGAGAGCGAGATCGACAGGGCGACACCGATCAGGGCGACCGGGTCGGTGTGCGCCATCAGCCGCGCGACGCCGACCGCGTGCGCACGCGGTCCGGCACCTGGACGGCGCAGCAGTTGAACCATCTACCACCTCCGGGAACCGACTCCCGTCAGCGTAAAACCCCCCAACCACACCCACCCTCGCCCGTCCTAGCGCCCACCCAACCTCCCCCAACTCGCTGTTGATCATGAGGTTAGCGGCACAGTTGATCTCTTCAGCTGCCGCTAACCTCATGATCAACCAGGGCGGGGAGATCAACCAGGGCGGGGAGGTTGGGTGGGGTGGGGTGGGGTGGTTAGGCGGGGGCGGTGGTGCGGATGGCTTCGGCGAAGACTTCGGAGCGGTGTTCGAAGTTGCGGAAGCGGCCGTAGCTGGGCGCGGCGGGCGAGAGCAGCACCACGCCGCCGGCCGGAGTCACCTGGCGGGCCAACTGCACCGCGGCGGCGAGGTCGTCGACCAGTTCGGTGCGTACCTTCGGCAGTCCGTCGAGCGCACCGACGATGCGCGGACCACTGTCCGGGATGCCGATCACGGTCAGTTCCCGCTCGGCCAGGTGCTCGCGCAGCGGCGTGTAGTCGACCCCTCGGTCGTTGCCCCCGACGATCACGGTCAACGGCCGCCCGTCGTACGCGTCGATGGCATGGATGGCTGCGTACGGACTGGTGGCGAGGGTGTCGTCGACGAAGGTCAGGCCGGAGCGGTCGGGGATCTCGGTCAGCCGGTGGGCCAGTCCCTGGAACTCGGCGACCGCGACGGCCAGGGCGTCCTTACGCTCGACCAGGTCGATGCCCAACGCGTCGAGCACGGCCAGGGCAACGCAGAGGTTGCTCTCGTTGTGTCGACCGACCAGCGGCAGCACCGCCCGTGGGAAGAGCGGCTGGTCGACCCGGTGGAACCAGGGCGTACCGTCCGGGCCGGTGGCGACGTTTATCGAGTCGGCGGTGCCGGCGCGTACCGCCGCGCGGTCGCCCAACTCGAACGCCAGCCGCGGGTCCGCGCCGTTGACCACCACGGTGCGCGGCCCGTACGCGAGCAGGTTGAGCTTGTCCCGGTAGTACTCCCGTTCGCCGCCGTGCGCGTCGAGATGCTCGGGAAACAGGGCGGTGACCACCGCTACCCGGGGCGAGTCGGTCAGGTCGCTGCACTGATAGCTGGACAGCTCCAGGACGTAGAGCTCCGCCTCCGGCAGGTCCAGCGTCGGTACACCGATGTTGCCGCCGAAGACGTTCGGCCGATCCACCGCGGTCAACAGGTGATGGATCAGGCTGGACGTGGTGCTCTTGCCCTTGCTGCCGGTCACCCCGATGGTGCGGTCGCCGTGGTCGGCCATCCAGAGCGAGGTGCCCTGGGTGACCGTCGCGCCCTGGCGGCGCAGTTCCATCAGCCAGGGATGCGTCTGCGGCACACCCGGCGAGCGGACCACCACGTCGGCTGCGGCCAGCCGGGCGAAGCCCTCGTCGCCGGTGACCAGTGGGGCGGCCTCCGCCAGAGGCCCGTCCCAGGGCAGCGAGAGGAAGTTCGCGCTGTCGTCGACGGCGACGAGGTCGGCCGGGCCGTGGGCGGCGATGGCCGTCACCGCCGCCCGGCCCTCCCGGCCGGCGCCCCAGACGGCGACTTTACGTCCGCGCAGGTCAGACAGGCGCACAGGTTCTCCTCGGGTACGACGGCGGCAGGGCACGGTCCGGCCGAGCCGGGCACGGCCGGACGAACCAGGGCCTAGTATGGCGTGTGCTCAACACGCAGCTGGCGCGGATGGACGCGTTCACCTTCCCGTCCTACTCGATCGACCTGTCCACCGGCGAGGCGTTGTTCGACTACGCCCTGACCGGGCCCGATGGTGAGCAACGGTTCACCGAGGTGGTCACCTTGCCGGTGCCGGAGGAGTCCCCGTCGGACGCCGCCGTGGCGGCGCTGGGCCGGGTGCTGGAGCTGCTGCACGTGGTTGCCGGGGTCAGCTACTACAAGACGGCCGCGCCGGGGCAGCTGGTGCTGCCGGCACCGCTCGGCCCGGCCGCCGTCGAGTTCGTCACGGCCGTCTACACCAAGGGCCTCGCCGAGTACGCGTACCGCAACCAACTGCCGCACGTGCTGGAGCTGGCCCCACGCGTGCCCGACGGACGGGTCAAGCCGGCAGCCGAGTACGACAACTCCGACCGGCGACCGCTGTCAGCGGTCGGTGGCGGCAAGGACTCGATCGTCAGCTTGGAGGCGCTGCGCCGGGCCGGCCTCGACCCGGTGCCCTTCTCGGTCAACCCGAACCATGTGATCAACGCGGTGAACGCGGCGTCGGGGCTGCCCGCTCTCGCGGCCCGGCGACGCATCGACCCGGTGCTGTTCGAGCTGAACGCGGCCGGCGCCCGCAACGGCCACATCCCGGTCACCGCGATCAACTCGCTGATCGCGGTCGCCACGGCGGTGCTGCACGGGTTGGGCCCGGTGGTGATGTCCAACGAGCGCTCGGCGTCGGACCCGAACCTGATCTGGAACGGTCACGAGATCAACCACCAGTGGTCCAAGGGCATCGAGGCCGAGGGACTGCTGCGGGCCGCGCTCGCGGAGCACGCCGGGCTGGCCGAACCGTACTTCTCGCTGCTGCGCCCGCTGTCGGAGCTGCACATCGCCCGACTCTTCGCCGGCATCGACCGCTACGACGACGTGGTCACCAGTTGCAACGCCGCGTTCAAGCTCCGCGACGCCAGCGAGCGGTGGTGCCGGGACTGCCCCAAGTGCCGCTTCGTCTTCCTGGCCCTGGCTCCGTTCATGCCCCGCGAACGGATCACCCACATCTTCGGTGGCGACCTGCTCGCCGACTCCGCGCAGATCCCGGGCTACCGCGAACTGCTCGGCATCGACGGGCACAAGCCGTTCGAGTGCGTGGGCGAGGTGGAGGAGTCGGTGGTCGCGCTGAGCCTGCTCGCCCAGCAGCCCGACTGGCGCGACACCCCCGTCGTGACCGCCCTGGTAGCCGCCGTCCCCGACAGCGCGTGGGCGACGGCCGCCACCTCCGACACCTTCACCCCCGCCGCCGCCAACCACCACATCCCCCCCACCTACCAGAAAACCCTCCAGACCCTCACCCCCTGACCCTCACCGCGGTGATCAAGAAGTTTTGGTCCTCATTGGAGATCAAAAATGACGCAAACTTCTTGATCAACGCCGAAAGAGGGGGCGGCGGGGGTGGTCAGGGGGTGCGGATGGCGTCGAGGGCCAGTAGGGCCACGTGAAGGGAGAGGCAGGCGTCGACCGAGTCCAGGTCGACGTCGAGGATCCGGCCGATCCGGGCCAGCCGCTCGTAGAACGCCGGGCGGGACAGGTGCGCCGCCACCGCCGCCGCGGACTTGTTCCGGCCCTGCTCCAGGTAGACGCGCAGGGTGCCGAGCAGCTGCTCCCGGGGATGCTGCGCGTCGTACGCCAGGAGTGCGCCGAGTTGCCGTTCGACGAAGGTCTGCACCCGGGGCTCGTCGCGCAAAAGGTGCAGCAGCCCGGCCAACCCCACGTGCGGCAGCCGAAAGATCGGCAGGTCACGTCGGTCCCGGCGGGCCGCCTCGGCGACCTGGCGGGCCTCGATCAGTGACCGGCGTGCCTCCCGCAGGCTACCCACGCCGGACCCGGCGGCGATCAGCAGCCCGGCGATGGACCGTCGGCCAGCATCCGTCGGCGCGTCGTCGGAACGGCCGGGTGCTCCGAGACGCCCCAGCGAGTCAACCCGCCCGGACGGGTCAGCGCGCCCAGGCAGGTCACCGCCGCCCCCGGACAGGTCGGCGCGTCCCCGCAGGTCAGCGCGCCCCGGCAGGTCGGGGCGGGCCCGGCGCAGCGCGGCGGCGAAAGCGGCCAGCGCTCGATCCTCTGCGGCCGCGTCCGGCAGGGCGAGCAGGACACCCACCGTCTGGTCGTCCAGAGCACTGGTGAGCCCGGTCAGACCGGCCTCGCGCAGCGCCTGTCCGGCGGCCTCGGCGAGGTCGCGCAGCCGGGCGGGCCCGGCGTCCGGGACGTTGTCGAGCGCCTCGCCGGGGTGTCCCGGCTCGGTGAGCGGCCAACTACCCGCCGGCTGGCGATGGCGCGTGATGTCCTCGCCGCCGTCGGCACGGTGGCGGACCACCACGCCGATGAGCTGACGGCGGTCCAGCACCACACCGAGCGCCCGGGCCCGCAGGGCCACCTCGTCCACCGGCCAGGAGTGGTCGAGCAGGGCGGTGAGCAGGGTCCGGTGAAGCTGACGTTCCAGTCCCTCGGCATCCCGCCGGATCAGCCGGCCGAGGGCGAGCGTGGACGCCGCCCGCTCCACGAGGATGGCCAGCCTGGTCGGCGGTGCCGAGGGCGAGTCACCGCGCCCGGCCAGGGTCGCGACAGCCCGCCCGGGGGTCGACACCGGGGCAGACCGCCCACCGGCCGGCAACGGTTGGCCATCGGCCAGATCACCACCGGGTGGCCAGCGCAGCAGCAGCCGGCCCCAGTCCTGTCCTCGCGCGCCCACCATGGTGACCAGCCAGCCCCGGTCCGGGTCGTACGCCGTGCGCCCCTCGGGCCGGATCCGCCGGGAGTGCTGCTCCCACCCGTCCAGCAGCAGCTCGGCGCTCTCCCCCGCCGGGTCGTACGCCAGCACCTGGCGGGACAGGTTCTCCAGCACCACCGGGCAGCCGGACAGCTCGGCCGCCTGCCGGACCACCTCACCGGGATCGGCGCCCTCCACCGACAGCTCGGTGAACCGCTGGTGGATCTCCTCGGTGGCGCGCAGCTCGGTGAGCTGGGCGTCCACGATCAGGGCGTGCACCGCCTCGGTGATCCGCACGAACGGGGTGGCCCGGCGTAGTTCCACCAAGGGCAGTCCGTGGCGTTCAGCGGCGGCCACCATCACCCGGGGTACGCCGTCGTGGTAGCGCCGGCCCAACTCGACCACCAGCCCGGAGACGCCGACGCCGGCCAGGTCGCCGATGAAGGCCCGTAGTCCGGCGTCGTCGCCGGGCAGTCCGATACCCGTCGTGAGCACCAACTCGCCGCCGCCGAGCAGGGTGGCGATGTCCGGTACCTCGGCGACGTGCACCCAACGCACCCGACGGTCCAGCCCGACTTCCCCCGCGACCAGGCGTGGTGCGCCGTGGCGGACCGGATCCAGGGCGAGGACCTCACGCACGGTAGGGAACACCCGCGACACGCTACCGTCCGTGACGTGCCGGGATGCTCGCCGGTGTCGTAACAGCTGCCGGGTTGCTCGGCTGCCGCTCAGAGCGGGTCGTCGCGGCCCAGTTCCCAGCAGGCCACGGCGGTGGCGGCGGCGACGTTCAGCGAGTCCACGCCGCGTCTCATCGGGATCACCACCCGGACGTCGCTGGCCGCCATCGCCGCGCCGGTCAGTCCGGCGCCCTCGGCACCGAGCAGCAGCGCGGCCCGGGACCGCTGGGCCGGGTCCAGTCGCTGGATGGGCACCGCGTCGGGTGCCGGCGTCATCGCCAGCACGGTGAACCCGGCGGCGCGCACGTCGGCCAGCGCCGTCGGCCACGGTTCCAGCTTCGCGTACGGCACGGCGAACACCTCACCCATGCTGACCCGTACGCTGCGCCGGTAAAGCGGATCGGCGCAGGTTGGTGAGAGCAGCACGGCGTCCACCCCCAGCCCCGCCACCGCCCGGAAGATCGCCCCCAGGTTCGTATGGTTGTTGACGTCTTCGAGGATCACCACGCGACCGGCGGTGGCGATCACGTCGGCGGCGGTCGGCAGCGGCTTGCGCCGGAACGAGGCGAGCACGCCCCGGTGCACGTGGAACCCGGTCGCTTCGCGCAGCACGTCGGGGGTGGCGGCGTACACCGGGGCGTCGCCCGTGTCGAGGTCGGCCAGTTGGTCTACCCGCTTGGCGTCGACGAGGAAGGACCGGGCCGGGTAGCCGGCCCGCCGCGCCCGCCGCAGCACCAGCTCACCCTCGGCGATGAACAGGCCGTGCGGCGGCTCCCAGCGGGTACGCAGCTCCACGTCGGTGAGCGCCCGGTAGTCGGCGATCCGCTCGTCGCCGGGCTCGGTGATCAGATGGACGGGCACCCGCCGATTCTGCCGGACCGGGTGATGCCGGGGGCTGACCGGCCCGTGCCCGACCGGCACGACGGCCACGCAAGGCCGCGTCCACCGACCGAGGACGCGGGTACGGCTACTTCATGGTGGCGAGCTGGATCAGGTTGCCGCAGGTGTCGTCGAGCACGGCGGTCGCCACCGGGCCCAGGTCGGTAGCCTCCTGGGTGAACTCGACGCCCAGTTTCTTGAGTCGCTCGACCTCGGCGTACACGTCGTCGACGGCGAACGAGGTGAACGGGATGCCGTCGGCGACCAGGGCCTGCTGAAACGGACCCGTCGCCGGGTGGTTGGCCGGCTCCAGCAGCAGCTCGACCCCGTCGGGGTCGGCCGGCGAGACGACGGTCAGCCAGCGGTACTCGCCGGCGGGCATGTCGGTCTTCTTGGTGAATCCCAGCTTTTCCGTGTAGAAGGCGAGCGCCTTCGCCTGGTCGTCGACGAACACGCTTGTCACATGGATGCGGATCACGGATCTGGTGCCTCTCGGTCGATGGGCCACCGCTCGACGATCGAGCGCAGCGGGCTCGTGTCGATGTGGTGGAGCTTGTACCGGCCTTGTCGCCGGGTGCGTACCAGGCCGGCCTTTTCGAGCACCGCGAGGTGCTGTGAGATGGCCTGGCGCGAGGAGGTCAGGTTGTGCTTCACGGCCAGTCGGCCGCAGATCTCGAAGAGCGTCTGTCCGTCCCGGTCGATCAACTCGTCCAGGATCGTGCGTCGCGTCGCGTCATCAATGGCCCTGAACAGGTCACGCTCCGCGTCCACTCGCACAGTTATAGGCAAGCGTTCACTTGCCTGTCAAGCCGACTCACCGACAACAATCCAGCCGGGTGGGACGTGGCCGGTGAGCCAGACACCGCTGGCGGCCCGGTAGAAGACGAACCCGCGGCGGTGCATGCCGGCCGCGTCGACGGTCAGCACGACCGGGTCGCCACGTCGGACACCGACCGTGACGGCGGTTTCCCGGTCCACCGACAGGTGGACGTGGGTACGACCGCGTGGCAGCAGCCCCTGGGCACGGATGCCGGGCAGATGGCGGGCCACCGTGCCGTGGTAGAGCAGCGGTGGCGGCACCACGGGTTCGAGGCGCAGGTCGACGCGGATCGAGTGACCCTGCGCGGCGCGGATCCGCCCGGCGTGCAGCTCGAAACGCTGTTTGTCGGTGCCGGCGGCCAGCTCGGCCAGCGTCTGTCGGGTGACCGGACGGCCGTGTCGGGCGAGCGCGGCGAGCAGCACCTCCACGTCGACCCAGCCGCTCTCGTCGAGGGTGATGTCGACGGCGTCCGGACGGTGGCGGAGCACGTACGCGAGGAACCTGCTGGCCGAGGTTAGCCGGTCGGTCACTGGCCGGTTCCGAACTGGTCGAGCAGGTCCTGCACCACGGCCCGCCGGGGTGGCCGCCAGGTCGCCCAGTACCGGATCTCCGGCAGGCCGTGGATCGGGACCGCACGCAGACCCTCGGGAAGCCCCACACAGCCGTTGACCACGGTGGCGCCGACCCCCAACGCGGCCAGATGCACCAACAGGTCCCACCCGTCGACCTCGGCGGCGACCTGCCAGCGCACACCCGCGTCGAGCAGGGCGCGGTCCAGCGCCCTGCGGTGCGGACGCCCGGCCGGGGGTACGACGAGATCCAGACCTTCGAGATCACCGAGCCGGACCTGCCCGCGCGCGGCGAGGGGGTGCCCGTCACCGAGTACGAGCACCTGTCGGTAGGCGGCGATCTGCATGGCCTCGACCTGCCGGCCGGGCGGGTCGTGGGCGACGATGGCGAGGTCGGCCCGCCCGCTGGTGACGGCAGTGAGGGCCGCGTCCCGATCAGCCGTGATCACCTGTACCCGACGGCCCCGGTGCCCGACCCGCTGGATCGCCTCGCCGATCACCCACCGCAGGGCGCCCCGCCCGACCGCGATGGTAAGCGTCGGCGCGGACTGATGGTGCAGCTCCCGCAGGAACTCCTCGGCCCGTCGGCGGGAGTCCAGCGCGTACGCGGCGAGCCGTTCCCCCGCGACTGTCAGGGTGAGCCGGCGACCGTCGCGTTCGTACAGCTCCACGCCGAGCGCGGCGGCCAGCTTCCGGATCTTCACGTGCAGGGAGGGCTGACTGATGTGCAACTCCCGTGCGGCGGTGGTGAAGTTGCGGTGCTCGGCGAAGACCGCGAACGAGCGTAACGGGTCGGCTTCCAGCAGCTCCCGCCCATCCATAGCCTATGACTATAGGGCGGGCATCAAACAATAGTTCTGCGCGGGCTATACGCGCTGCATCCTGAACGGCATGACCAACCCGCTCCCCCGGCTCGGCATCGACATCGGCCGGGTCATCATCGACGGCCCCGCCCACCCGGGCGGCGGCGACACCGCATTCTTCAGCGGAGACGAGGCGACCATGCTGGCCACCCCCGAGGTGCCCGGTGCCGTCGACACCATCGCCCGCCTCGTCACCCTGTTCGGCGGCCGGGTATGGCTGATCTCCAAATGCGGCCCGCGCGTCCAGGCCCGTACCCTGCGCTGGCTCGCCGCCCACGACTTCCACCGGCGCAGCGGCGTCCCGCACGACCACGTCCGGTTCTGCAGGGCGCGGGCCGACAAGCGGGCCCACTGCCTCGACCTCACCCTCACCCACTTTGTCGACGACCATCGCGAGGTGCACGCCGCCATCCGGGGAACCGTCGCCCATCAGTACTTCTTCGGGCCCCAGCGCCATCCGGTGCCCGGCTACGGCCGACCCGCGCCCACCTGGGCCGATGTCGAACGCCACATCGTCGGCTCGCTACCTACCGCGAGCCCGGCCCGCCGGTAGGACACCAACGGCGTGTCAGGCCGGCAGGCCGGCCGGTCGCACTCACGGGTTACGGGATCTCGTGCCTTCCCGCTCCGCCGACACCCCAGGATGCCGCAACCCGGGCGCGGCAGCGGGAGCCGGGAGCGCCCGCCGCGACCCGGGCGCGGCAGCGGGAACCGGGAGCGGGTCCGCCGACGAGCGGGCCGAGTGGTCAGCGGGGTGACAGGCGCGCCAGGGCGCGGTGGGCATGCTCGGCCGCCGGGTCACCGAGATCGTCGAGGATCTGCGCCGCCCGTCGCCAGGCGTCGACGGCGCGGGTGACGTCGCCGGTCGCCTCGCGCGCCTCGCCGAGCCGCTGAAGCGTCTCGGCCTCGTGGTAGCGGTCTGCGGACTCCCGGAACAGCGCGATGGCCTCCTCGTAGCAGTCGGCCGCCCGATCGTGCTCGCCCAACCGGGCATGGGCGAAACCCAGGCTGTCCAACGTCGCTGCCTGACCGTTGCGGTCGCCGCTCGCGCGTTGCTGAGCGAGGGCCTCGGTGCAGCTCTCGATCGCACGTGGGTAGTCCCCGGTGGCGGCGTAGAGCCAGCCGACCGCGTTCAGGGCTCGGGCTTCTCCGGCGCGGTTGCCGACCGACCGGTACAGCCGTAGCGCTTCCTGACCGTGGCGCAACCCTTCCTCGGGTCGCCCCCGCATGTAACAGACCTCGGCGTGGTTGTGCAGCGTCAGCGCCTGGCCGGTCGGGTCGTCGAGTCGCCGGTGCAGGTCCAGGGCGCGCAGCAGCTGCTTCTCCGCCGCGTCGAGGTCGCCGAGGCGGGTCTCCGCGCGGGACAGCAGCCGGTTTGCCACGGCCTGACCGGCGAGATCGTCGACGCGTTCGGCCGCAGCGAGGGCGACCTGTTGGGCCGCCCGTTGATCCTGCCAGAGCCCATGCGGGGCGAAAAACGTGGTCAACGCCCAGGCCAACTGCCAGGCGTACGCCTCGAAGCCGGTTTCCGCGGCCTGGCGCACCGCCCGCAGCAGCACCTGGTGCTCCGCCAGGAACCAGCAGAGCGCCGCGTCATGGTCCTCCGCCGGCGACCTGACGTTCGACAGCACCGCGGGGACCGGATCGATCGCCGGCCACTGTGGCTGGAGCAGCACCGCCGCCGGGTAGGAACTGTGCAGGTAGTAGTCGAACAGCCGGTGACGTGCCTCCCGTGACTCGTCGGCCTCACCGGCGGTTCGGGTCAGTTCGGCCGCGTACGCCCGGAGCAGGTCATGGAAGGCGTACCGGCCGGGCACATGCTCGGCCAGCAGGTGCAGCCGGGTCAGCTCCCGCAACGACGACCCGACGCTCGCCGCGGTCTCGCCGGTGAGGGCCGCCGCGGCCTCGGCGGTCAGATCCGGGCCGGGGTGTAGCCCCAGCAGGCGGAACAGGCGGGCTGCGGGCCGGCTCAGCGCCAGGTAGGACCAGGAGAAGACGGCTCGTACGTCGCCGTCGGCCAGCGCGTCCAGCATGGCCTCGTCGGGACGCAGGCTGGCGGCGAAGGAGTCGAGCGGAAAGCCGGGGTGCAACGCCATCCGTGCCGCCACGATCGACAACGCGAGCGGCAGCCGGCCGGTCGAGTCGATGATGTCCGCCGCGGCGGCGGGCTCGGCGACCAGCCGACGGACGCCGAGCCGACTGGCGAGCAGACTCATCGACTCGGTGCTGGTGAGCACGTTCAGCCGGATCGGTTGGGCGCCTTCCGCCGCGATCAACCCGGACAGCTCGTCCCGGCTGGTCACCACGACCACGCAGCCACCGGCACCGGGCAGCAGCGGCCGCACCTGCGCCGTGTCGCGCGCGTTGTCCAGCACCAGCAGCATGCGACGGTCGGCCAGCAGGCTGCGGTGCAGGCCGACGCGGGCCTCCAGGCTGGCCGGTATGCCGGTGGTCGGCACGCCGAGCGCTTCGAGGAAGCTGCGGAGGGCGTCGCTCGGATCGACGACATCGGCCTCGTCGTAGCCGCGGAGATTGACGTAGAGCTGGCCTTCGGGGAACCAGCCGGCAGCCCGGTGCGCCCAGTGCAGGGCGAGCGCGGTCTTGCCGACCCCGGCCATCCCGGAGATCGTGAAGATGGCCACCGCCGTCCGCTCCGCCGATTCCGGATGGCGACCGGCGTCGAGGGTCTCCAGTTCGGCGCAGCGGCCGACGAAGCCCGGTACCGCCAGCGGCAGTTGCTGCGGCCGATCCCCCTCCGGCCCGGTCAGGTCGGGGTCGGCGGCGTGGATGAAGTGGACCCGGTCGGCGGCGGACAGGTTGAACGCTTCGGCGAGCAGCCGGACCGTCGACGCGCGCGGTCGGGCCACCCGCCCGCTCTCCACGTCCCGGATGCTGCGTACGGCCAGGCCGGTGGCGGCCGCGACATCCTCCTGGGTCAGCCCGAGCCGTCGCCGGTGGGCCGTCACCATCTGACTAAACCGGGCCATGCCCATCCACTCATGGCCTAGCGGTCCGAAGTGGACCGGTCAGCCTCTCGACGGGGAAATGGATGTCCGGTGATGGTTTCTACTGGATGGCGTTGCCATTGTCGAGCCGTGGCCCGACGGCCGGGATGGCCGACGGGCAAGCGCCGTGGTCAGGGGTTGGTCATGCTGTCGGCGAGGTTCTCCGCAACCGCGTTCAGGCTCATCGGCGGTGCGGCCCATCGGTCGATCGCCTCGACCGCGGTGTGGGTGACCCCCACCCGCCAGTGCTCGCGCAGCCACCGTCCGGCCCGTGGATCCCCCGGCCAGTCCGGCCCGATCTCGTGCGTGAGCAGCCCGCCGATGGAGGTGCCGAACTCCCAGGAGCGCAGGCGGGTGGCGCTGACGAAATCGCCGCAGAGGACGTCCAGATACTCGATCGGCCCAGGTCGCGCGCCGAGGTGCTCGGCCATCAGCTGGTCGTACCGGGACCGTAGTTCCGGTGGAGCGGCCGGACGGCGGGCGGCGTCGACGGCGAAGAGCAGCCGAACGCACTGGGCACGGGTGACGATCAACAGTCGTTGTGCGGTGTCATGGGCCAGGGCCGTCGCGGTGCGGCCGGGGAACGAGCGGTTCAGCCAACCGTGGTGCAGGAAGATGTTCTCGGTGACCACGCCCCAGCCCTCGACAAGTCCCTCGTCGCCCATCCGGCGTCCGTCGACGGGCAGTTCCGGGCCGGTGTACGCGAAGTGCAGCGCATGCCCGACCTCGTGGAACAGGGGCCGGCAGTCACCCACGCCGCCAACGGCCGACACGGCGACGACGATGTCGTCGGGAACCCGCACCGGCAGGCAGTACGCGCCGGGCACCTTGCCGGGGCGGGCTTCCAGGTCGAGTCGGATCCGGGGGGCGAACTCCAGCCCCAGCTCGCCGACCAGGGCGTGCAGCAACGGCAGGCAGGTCGCCAGGTCGACCGGGTCGGCGAAGGTGGTGCGAGCCGCGCCGATGAGCTGGGCGACCGTGAACGAGCCGGCGGCGAACCGGGGACGCCGGATCGACTCGTACCGCTCCCGGGTCGCGTCGAGGAATGCCCGCGCCTCACGCTCCAACCGGCAGAGGTCATGTCGCTGTACCCGGTCGGCGTAGTCGATCAGGTCCCGGTAGCCGGCCGCCGTGACGACGGCCAACTGCCGCTGTTGCAACTCCAGCCACAGCGGAGCGATCTCGCGGTCGTACAGCTCGTGCAGACGGTGCTGCGGGACCGTCACGTCGCCGGACGCGATTGCGCGACGTCGGGCCCGGGCGAGATCGACTCGTGCGCCGTTCGCGTCGGTGACGGTGACCGCCTTCTCCCGTTCGGCGATACGGGCACGCAGCGGGGTGGTTTCCGCCTCGATCAGCGCCTGGAGCACCAGCGCGACGAAGGGCCGACCGGCATCCTCCGCGATGCCGGCGGCCCGCAACGCGCTGGCCGTCTCCGGCCGGAACACCTCCGGCCACGCCGCGTGGATCTTCGCCGGTTCGAACGTGGTGGCCTCGCCGAGGCAGTACCGCGCCTCGGCGGCGGCAAGCGTGTCCAGGATCGTGGCAACCGGGGGCCGCAGCGACTCGATCAGGGGGTGGGTATTCATCAGGATGACCCTTCTGCTTGCGCCCGCTCTGCCTGCGCCCGCCGTGACAGCATCGCGATCGCCACGGCGACCGGGACACCGGCCAGCATCAGTAGCTTGTAGGCGTCGAGGTGGATCGGGCCGTACGAGGCGGCCCCGAGGGTGGCGGTCACGGCCAGCACCGCGCCGCCGGCCGCCGAGTAGAGCTGAAGCTTGGACGAGGCGATCACGTCGCGCAGCGTGAACATCGCCCGAGAGTGGTTGTCCGGCACGGCGTCGTACCAGGTGGTCAGGTTGGCGTTGCCGTAGCCGGCGGCACAGACCGCGGACACCACGACGATGCCGGCGAAGCAGGCGACGCTCGCCCCACTCGCCGCGCCCTCGGTCGTCGGCACGAAAACCCACGCCAGGCGGGCGAGCACCGTCCCGGCCATGGTGTAGACGATGAGGCGGTACGTGCCGACCCGGTGCGCGGCCCGGCTCCAGGCCAGCAGGCTGATCGGCGCGGCCAGTCCGCGTACGGCGAGGATCACCGCCACGGTGCCGGCGGGGATGCCGAGGTGCAGCACGGCGTAGATCGCCAGCAGCGGCGTCACCAGCACCGTGTCGAGAAGAAAGATCACGCTGAGCCGGCGGAGCGGACCGTCGGCGACCAGACCGGTGGCGGCGGCGCGCAGCTCGCCCAGGGCCTGGGGGTGCGCGCCGCCCGGCACCGGCGTGCGTGGCAGGCCTCCCAGCGTCGTGATCGACACGACCAGCAGCACCGCCAGCACCCCGAGCAGGATGCGGTACTCGTTGCGATCGACGACGGCGCCCGCCAGCAGGCCGAAGCCGAGCAGCAGCACCACGTTCAGGAGCTGGGTGGCGAACTGCATCCGGGCGACGAACCGTGGCCGGCGATTGGACGGCACCAGTGCCCGCATCCACGGGTGCCACGCCACGCCCCAGCTGACCGAGATCGCCACCTCGATGGCGAGCAGCACCGCCACGAACGCCGCGAACACCGCCGCCGTCCCCCACCGGCTCAGCTCCGGTACCGCGGCCAACAGCACTAGCAACAGCAGTACGCCCGCGTAGCCGAACCGCATCGTCCGCCGGAAGCCGAGACGCCGGGGCAACCGCACCGCGAGCAGCTGCGCGGGCACGCTCAGCACCAGCAACCCCAACGCCGTCCCCACCTGCGCCGGCGTGAGGCCGAGGGTCTGCACGCCGTACAACTGGACGAGGTCAGCGCTGAGCCGGCCGGTGGCGAAGCAGAGTGGAACGATGACCATGTTCGCCACGATGGCGAGGCGTTCGACGCGCGGCTCGCCGGGCGGGGCGAGGCTGGCCGGGGTGGACGTGCCGCCGGTCAGTTCCCCCCGAGAACCGACGGCAGGTAGCTTCGCGTCAACCATTTGTAAAGTTCCATATCCCGGGTGTTCGCGGCACGGAAGGTGTCGACGGCCTCGGCCGGCAGCAGCCGATGGTCGTCACGGTCGCCGCTGTTCAGGTGGAACGTGGCCGGCCGTTTCCAGGACAACATCTCGCCGAGCCGGGCCTGGCACTCGGCGAACCGCTCGACCGTGCCGACGAAAGCGAAATGCTCCTCGACGGCCTTCATCGCCAGCGCCAGGTCGTCGTCGGTGGTCTCGACGTTCGTCGTACCGGACAGGAAGCGAACCTGGTCGTCACGGAACTGCAGCGGCAGCCCGGCCACGCCGTCAGGCAACCCGGCCTGGAGTGCGGCCCAGAGATTACCGGTGTCCCGCTTGCGATACGCCCAGTACCAGTAGGAGACGCAACGGTCGACCGGATCGCGCAGCATGGTGACGTACCGGACCGGTCGATCGATCCTGCGGTGGATGCCGACCGGCAGATTGAGCGCGATGGCGTCGTGGCGGTGCCGGTCCTCGGCGATCTCCGAGACGATCTGCCGCACATCCTCATCGGGGCTGTCGACGGTCTTGGCCCCCGGCCCCCCGTTGCTTCTCCGGCCGGACACGAGGTACTGCCGGAACCGGCCGGGGTAGTTGTTCAGCAACGCCTCGATGATGCTGTTGCCGGCGTTCTTGTTGATGTGGACGTAGCACAACAGCGGGTCGGACGTCACCGTCTACTCCACGAAATCGTAAATGTACTCGCCGAATTCGGCGTGGTACCGGTCCTGGGTCTGCTGCCAGGCGTTCGACAGGTTCGTCCGGTCGGCCGGCCCGCGGGTGCCGAAGTAGGGAAAATGGTGGAAGTAGTAACCGAAGATCCGGTCACAATGGGCGAAGTACGCGTGCGTGTCGAGGATGTGGCCGTGCCAGAACTCGTCGATGTCGATGTGCGGCGGCAACAGTTCACCCTCGTACCGGCGACGCAGGTACAGCCAGTTCTTGTAGAGCCGCTCGTAGTAGTCCGCGCGCGCCGGGCTCCATTCGCTGCCCAGCACGTCGCGTCCCTGGGTGAGCCGGTGCTTGAGCGGCCCGAAGTCGATGGCGTCGATGTACCGCCGCACCTCCTCGAGGTCGGCGATCCGATTGGCGGAGGTGTCGTGGGGAACCTCCCAGCGAAGTTCCTCGGCGGGTTTGACGACGATTTCGGTCATGTCGCAGCCAATCTCGATCGGTCGAATCGATTGTGCGGTGGTGGTCCGGGCCGGCGATGCCGGCCCGGACCACCGATTCGCGTCAGACAGCCTGGTCGCAGCACATCACGCGGGTCGACGGCTGACGGACCTCGGCGGCCTCGGCCGAGTCCTCGACCTCGGGGGTGGCCTGCTCGGTGATTTCGGTCTCCACGACCTCAGTGATCTCCGACATTGCGCTCTCCCTTCCTGATGCCCGCACCGAGGTCGCTGACCGATCGGCACGAACAGGTGTTGGATGGCCCGTTGCGAGTGGGTCCCGTTGATAGAAATGTCACCCGCAGCGGTTACCAGGAACGCTATTTACACGACCTGGGCTCATCCAGGAGATTGACCGGCAGTTGACCGGCAGGTCCGGGTGGGACCGCCGCGTACCCAAGCGGTCAGGCAGGCACAGCGGCCGGGACGGCCGGCGCGATCCTGGCGACGGCTACGATCCCTGGGCTCGGGTGGTGGTCAGACCCAGCCAGGTGGCGAGAGCCTCGATTTCGCCGTCGACCTCGGCGGTCATCGCCCGGGTGAAAGGGACGTCCTCGTGCAGGGCGTTGACGGTGAGGACGCCCGCCTTGCGGTCGGCGGTCGCGTCCAGCTTGCCGACGAGCCGGTCATGATGGAGTACGGGCAGGGCGAAGTAGCCCCACCGGCGCTTGTCCCGGGGCTTGTACATCTCCAGGAGATACTCGTAGCCGAACAACTGCTCGGTGCGTACCCGGTCGTGGATCAGCCGGTCGAACGGCGACAACAGCGCGGTGCGCCCCTCGAACGGCAGCCCGAGGTACGCCGGCTCGACCCGCCACGTCCCCGGTACGCCCTCGACCACGGCCTCCTCCCCCGCGGCGCCGACGAACGGCGACTCCCCCGGGGTCAGCGTCCCACCGGACCGGGCGATGCCCAGTGCGGCGAGCCGACGCTCGTCGCGCAGCCGGGCCGCCTCGTCCGGATCGAGGTCGGGCAGGTCGACCGGGTACACCCGCTCGGGGAGATCCCAGTAGCGCTGCCGCCCCTTGCGGCCGGAGATCGCCACCTGGCCGTACCGAGCCAGCAGTTCGAGCATCTTGGTGACGTTGCGGTTGTTGGTCCAGCCACTCGACGGCCACGGCACCACGCTGGTGTCGGGGATGTCCCGGGACAACAGTGGTCCCCTCGCCGCCAAGGCCGCCAGGATGTCCCGGCGAAACGACGCGTTCTGCTCCAGCCAGGCTCGGGCGGCCGGATGGGTCGCGGCGCGGGCCTCGGCGATCACGGCGGGCAGGTCGCCCGGCGTCCGGATGTAGGCGACGGTCTCGACCAGGCTGCGCTCGACCTCGATCGCCCTGGTCAGGTGCGCGGGGTCGTAGGCCGGACCGAGCCGGCTCCACAGCACGAGATCGGCGCTGGGCGCGATGGCCGCCGTGGGGTCGAGCTGCAGAATCGTGAGGCGCTCGACGACCTCCACCAGGTTGTTCGGGCGCGGCTCGGCGAGCAGTTGGGCGTGGATCGCGACCCGCCGGGCTTCGTCCCGCGTCAGTCGATGAGCGACCATTCCGCGACCCTAGCGGACCGACCGACGCTCGAGATCCGCGCACTTTCGGGGATATCGCTGCCTCCGGCACCTGCGACGCCGCAGCATCAGGGAAGTTGCGGCGGAGTGCCGGTGGCCCGGCCGGAAAGGCGATTCAGGTGAGCGCAGAGCATGTCGGCACGCTCGTGCCGGGCGATCCGTGGCCGTTGCCGCGTGGCGCCAGCGTCGCGGACCACGTCGTGCAGCGGCTCGCCTGCTGGGGCGTACGCCGTTACTTCGGCTTTCCCGGCGACGGCATCAACGGGATGACCTCGGCCCTGCAACGCACAAACGAGCAGGTGCAGTTCGTCCAGGTGCGACACGAGGAGACCGCCGGGTTCGCCGCGTCGGCGCACGTCAAATACGGCGGTGGGCCGCTCGGCGCGGTGCTGGTGACAAGTGGTCCCGGTGCCATCCACGCGCTCAACGGTCTCTACGACGCGAAACTGGATCATCAGCCGGTGGTCGCCCTGGTCGGGCACACCGCGCTCACCGCCGAGGGGGGCGGCTACTACCAGGAGGTGGACCTGCTCGCCCTCTACAAGGACGTTGCGGCGGCGTTCCTGGCCCAGCTCGACCACCCGTCCCAGGTACGCCACCTGGTGGACCGGGCGTGCCGGACCGCGCTGGCCCGGCGTACCGTCACCGCCCTGGTGCTGCCGCTCGACGTGCAGGACCTGCCGGCGGTGCCCAACCCGCCGCACGCGCACGGCTTCTACCACACCAGCAGTGTGCCGAGCAGCGGTCCGACGGTGCCGCCGGAGGCGGACATCCGGCACGCCGCCGAGGTGCTGAGCAGCGGCGAGCGGGTGGCCATGCTGGTCGGCCAGGGCGCGCTCGGTGCGGAGAACGAGGTACGCGAGATCGCCCACCGTCTCGGCGCGGGCGTGGCCACGGCGCTGCTCGGGTTCACCGCCGTGGACCACCGCGAGCCGTGGGTGACCGGCGCCATCGGCCTGCTCGGCACCCGGCCCAGCTGGCAGCTGATGAACCAGTGCGACCGGCTGCTCATCGTCGGCAGCAACATGCCGTACTCGGAGTTCTACCCGCCTCCCGGGCAGGCGCGGGCGGTGCAGATCGACCATGACGGCACCCAGCTCGGTCTGCGCTACCCGACGGAGGTGAACCTGACCGGCGACGCCGCACCGACCCTGCGGGCGCTGCTGGCCGCACTCGGCCCCGGACCGGGCCCGACCCGCTGGCGGGAGACCATCGCCGGGGCCACCGCCGCGTGGCGGCAGTCGCAGCGGGAACTGGCCGAGCAGGATGCCCGCCCGGTCAACCCGCAGCTGCTCTTCGCCAGCCTCAGCGAACGCCTGCCCGACGACGTGATGCTCGCCGTCGACTGCGGCACGACCACCGCCTGGTACGCCCGGCACGTCAAGGTGCGTCCGGGGATGCTGGCCAGCCTGTCCGGCACCCTGCTGTCCATGGGCGGCGCCATGCCGTACGCGCTGGCAGCCAAGTTCGCGCACCCGGACCGTCCGCTGGTGGCTCTGATCGGCGACGGCGCGATGCAGATGAACGGGGTCAACGAGCTGATCACGGTGGCGAAGTACTGGCAGAGCTGGGCCGATCCCCGGTTCGTGGTGCTGGTGCTCAACAACCGGGATCTGGCCTTCGTCAGCTGGGAACAGCGCTCCATCGAGGGCACCCCGATGTTCCCGGACAGCCAACAGCTGCCGGACATCGCGTACCACCGCTGGGGTGAGGTGCTGGGGCTGCGCGGCGAGCTGGTCGACCGCCCGGACCAGGTGGCCGACGTCTGGGACCGGGCCCTGCGCGCCGACCGGCCGACGGTGATCAACGCGCTGGTCGACCCCGCCGAGCTGATGATGCCCCCACACTTCACCACCGAACAGGCCCGCAAGACCGCCGCCGCGGTGCTGCGCGGCGACACCGACTGGGCCGGCATCATCCGCCGCGGCATCCCCAGCGTCGTAACCACCTACCGCCCCCGCCGCCCCTAACCCACCCCGTCCCCACCCACCCACCCCACCCCACTTCGCCCTGTTGATCATGAGGTTAGCGGCACTCATGGAGATCGAACTTGCCGCCAACCTCATGATCAACGCGGTGGGGGTGGGGGTGGGGGTGGGACCTCGGGGTGGGGG